>JALFUO010000094.1 GCA_022784065.1 Bacteroidales bacterium | reverse complement strand
CCTTTTGAGCATGGGGGGGGCGTTTTGCAAACCGCCCCTACTCCTGTCCAAATGATACAAATCCGATTAATACCCTCTTCAACCAACCCTTATAATTAATTTCGTGTGTTATGCGAAAACTATTCATTCTAATACTCTTATTGTGCCTGTGCAAAGCGGGTGTGGGGCAAAGCGTCAGCGATATCCTCGCAGAACTGCCGCCCGTCACGCAGGCCGATAGGTTGCAATATTGGTATGACGACGACATCGGCACTCTGCGCTCCACGCAGCAACTGAATGGTATGCATACTTTCGATGTTTCCGCCTTGCTTGACGGCATGCATACTTTGCACGTGCAGATTATCGATAATACCGATGCTATATGCTCGCCTTGTTCGCACGCCTTTCTGAAGCTGACAAAACAGTATTCCATACCCTCTGCAAAGCAGTTACAATATTGGTTCGATGACAGCGAAACGATTACAACCGCCCCGCTGTCTTCTGGCGTGCAACTGCTTGATGTAAATTCCCTCTTGGACGGGTTGCACACCTTGCATTATCAGGTCGTGGACGAGAACGGGCACGTTACCACGCCTTGTTCGCACGCCTTTCTGAAGCTGACAAAACAGTCTTCCATACCCTCTGCAAAGCAGTTACAATATTGGTTCGATGACAGCGAAACGATTACAACCGCCCCGCTGTCTTCTGGCGTGCAAATGCTTGATGTAAATTCCCTCTTGGACGGGTTGCATTCCTTGCATTATCAGGTTGTGGACGAGAACGGGCACGTTACCACGCCTTGTTCGCAGTTTTTTTTGAAACAGACGACTCTTGCTTCAACGACACAGCCAAAGCATCTGCGCTACTGGTTTGACGATGACGAAACGACCCTACGCGAGTGTGCAGCAACCAGCGGCTTGCAGATGTTGGATGTTTCGGGTCTCACAAGTGGACTACATATTGTGCACGTTCAGCTTGTAGACGAAGTCGGCAGATTAATTACTCCTTACTCTGCCGTGTTCCTCAAAATTTTTACAGACGGGGCGCAAGATGGCAAGAATGCAATTACCCGTTATATCTATTGGGTAAACGATGGGACGGAAGAAATGGTGAAGACAGAGGTGGCCGACCCTGATTCAGTCTTTCAGTTGGTAGCTTTGCTGCCAGTGAAAGAGATGCCGATACGTTCTATCTCATTCCTATTTAGAATAGAAGATGATAGACCGGTAATATATTCTCAAAACGATTTACATGTCCGCTTTTTCGATACACGTGGCTATAGTTGCGACGGTTCGATCCGTTTCACTGATTGTCGCGTCAGAGAAGAGGTAACTGGTATCACGCCGCTGCTGCCAACGCAGACTTTTGCGCGTCCAGGCGAGAATTCCATTAAGTGGTTCTCTTTCGAGGCTTGTAAAGGCGATACCGTTGCTTTTCGCAGCAACCAAGCAATAACGTTACAAGTTTTTTCGCCGACAGGACAGAAAATATATATGGTTTCAGGTGATGAAACTGTTGCTTACGGAGGTTGCCATACTTGGGAAGACGGCACTTATTATGTGGCAGTGCATGATGTTACAGGTTCGCAAGCTAATATAAAACTGGATTTTTTATATGAAGAGGCAGAAACTGTAATGGGCGACGTGAATTCCGATGGAGAGGTAAATACGCTTGATGCAAGTCTTACCACGGCGTACTATCTCGGTAATTTGGCAAATATCATAGCATGGGCGGCCGATGTGAACGATGACGGCGTGGTCGATGCTCTCGATGCAACGCAAATCACGCAGATGTTCCTCGATGCCCAAGGCATTGCGCCGGAAACAAATGCGCTGCCGCGCAGACGTGTGAAACCTAAACAAACATTACAGCCATGAAGATAAAATTGTTTTTCCTTAGCCTGCTGCTCCTCATTTCGGTGAGGGCACAGGCGCAATCGGAAACGCTGCGTGTGTGGCTCGACAGCAACGTGACGCTCACGGCCGACAGCACGAGCGTGGCATACCTTACGCTCTATGAGAACGACGGCGCACAGGGATACACTTCCTTCAATATGAGCCTGATCGTGCCGAAAGGCATACATGTGAACAAGGTGCAGCAGGGGCGCGACCTGCTCAATGACATCTCATTGAGCGAACGCGCCACCGCCACGCACACCATTGCCTGCAACATGCCGGCAGACACGCTTCTGAAAGTGGCTTGCACATCCAGCACCAATCAAGACCTCTATACGGACGATGCCGAGGGCAACCCTCTGGATTCCCTTTGGACAATCGGACTAATCGCAGAGCCGACTATGGTAAACGGTGACTATGTGGTGAAGATGCCGGCAAAGGGCTTGGTGTTCAACATGAAGCAAGGCGACACTTATGTTTCCTCGCGCATCAGCGAAGATGTTACCTGTGTGTTCACCGTAAAGGGTGGCGTTATCTCCAGTATCAGAACTGTTACGGACCATGTGCCTGAGGGTGCGCTTTACGACCTTAACGGTCGCCGCATCAACGAGCCTGCCGGTCGCGGCGTGTATATTGACGGCGGCAAAAAGGTGCTGAAATAGCATTTTACCTAAAACTAAAAAACTCTTCCCCAGCAACGAACGCATTGCTGGGGAAGAGTCTTTTTTGTAGCCTTCTTATGAAGAAAGGATAGAGTAGGGGAGAGGCGGTTTATTTCTTTTGAGATTTTCCTTCTTCCTTTGCTTTCGGTTCGGAAAGCTCGATGTTGTACGAACGGTTCAGGCCGCTCTGCGTCTTGGCGCGAATCCAAAGCACGCGCTCCGTGGAGAGGTTGGCAGCCTTGACGGCATTCTCAAAATCCTGCACAGTGTTGAGTTTCACGTCGTTCACCTGCATCAGGATAATGCCTTTCGTAACGCCTTGCTTCTTCATTAGACCGTCGCGCACAGCGGTAATAATAAGGCCGTGGGAGAGGCTGAGTTCTTTCTTCTCTGCTTCGGTGAGCGGGCGCAGAGCCACGCCGAGTTCATCGGTGTCGAGGTTCTGAACGGCCGAGGTAGTGCCTTGGATATTGCGCAGCGTCACGGTGGCGGTGCGTTTGGACTTGTTGCGCAGGTAGGTCACCTTGACTTGGTCGCCCGGGCGGTGTGCCACAAGGGCTTCCTGCAATTCGCCGAACTTGTCAATCTTCTTGCCGTCAAGTTCAATAATCACGTCGCCTTCTTGCAAACCAGCCTCGGCTGCTGCGC
The DNA here is from genome assembly GCA_022784065.1 of Bacteroidales bacterium. Classification (GTDB taxonomy): domain Bacteria; phylum Bacteroidota; class Bacteroidia; order Bacteroidales; family Bacteroidaceae; genus Alloprevotella. Next base: position 1,534 of record JALFUO010000094.1, on the reverse strand, counting down.
CGTCGGCCGTAACTTCGTTAACGTAAATGCCGGTCACCGTGCCGTAGTCAACGTCCTTGCCCTTTTCTTTCTCCATGTCAATCTTCGTGCTTACGTCTGTGGCGGTGATGCCGAGCAGGGCGCGCTGAACGGTGCCGAAGTTCTTAAGATCTTCCACTACCTTATTCATAATAGTAGTGGGAATGGCAAAGCCGTAGCCGGCATAAGAACCAGTCTGAGAGTATATCATGGCATTGATGCCCACAAGTTCGCCGTTTGTGTTTACCAACGCGCCGCCCGAGTTGCCGGGGTTGATGGCAGCGTCCGTTTGGATAAAGCTTTCGATGCCGCCTGTTGCGCCTAATGAACGCGCTTTTGCGCTGACAATGCCGGCTGTGACGGTGGAGGTGAGACTGAAAGGATTGCCGATAGCTAGCACCCATTCGCCGAGCTTGAGGCTCTCGGAGTTGCCCACGGTGATGGCGGGCAAGTTTTCTGCCTCAATCTTGATAAGGGCGAGGTCGGTAGTTTTGTCCGTGCCGATGATGCGGCCCTTGAACTCGCGGTTGTCGTTGAGTTTCACGAGCAGTTCGTCTGCTTCTTGCACCACGTGGTTGTTCGTCACGATATAGCCGTCGGTTGTCAGGATAACGCCCGACCCCGCGCCGGTGCGCTTGGGCGTTTCGATTTGACGCTGCTGGTTGCGGTTGCCGCCGTTGCCTTGCCCGCGTCCGAAGAAATCACCGAAGAAATCCTCGAACGGATCGAAATACTGCACCGTTTGCGTCTTGCCATTGGTGGTTACTTTGATATATACCACGGAGTTTACAGCCTTCTCCGCGGCTACCGTAAGGTCTACGGGCTGTGCGCCAACGCTAATAGGAGCGGCTTTGGCGGTTGCCAGCGACATCGTGGCAACCAGAGTCATTACAGTGAAAATGTTTTTGAGCATAGCGAATAATATGTAAGTTTTCGTGATAATTTATGGCAACTTTTGTGCCGTTTGCTTGTTTTCGAGGGCAAAAGTAGTCTTTCTTGCGTGTATTTGCGCTTTTCCTCATAAGAAAATATGCTCCCTTTGCCGTCTTTTAACAGAAAGCCTTTTGCGCTTAACAGTGCTTTTGACTACTTCAATAGCATTTTTGAGTTATTTGCACGCAGAAAGCGTTCCATAGCCTGGTTCTTTTGGGTACTAATAAGACGAAAGGAGGCAGAACCCTGTTATTATATATTAGTATTTGTTCGCGCGCGCGTATATATAATATTGTGTACCATCTTTAATTTGAAAAAAGTTGCCTTTCTTATAAGAAAAAAAAGGAAAAGTCTTTTGTGTTATAAGAAAAGTTCGTACTTTTGCACTCGCTAAACGGGAATACAGCCCGCGAGGCGATAAAGAAAAGAGTTCTTTGAAACAATTTCCATAACAGATTCGACAGAGAAGTACAAGAGACAGCATCTCGCTCTTTATAGAGCGGAGATAGAAGTCGGCACCGTCAATTTAGATTGCAAATGAGTGCTTAAAGAGAGACTCTCCACGAAGGTGAAAATACGAGAA
>JALFUO010000059.1 GCA_022784065.1 Bacteroidales bacterium | reverse complement strand
AAGAGCGTTTGTTGGAGTTAGTATGGGAAGGCTGGCGACGACAGGATATGGTGCGTTTTGGAGTTTATCACAAATCATACGATCAGCGAGTCCAACTGGCTGATGAGAAAAATGGGTATACCACAGTTTTTCCTATTCCACAAAAAAGTATAGACTTGAACCCAAAATTGAAACAAAATGTTGGATATAAATAACTTTAGTCTATGAGTATTCAATTTGACATTGCAAAACAGATTATAGCTGAAACATGCCCTAATCGCAAACAAAAGTAGGAGAATATTCGCCTTTTTAAAATGCTCTTCGGCATCGGGCGCAACGAAATGACGGCCGAGGAAGTGGCCAACTCGCTCAACCTCACCCGCGAGCGTGTGCGCCAAATCAAGGAACGCGCCCTGCGCCGCCTGCGCGAAGCCGAGAACATCAACATCCTGATTAAGTATTTGGGATAAAGCTAAGATAATCTATACATATATAAATTGTATCATCCACCCCGCACGCCGCAGGGTAGATGATGCTTTTTATAAGCCCTAATAATCCGCAAAATCCCAATTATCTGCGCAAAGACTTGCCCGTTTTGCACAAAATGCATAATTTTGCGCAAATTTTCAAGGTAATAAGATTTAGGAAACATGACACACAATCTTTTGAAAGGCAAGCGCGGCATTATCTTCGGCGCGCTCAACGAAGAATCCATTGCATGGAAAGTGGCTGTCAAGGCCGTTGAAGAAGGCGCAACTATTACGCTTAGCAATACGCCGATGGCCCTGCGCATGGGCACGCTCGACAAACTCGCCGAGCAGCTCAACGCAACTATTATCCCCGCCGACGCCACAAGCGTGGAGGACCTCGAAAAGGTGTTCAAAGAATCTGTCGAAGTGCTCGGCGGTCCCGTGGACTTCGTGCTCCACTCTATCGGCATGAGTCCCAACGTGCGCAAGCACCGCACCTACGACGACCTCGACTATAACATGCTCAACAAGACGCTCGACATCTCCGCCATATCTTTCCACAAGATGCTGCAAGTGGCCAAGAAGCAGGACGCCATTGCAGAGTACGGCTCGGTTGTTGCGCTGACTTACGTGGCTTCGCAGCGCACGTTCTTCGGCTACAACGACATGGCCGACGCCAAGAGCATGCTCGAAAGCATCGCACGCTCCTTTGGCTACATCTACGGCCGCGAGAAAAACGTACGCATCAACACGATCTCTCAGTCGCCCACGCCCACCACGGCAGGCAAAGGCATTAAGGACATGGACAACCTCATGGACTTCTCCAACAAGATGTCGCCCCTCGGCAACGCCACGGCTGAAGAATGCGCTGACTACTGCGTAATGATGTTCTCCGACTTCACGCGCAAGGTGACGATGCAAAACCTCTTCCACGACGGCGGCTTCTCATCAATGGGCATGAGCCTCCGCGCCATGAACCAGTACGCCAAAGACCTCACGCCGTACGAAGACGAAAACGGCAAGGTGATTTACGGATAACACTACACGAAAGTAGGGGCGAATTGCAATACGCCCGAAGCGAAAAGCATACGCAACCAGAGTATCTGCATCATTTCAAGAAAAATGATGCAGATATTTTATTTATAAGGCAGATAAGCGGGGAAAGATGTAATTTTGCGCAATAAAGAAATCTGACTCGTTTACTTGTCCCCAGGGTGTTGCCCTGGGCTAGGCGCAACGATTGGGCTTACAGCCCGCCCCAACTTGTCTACTCGTCTACTCGTTTACTAAACAACATATATCCACTCTCATGACCATTTCCATTATCGGCGCAGGCGCTGCGGGTTGTTTCGCGGCCATTGAGGCGGCGCGGCGATTGCCGCAGGAGGACATCTGCGTGTACGAAAGCCTCAACCGCCCCTTGGCAAAGGTGGCGATAACGGGCGGAGGGCGCTGCAACCTCACCAACTCTTTCCAAGAGGTGCGCAGCCTCGAAGCGGTGTACCCGCGCGGCGCAAGGCTGATGAAACGCCTGTTCCACACGTTCGACCACCGCGACACGATGCGCTGGTTTGAGGCTGAGGGCGTGCCGCTCACGGTGCAGGACGACCAGTGCGTATTTCCCAAGTCGCAGGACGCTCAGGACATCATCGGTGCATTGCTGCGTCTGATGAAGCGCCACGGTGTGGCCATCAGGACCGGCCATCGCGTGGAAAGCATCGAGCCGCAGGCGGGCGGCGGTTACAAGATAAGTTTCGCGAACGGCTCGTCTATCTGCTCCGACGCGGTCATCGTCACCACGGGCGGTAGCCCGAAAGAGAGCGGTATCGGGTTTCTCCGTCCGCTACAATTAAAGACAGTGCCGCCCGTGCCGTCGCTGTTCAGCTTCTCGCTCGAGGCACACCCGCTCAAAAGCCTGATGGGCATTGTCGTGGCCAATGTCACGGCGCGCCTCGCGGGCACGAATTTCAAGACCGACGGTCCTCTGCTCATCACGCACTGGGGCGTAAGCGGGCCGGCCATTCTCAAACTCTCCTCCCACGCGGCGCGGCACTTGGCAGAATGCGGCTACCGCGCCACGCTGGCTGTGAACTGGCTGGGCGATATGAACGAGGCGGAAGCCTTGGACTTGTTGAAAGAAATAAAAGAGGAAAATCCTCAAAAGCAACTGGCCACCGCCTTTCCCCGCCAGTTAGGCAAACGCCTGTGGCTCTATCTGCTGGAAAGCCTGCATTTGTCGGCGGAACAGAAGTGGGCAAACGTGGGAGCGAAAGACTTACGCCGGCTGGCGGCAAACTGCACCAACCATCAGTTGTCCATCGCGGGGCGCAACCGCCACAAGGAAGAATTTGTGACCTGCGGCGGCGTGGCACTCTCCGAAATCAATCCCTCAACGCTCGAATGTCGCCGCCATCCCGGCCTGTTCTTTGCGGGCGAAGTGCTTGACGTGGACGCCGTGACGGGCGGGTTCAACCTGCAAGCCGCTTGGACCATGGGCTACGTGGCGGCCTGCAATCTTTTAGTAGACGAGGAGATTTTCGTGCAAGCGAGCGCAGAGCCGAACTTGTTCGGGCTATGCCGAGCGCAGCCGAAAATCACGAAGTAAACAAGCAGACAAGTCGGGGCGGGCTGTAAGCCCAATTGTTGCACCTAGCCCAGGGCAACACCCTGGGGACAAGTAGACAAAAACAAAACGCCGGCGCACCCAATCGGGTACGCCGGCGTTGCCGTTTCGTTATTATTATATAGCCAAAGATCCTATTCCCATTCAAGGATAACCTTGCCGCACTGGCCGCTTTCCATGATGTCGAAGCCCTTTTGGAACTCGTCGATGGGGAAGTGGTGGGTGATAACGGGCGTGAGGTCGAGGCCGGAGAGGAGCATCTGCTCCATCTTGTACCAGGTCTCCCACATCTCGCGGCCGTAAATGCCTTTGATGGTGAGGGCCTTGAAGATGATTTCGCTCCAATCCACGGTCGTGGTGGGCGGCAATATGCCAAGCTGCGCAATCTTAGAGCCGTTGTACATGTGGGCCACCATATCGCGGAAAGCAACGGGCGCGCCCGACATTTCAAGACCCACGTCGAAGCCGCGGATACCGAGCTGCTCCATGGCGCCGGCAACGGTCTCGCCCTTCGTGGCGTTCACCGTGAGCGTTGCGCCCATCTTCTTGGCGATTTCGAGGCGATACTCGCTGAGGTCGGTCACGACGATGTTCTTCGCGCCGGCAAACTTGGCGATGCCCGTGGCCATCGTGCCAATCAGGCCTGCGCCCGTGATGAGCACGTCCTCGCCGAGGAGGGGGAACGAGAGGGCGGTGTGCGTGGCGTTGCCGAAGGGATCCATAATGGCAGCCATATCGTCGCTGATGCGCGGGTCGAGTTTCACGACGTTGCTTTCGGGAATGCAGAGGTATTCGGCAAATGCGCCGTCGCGGTTAACGCCCACGCCGATGCTGTTCTCGCAAATGTGCTGCAAGCCACGGCGACAGTTGCGGCAGTGGCCGCAGGCGATGTGTCCCTCGCCCGTCACGCGGTCGCCCACCTTGATGTTGCGCACTCCTGCGCCGATTTTCTCCACAACGCCCACGTATTCGTGGCCGATGGTCATAGGGGTCTTAATGGTCTTCTGGCTCCACTCGTCCCATTTGTATATGTGGAGGTCGGTGCCGCAAATGGCGGTTTTCTTGATTTTAATGAGGACATCGTTCACGCCCACTTCGGGCACGGGCACATCTTGCATCCAGATGCCCTTCATCGGTTCTTTCTTTACTAATGCTTTCATTGTGTTAGAGGTTTTATGCGACTTATATGATGCAAAAGTAATCATTTCTCGTTTTGCAAGCAAAAAATCGCCTTTTTATGCGCAGCAAGTTGCGCAAAATCGGCATCCAACGCCTCCTTTTCCCCGCTTTTTTAGTAATATTGCAAGCGCAAAACCATCACACACACATTATATAAATATGTCTTTCCTTAAAAAACTGTTCGGTTCTTCTCCCGAAAACGTCTCTCCCGAAGAGGAGGCCAAGGCCACCGCGCGCCGCAACTTTGAAACCCTGCGCGACGACGGAGTGCGTGCCATGCAGATGGGCGAAGTGCCTTTTGCCCTCAAATGTTTTGAAGAGGCGTTGAACATCACGCCCGACGACCGCCGCACGCAGGCTTTCAAGGCCGAGGCGCACCTGCGCATGAGGCAGTATGCCGAAGCCCTGCCTTTGCTCAAATCGCTCTCTGCCGACGAGCCGTGCAACCACGAGTTGCAACTCATGCTGCTGCAAACGCTGGGCGAGCTGCAAGAGTACGGCGAAATGAAAGAGCGCACCGCCGCCCTGCTTGCCGACCACGTCGACGACCCACGCGTGCTCTATTTCGCCGCAGAGGCTGAGCATGGCATGGGAGAGGATATTTGGGCAGTGGCCCACCTCACGCAAGCCCTCAATCTGCGCCCCGACTACGCCGCAGCCCGCCTGCTGCGCGCCGACGTGCTGCAAAGCATGGGGCAGACGGCGGAAGCGCTCGACGATATGCGTGCCTTGTTGGCCGACGATGCCGAAAACGAAACCTACCTCCTGCGCACCGCCCGCCTGCTAACTGCCAAGGGGCAAGAGGACGAGTTGCAAGAAGCCGCCCGCCTGCTCCAGCAACTGCGCTCGCTCAATCCTTTCGACCGCAACGCCGTGTTGCTCTTGGGCAGTATTTACGAAGCCACCGCGCAGCGCGACAAGGCTCTTGCGCTCTACGACGAGGCCATCGACCTCATGCCCGACTTTGCCGAGGCCTACCGCAGCCGCGGCGGCGTGCGCCACGCCCTGCACGACGAAGCCGGCGCGGCCGACGACCTCAAAAAGTCGCTGGAACTCGCGCCCGAAGCAGCCGCCGTGCCCGACGGCGAATACACCAACGTGGAAAACCGTATGAACGACCGCTACAAGGCCATGAACCCCTACGGGTTTTAGGACGTCCTGAGACACGGGAGAGTTTCAACCCCCGTGCCAGCCCGTGGCACAACGGCGCGCATTTTGGCAAGACCGAATAAAACACATATCTTTGCATCAGCAAAAAGAGGAAGAGCGCGGGCTTTTCCTCTTTCTGCGTTTTTGGGGCTAATTATCCTATATGAGCGGAAAAATTATCTTATATGACCGTGAAAATTATAAGCAAGCCCGTAAAAATTTGCTCCTTTATAATTTTCACGAAGTGCTTTAAAGTGAAAAATTCCATGGTTTTCGTCGCATTATTCTCGGAGCAAATTTCCGCAATCTTAATAATCCCTAAACTTTCAAGCAAACTCGTCTTAACGATTGCAAACGCGCCGCGAACGCTCTGCGCAGAAAGCAAAGCGGCATTAACAGGTTTTGATTTTTCCCAAAGAACACAATAAAATCTCTTTTACAAGTCAGTGGTGTTTGCTTATTAGAGATTTCCCCTGCTTTCATGCTATTATCTGCCCCTTTCCACGCTGCGAACGCTTTGAAATGCCTAATTTTGCACCTATAATATTGGATAAAAGCGAATTTGCATGTCACAATTTGTTGTCAACGACCCTGTGTATGGTTTCGTAAGCGTGCCGCGCGGACTGCTCTGCGAACTCATCAACCACCCCGCGTTTCAAAGGCTCTCGCGCATAAGGCAGCTGGGCATGTCGGCGTTGGTATATCCCGGCGCAACGCATACGCGCTGGGCACACTCGCTCGGGGCGTACCATCTGATGCGGGAGGCATTCCGTGCCCTTAAAGAAAAGGGCGTGTTCGTGTTCGACGTTGAGGAAGAGGGCGCGGAAATTGCCATTCTCCTGCACGACATCGGCCACGGCCCGTTTTCGCACGTGCTGGAACACACGCTCATCGAGCATCTCTCGCACGAAGAAATCACCCGCGCCCTGATGCGCCGGCTCAACGGCGAGTTTGGCGGCGCGCTGAGCATGGCCATTCAGATTTATTGCGACGAATATCCCAAACGCTTCCTCCACCAGCTCATTTGCAGCCAGCTCGACACCGACAGGCTCGACTACCTCTGCCGCGACAGCTTTTACACCGGAGTGCGCGAGGGTAACATCGGTGCGGCGCGGTTGATCAAAATGCTCTCGGTAGCAGACGACCGCCTCGTGGTGGAGGGCAAGGGCCTGTATTCGGTAGAAAACTACCTCATGGCGCGGCGGCTGATGTACTGGCAGGTATATCTTCACAAAACGGCGGTAGCTGCGGAAGAAATGCTCCGCGCCGCGCTCGAAAGGGCTAAGAAACTGACGCGCGAGGGCGTGCGGCTGTTCGCCTCTCCGCAGTTGGAGTATTTCTTACGCTCGGAAGTGCAAACATCGCATTTTGAGGAAGATGAAGAGTGCATCAATCATTTTCTAAACTTAAACGACAGCGACATTCTCTGCGCGCTCGGCGTGTGGCAGCATTCGGAAGATGCCGTGCTCTCTGCCCTGGCGGGTGGGTTTGTGAACCGCCGCCTGTTTAAGGCTGACATATTTGAGGGAAAAATATCTGCCGAGACCTTGGACGATTGCCGCAAGCAAGTGGCCCAGCAGCTGCACATACCGTTGGAGGCAACGCGCTATTTCGTGCGCAGCCGCTTTGTGTCGAAAGAGATGTACTCGGCAAATGCCGAGGGCATCAAGGTGCAAATGCCCGACGGCGCGATTGCCGACGTTTCTGACGTTTCGCACATCGTGCGCGGCGAGGCTGTGACGATGGAAGAAGGGCGCACCTATGTTTTTCACCCCGAATTGAAGCAATAGCCGCGAAGGCTGTTGCTTTTTTTATATCTCCTCTTTCGCTAAATCCCTTTCCCTGCCTTTTAATTCGCAATATCTCGGCAAATTATAAAGTATCTTATAAGCAAATTCAGTTAAAAAGATGTAACTTTGCAGACAAATGAGCGACGCGCAGGTTTTTGCGCGTCCTATACAATATTATATATATAACACCCAAGCACCACAAATCAGAAATGGAACACTCCAAAGAATTAATGAACCTTGCAGCCGACAATATCCGCATATTGGCGGCAAGTATGGTAGAACGCGCCAAATCCGGACACCCCGGCGGAGCAATGGGCGGGGCAGACTTTATCAATGTGCTCTATTCAGAGTTCCTTAACTTCGACCCGGATTGTCCCACATGGGCTTGTCGCGACCGTTTCTTCTTGGATCCCGGACACATGTCGCCGATGCTTTATTCGCAACTGGCACTTATCGGGAACTACACCATAGACGACTTGAAAAACTTCCGCCAATGGGGCTCTTGCACGCCGGGACACCCGGAAGTATGCCCCGAGCGCGGCATCGAGAATACCAGCGGCCCGCTGGGACAAGGGCACACCTACGCCGTGGGCGCGGCCATCGCCGCCAAAGCCCTCTACGCCCGCACGGGAAACCCCGGCTTTGAGCGCGAACGCATCTATGCCTACATCTCCGACGGCGGCGTGCAGGAGGAAATCTCGCAGGGCGCGGGACGCATCGCGGGACACCTCGGGCTGAACAACCTCATCATGTTCTTCGACGCCAACGAAATACAGCTTTCCACCGAAACGGCAACCGTTATCTCCGAAGACACGGGCGCGAAATACCGCGCATGGAACTGGAACGTGCTGGAAATCGACGGCAACGACCCCGAACAGATCCGAGCAGCCCTCAAAGCAGCCAACGAAGAGGAGAACCGCCCCACCCTCATCATCGGACACTGCGTGATGGGCAAGGGCGCACGCCAGGCCGACGGCTCAAGCTACGAGCGCAACTGCAAGACGCACGGCGCACCCCTCGGCGGCGACGCTTACGTGAATACGATTAAAAACCTCGGCGGCGACCCCGAAAATCCCTTCGTCGTGTGGCCCGAAGTGAGCAAGATGTACGAGGAGCGCAAGGCGGAACTTCGCGCCTGGGCTAAGGAACGCCACGCCGAAGAGCAGGCTTGGGCAGACGCCAACCCCGAAAAGGCAGCCCGCCTCGACGACTGGATGCACAACCGCCTGCCCGAAATCCCCTGGAACGCCATCGAGCAAAAGCCCGACCAGCCCACGCGCAACGGCTCTGCCGCCTGCCTCGCGCTGCTCTCGGAATATGTGCCCAATATGATTGTCTCCTCTGCCGACCTCTGCAACTCCGACAAGACGGACGGCTTCCTGAAACACACTACGGAAATCTCGCGCACCAACTTCGGCGGCGGCTTCTTCCAAGCCGGCGTTTCGGAACTCACGATGGCCTGCGTCTGCATCGGCATGACGCTCCACGGCGGCATCATCACGGCGATGGGCACCTTCTTCGTCTTCTCCGACTATATGAAGCCCGCCATCCGAATGGCCGCGCTTATGGAACTGCCCGTTAAGTTCGTTTGGACGCACGATGCCTTCCGCGTCGGCGAAGACGGACCTACGCATGAGCCAGTTGAGCAAGAGGCTCAAATCCGCCTGATGGAGAAACTCAAAAACCACAGCGGTCGCGACAGCGTGCGCGTGCTGCGTCCCTGCGACGTGAACGCCGTGACGGAATGCTGGCGTATGGCTATGGAAAATATGGACACACCCACCGCGCTCATTTTCAGCCGCCAAAACGTGAAGTCACTGCCCGGCCACGTGGATTACACACAGGCTCGCAAGGGTGCCTATATCGTAGAGGACGCTGAAAACTTCGACGTTATCCTCCTGGCCAGCGGCTCGGAAGTGAGCACGCTCATCGACACCGCCGAACTCCTGAAAGCCGACGGCGTAAAGAGCCGCGTGGTGAGCTGCCCGAGCGACGGGCTGTTCCGCCGCCAAGACAAGGCATACCAAGAGCAAGTGCTGCCCGCCGACGCCCGCATCTTCGCCCTCACCGCCGGTTTGCCCGTCATCTTTGAAGGACTTGTGGGCGCACACGGCCACGTTTACGGCCTCGAGAGCTTCGGCTTCAGCGCACCTTACAAGGTGTTGGACGAAAAACTCGGTTACACGGCAGAGAATATCCGCAAGGAAGTTCTGGCGTTCTTAAAGTAAGGACATAATTCCTAATCCCCAAACATTATGGAAGCAATGATAGGACTTGCCAGCGACCACGCCGGCTATGAACTCAAGCAATACGTCAAGCAGTACCTTGAAGAGCAGGGCATTACTTACAAGGACTACGGCACTTACACCGCTGAAAGCTGCGACTATCCCGACTTTGCCCACGCCCTCGCTAAGGGTATGGAAACGGGTGAAGTGGAACGCGGCATTGCCATTTGCGGCAGCGGCGAAGGCATCTCCATGACGCTCAACAAGCACCAGCACATACGCGCCGCCCTCGTGTGGGTACCCGAAATTGCCAAGATGACGCGCATGCACAACGACGCCAACGTGCTCGTGATGCCCGGCCGCTACATTTCTTGCGACACGGCACGCGAAATCATGAACCAGTTCCTCAACACGCCCTTCGAGGGCGGTAGGCACATTCGCCGCATCGAGAAAATTCCCGTGCATTGAGTCGCGATTTCATCACTTTCTTAGCAGCAAAGCCCCAAAAAAGTGCGCAAACGTTTCGTCAAACCATTTGAAAATAATAACTTTGCAACCGCTTTAAGAAAGACATCACAAAATATCAATTTTTCTACATAAACACATGACAAAAGCAGATATCGTAAACGAGATTTCCCAGAAGACGGGTATCGAGAAAGCTACCGTGCTTGCCACTGTCGAGGCATTTATGGAAACTGTAAAGGACTCGCTCGCCGGCGGCAACGAAGTCTTCCTCAGAGGCTTTGGCAGCTTTATCCTCAAAAAACGCGCCACAAAGACGGCCCGCAACATTTCCAAGAAAACCACGATTATCATCCCCGAGCACCACATTCCGGCTTTCAAGCCCGCCAAGGTTTTCTTGCAGTCAATCAAAGACTAACGCATTTATTCTCAAACCCATTTAATACTTACAGCTATGCCTAACGGTAAGAAAAAGAAAAGACATAAGATGTCTACGCACAAGCGTAAAAAAAGACTGAGAAAGAACCGTCATAAGAGCAAGTAAGGCAAACGAACTTACATAAATCCTGCTTTCAGAGCGGATTTCTCATCTCAATGTGCCGATATGTTTATATGCACCCTGTGCACATCATACATATTGGCACAATTTTTATAGGGAGGTTCTAAAAATTAGGTCGAGTTGATTTTTGAATTTTTAGAGATGAGATTTTGAAAGTTGCGAAAGGAGCATAGCGAGCTATGCGATAGACAAAACTTACAAAAGGGCGCTCTAAAAAGCAAAAAGCAACCGAAAAGAGACCCTTATTTATCTCCTCGAAAAACGTAATTTTTAGAACATCCCTTTATAACACTCACCATTAAAAAAGAATTTATGACAAGCGAACTGATTGTAGATGTGCAACCGAAGGACATCTCCATCGCCCTGCTCGAGGACAAGCGCCTCGTGGAGTACCAAAAGGAAGGGCGCACGGAGCAATTTTCGGTGGGCAACGTCTATCTGGCCAAAGTCCGTAAGCTCATGCCCGGGCTCAACGCTTGTTTTGTGAGTGTCGGATACGAACGCGATGCTTTCCTGCATTACCTCGACCTCGGGGCGCAATTCAATTCTTTCGAGAAATATCTCTCGCTCCTCGGCGACGGCAAGCGCAACATCGCCATGACCAAAGCCTGCGGACAACCCGCACCCGAGAAGGAAGGAAGCATACAGAACACACTGAAACAAGGACAGGAAATCCTTGTGCAAATCGTCAAAGAGCCGATCAACACCAAGGGGCCGCGCCTCACGGCCGAGATATCATTTGCCGGCCGCTACCTCGTGCTTATTCCCTTCGGCGAAAAGATTTCAGTCTCCACCAAAATCAAGAGCGGCGCAGAGCGCGCGCGCCTCAAGCAACTCGTGCAGAGCATCAAGCCCAAGGGATTCGGCGTGATCATACGCACCGTGGCCGAAGGCAAGCGCGTAGCCGAACTCGACACGGAACTGCGTATTCTCGTGGGGCGTTGGAATGATGCCGTGGCACGCATACAGGAGGCACGCCAACAGCAAAGCAAACTGCCGCTCCTCGTCTACGAAGAAACGAGCCGCACCGTAGCACTCCTGCGCGACCTTTTCAATCCTTCTTACGAGAACATTTACGTAAATGACGAGCGCGTCTTCAAAGAGGTAAGCGACTACGTGACGCTCATCGCGCCGGAATGTAAAAACATCGTCAAGCTCTACAACGGCAACGTCCCTATCTTCGACAATTTCTCCGTAACCAAGCAAATCAAGACTTCTTTCGGCCGAACGGTTACTTATAAGCACGGGGCGTACATGATTATCGAGCACACCGAAGCCCTGCACGTGGTGGACATCAACAGCGGCAACCGCTCCAAGTCGCCCGACGGACAGGAAGCCAACGCGCTCGACGTAAATCTCGGCGCGGCCGACGAATTGGCGCGACAACTCCGCCTGCGCGATATGGGCGGCATCATCGTGGTGGACTTTATCGACATGAATTTGCCCGAGAACAGGCAGAAACTCTATGAGCGCATGGTCGAGAACATGAAGAGCGACCGCGCGCGCCACAACATTCTGCCGCTTTCCAAGTTCGGCCTGATGCAAATCACGCGCCAGCGCGTCCGTCCTGCCATGGACGTGAAAGTCGAAGAGAGTTGCCCCACGTGCGGCGGCACGGGACACATACGCTCCAGTCTGCTCTTCACCGACGCGTTGGAAAGCAAAATTGCCACGCTCGTGGGCAACCTCGGCATCAAGAAGTTCAAGCTGCACGTGCACCCCTTCGTGGCAGCCTACATCAACCAGGGCGTATGGTCGCTCAAGCGCAAGTGGCAGATGAAATACGGCCTCGGCATCAAGATTGTGCCCAACCAAAGCCTTTCGTACTTGCAATACGTGTTTTATAACGCGAAAGGCGAAGAGATCGACATGGTCGAGGAGCGCGACATGCAATAGCGCACCCCAAGTATCCGAATTTATTCAAACAACCGACATTCACATTACAAGCAAAGCCGCAACGCTCCGAAGAACGTTGCGGCTTTTATTTCGTGATGCCTTTTCTCAGCACCCTTTGCCGTCGAGGCTGCATGCCTCGCCCGAGGGTTCTGCATCGGGGTGCTTTTCAAAATAATCTTCAAGCGAGAACGACACGCTGCCATCTTCTGAAAGGAAGCAGGGAATGCCAATGCTGCCGCGCGCCTTCACCTTCTCGAAAGCAGGGTGCGTGTCGCGCAGACGCAGGAATGCTTTCAAGTTGCGCACGTGTTCGCCGAGGTCAATCAGTTCAAAGCGGTTGTCTTCTTTGGCCAGTTCTTTCACCGCCGCGCAGTCGGGGCAGGTGCTCATCACATACACTTTCGTCATACTTTTTCTATTGGTTTTAAGTGGGTTATCAGTCAGTCTGTAAACGATGATGCCGATCGAAGAAGGGTGCTCGGAGAGATACTGCCGCAGCGTCTTGGGCTCTTCCACCACCTTCTTGTGAATGGACGAGGCATTGAGCAAGTGCAGTTTGCCGTCCTTGCCCCACACCGCGAAACCGAGGTGGGAGCAGTCGAGGCCCTTCTTGTTAGTGACGATGCCTATCAAATCTCCGTCGCGCACCTCTGGAAGGGCATTGCGCCCCAAGCCAGTATTTTCTTGCGGTATGTAGTAACCGAGCGGCTTGCCGTTCTCGGCCTTTTCAAGGCGCGCAATGCTGTCTGTCCGCGCCGGGCGGCCTTTCAGCAGCGGGTATTTGTCTGCGTTCGCGCTCATATAATAAACGTTGGGCACGAGTTGCTTGGAGAAATACTTGCGCTGCCCGTCCACGTGCTGCAAAAGCCCGTTTTTCACCGCGCTATTCGCCCACCACGTGAAGTAGTGCAGGCGCGAGACGTAGCCATCGGGCCGTCCGCCGCGATAGCGAAACTGCCTCAGCGTGCGGCAATAGTCTTCAAAGCGTCTGCCGCCCGCCCGCTTGGTGGCAGCGAGTGCGAGGACGGTTTCGGCGAGCGTGGAACAGTCAAGTTCTTTCAAGTTGATTATCAGCCGCTCCTGCTTGCTCCGTTCCAGCGTGGCCGCAACGTAGGGAACGCCCAGGAACTTACGGGCATAATAGAGCACTTCCCCACCCTGCGGCGCCTTTTCCGCCAAGAGCCGCACCACCCGAGCGGAGTCGGCAGGCTTGTAAATGCACTCTTTCAAGATGTCCCGGTGCTGTGCCGAGGCGGAGAAGGAGACGAAGAATACGAAAAGCGAGAGAATAAGGGTTTTGCAGAACATTTTATTGAAGGTAAGCATCGGGGGAATATTGTGGCGGGCTGAAAGCCCAGTTGTTGCCCATAGCCCCGGGCAACGCCCGGGGGTAAACGATAACGCATTGATTAAAGTGTCTCGCTCTGTAAGAGCAGCCTGCTTTATGAGGGGCAACGCCCCGTGGCATTGCGGGTTACGCGCTTGACGCGCGTGGCATTTTTGCGCCATCGGCACAAAAATGCCGAATGTATTTATCGCGACGTGCATTTCCCCAGGGCGCTGCCCTGGGCTATGGGCAACAATTGGGCTTTCAGCCCGCCCAAATCATCTTGCCACATTGATTACGGGTGTATAAATTGCAGAGATTTTTCTATTTCAGCACCCAGAATTTATGCGTCCCCTTGCCCTGCGTTGTAATCTGCTGGGCGGGATCGTCGGCCACTGCTTGCAGTTCCTTGCTGGCGGTACATTTGTCCAACTCGTTCAGGGCGCAGTAATCGGGAAGACGCATCTGACCTTTTTCCTTAATGAACGCCACAGCGCGGGCAATGCGCTCCTCCTTCGTGTAGGGTGATTTAGCGATTTTCACCACGCGCTCCTCTTCGTCGCGCACGTATTCAGTTGCACGGTCCACGGTACCTACCAACTGGCGCGACGCTCTGAAATTCACATCCTTAGCCTGTACTTTACGATAAAGCATATCGTCGCCCTCTTGCAGTTCTTTGGATTTTTCGTCCTTAAATTCCAGCGAGAGCGAGAACGTGCCGAGTCCTTCGATGTTCACGTTGTGGCCGTCGGCAAGCAGTTCGGCAATCGTTTCTTTCATGGCTTCCACCATCGCCCGCAGTTCATTGGGGCGGTTTGTGTGGTGATAAGTAGCCATAACTTTGAGAAATTCCTCCGTGCCTACCGTGTGGTGCACTTTTACCTTGGGGAACACATTGCGCTTGCCCGTTTTGCGGAGATCGGGCATCTCTTTCAATACATAGTTTATCATAAGACTTGAAAAATTAGGTACGGGATATTTTTTATTTTCAGCAATATAATTTTTATTTTCAGCAGGATATTTTTTCCTTTCCTATAAGAAAGTTTTTGTTACAAAGTTTGTAACGCATGTTACAAAGTTTCTAACACATGTTACAAAGTTTGTAATACGTGTTAGAAACTTTGTAACAAACTTTTTCTGCTGCAATATTAAGAATTTTCTTATAAGCAAGCAAGAAATTCCTCCTAATTAGTGAAAAATTTCTCCGTGCGCGTTTCGGCAGTCATATATATGGACCTGCATCAGGGCGGGCGATGCAACGCCCACATACCTTTTCACGCGTGTCTTCCCCGCACAAAATCGCGCCGAACCGCCATTTTCTGCGTAAACAATCGTAAATTTGCGGTAAGATAATGCAGATTTTGAAAAACATATTCTTTTGTCTCTTTGCGCTCCTGCTGGCCGCAGCCTGCAAGCGCAGCCCCGAAGCCCCGAAATCGCCGGGGGCTTTCACCGCCGCCGGAGCGGGCGAAGACCCATATACCTATGAGGAGATACAGGAAAGCGGGGAACTGATTGTTGCCACTATTTCGGGGCCCGACACCTACTTTGAATACCAAGGGCGCGGCATGGGCCTGCAATTTGCCTATGCCGAGGCCTACGCCGTGGCGGAAGGGCTGCGCCTGCGCGTGGAACTGGCGCAAGACACCCTCGCGCTCTACGAAATGCTCCGCCGGGGCGATGCCGACATCGCGGCTTTGCAGTTGCCGAAAACGCTTTCAGAAAAGCACGGAGCACGCGCTGCGGGCGTTACTGACAAGCAAGCGCAAACGGCTTGGGCAGTGTCAGTTAGCAATGACCAGTTGGCGCAATCCTTGAACGAATGGTTTGCCCACGCCGATGCGCCCGATATCAAGGAAAAAGCGGACAATCAAATCGCGAAGCGCACGCAGGTGAAGCGGCACGTGAAAGCGCCTTACATCTCTCGCGAGAAGGGCATTATTTCCATTTACGACGATCAATTCAAAAAGGCTGCCGCCCACGTGGGTTGGGACTGGCGGCTCATTGCCGCGCAATGCTATCAGGAGTCGGGCTTCGACGCGAACGCCGTTTCGTGGGCGGGGGCCTGCGGACTGATGCAACTGATGCCTGCCACGGCGGAGAGCGTGGGACTGTCGGCGGACAAGATTTACAGTCCCAACGAAAATATTGCCGCCGGCGCACGCTATCTGAAAAGGCTTGCTTCTAATCTCTCCGACATACAGAGCGCGGCGGAGCGCATCAAGTTCACGCTCGCCGCTTACAACGCCGGGCCGGGCCACATTGCCGATGCCCGCGCCCTGGCCCGGAAGCACGGCCGGAACGATGCCGTGTGGGACAACGTGGCGCCCTACGTGCTCGGCCTTTCCCAGCCGCGCTTTTACCGCGACCCCGTGGTGCGCCACGGATATATGATTGGCGCGGAGACGGTGAACTATGTAGCGTCTGTCGTGAGCCGTTGGCAGAGTTACGGCGGCGTTGTCTCTTCCGCGTCCCCCGCACCTGCCGCCCTGCCCGCCGCCGACAAGCCCGCCCGAAAGCCCAACCGTTTCAGCCGTCCCGAGAAAGTGCTTTCGCCGGAAGAACTGATGAAAAAGGAATAGCGATCTTAATATTATTTGTGGCGGGCTGAAAGCCCAAGTGTTGCCCATAGCCCAGGGCATCGCCCTGGGTAGGCGTTGATGCATTGACTAAAGTGTCTCGCTCTGAAAGAGCAGTCTGCTTTATGAGGGGCAACGCCCCGTGTGGCGTTAATGGGTTACGCGCTTTCGGCGCGTGGCATTTTTGCGCCGGCGCAAAAATGCCGAATGTATTAATCGCGGCCAACGTTTCCCCAGGGCGTTGCCCTGGGCTATGGGCAACATTTGGGCTTTCAGCCCGCCACAATACAACCTTAGCATCTAAAATATATCTTCCTATATATTCTGATACAACACCAATACAATGCTTTTGCCTTAACGTTATTCCCCTCCTCCCATGCCCGTTTTCTCTGAAATCTTACACATAGCCCGCGCCTATGCCGACGCACCGCAACCGACGCGCTACGCCGCCTGGGTCGGCGTGATGAAACGGTTGTGCAACGCTGAGGCGGAGCAGCTGGCGGGCGACTATGCCAACCTCTTCTCGCTGCTGCTCGCCGTGTGCCGCGAGCGGGGCATCAGCCATAAAGCTGCCGACAGTTTCCGCCACTTCGCCCACCGCGTGCTGCACGACAAAGCTGTGCGCACCCCCGAAGAGGAGCGCGAGGACTTGGCTTGCCTCTGCCATTTTGCCCAGCAGATGACGGGCAAGCCCGTGCCGCCCGAATTGCCGCTGCTCCGCATCGACCAACTCGCCCCTGCCCCCGCCCACTCCGCCGGCACCGCCCTGCGCGGCATTGTGACCGAGATAGAGGGCGACTGCCTGACGTGCCTCACGGAAGACGGGCAGAGCGTTTGCCTTCGCGCGAAAACGGCAGAGATGATGCAGCACGTGCGCAAGGGCGACTTCGTGGGCGTTTCCGACATCAGGGAGGGCGCGGACGGCAAACTGGTCGCCGGCGAGATTGTGCTCGAGCCTGACTATCTCATCGACGTCACCGCCCTCGCCTCGTGCCTGCGCCCCTACGGCAACTCGCCGCTGGGCTTCCTGCTGTCGCGGTTCGCGCCGCCGCCCGTATCGCTGCCCATTCTCTTGGGTAATGCCACGAACCAGTTTATGGCAGAAGCCCTGCGCTACGACGGCGCGCCCGACGATGCCGCGCGGCTCGAAAACATCTATCGCCGCGCCGCGAGCCAGCATTTCGCGGAATCGGCACTCAGTTACGCCGCGCTCGAGAAAGAACTCGCACCCAGTTATTTCCAAAACCTTAAAGAGCAGTTTTCCAACGTGTTCTCCACCGTGGGCAACCGTCTCTGCACCGACAAGACCGGGCAGCGGCGCGAGGATATGCTGGTGGAGGCATCATTTCTCTGTCCAGAGCTGGGCCTGCGCGGACGCTTCGACGTGATGTCCAAAGATATGCGCCTGCTTGTGGAAGTGAAATCGGGCAAGGCCGAGGAGTTTTCCGGCCGTCCGCAACGCCCGAGGGCGGAGCATAAGTTGCAGATGACGCTGTATAGCGAGATGCTGCGGCGCAACTTCCGCCTGTCGTGGAACAACACGGAGGCATTTCTCCTCTACACGCGCTACCCGATGCTCTTCAACGAGCGCGTGGCGGGCGGGCTGGTGAGCGAGAGCATCGTGCTGCGCAACGGCATCATGGCCTTGGAACGCGCCCTGCGAGAAGGGCATGTGGACGACGTGCTGAGCCTTCTGACCGAAGAGCATATCAATGAGCGCGGTCTCGACAATAAGTTTTACCACCAATATCTCCGTCCTCAAATCCTCGACATCGTGCGCCCCATTCAGGAACGGGGAGGCGTGGCGAAGAAATATTTTGACCGTTTCCTCACCTTCCTTGCCCGCGAGCAGTTTCGCGCAAAGACCAACGACCATCGCCCCGACTCCAACCGCTCCTTCGCCGCGCTGTGGCGCGTGGACGAGGCTGCCAAACGCCTCACGGGAGATATGCTCGCCGGTCTGCGTCCCGAACCGATGGAGGCGGCGGGGCGCGTGGAAAGCATCGCGATGCGCCTGCCCGAAGGCGTGGACGGCGGCTGCGCCAACTTTTCGCCGGGCGAGATGGTGCTGTTTTACGAAGAAGGGGGTGCGGGCACACCGAATGCCACCACGCGCCAACTCTATCGCGGCTACATAGAAAGCATCGGCGGCGACCGGCTCACGATGCGCCTGCCCTATGAGCAACCCGCCGCGCTCTTTGCCCCGGACAGCACGTTCCGAATGGAGCACGACTATTCCGACTCTCCTTTCTCGCAGGCCTATCGGAACCTCTTCGCCCTGCTCACTGCGCCGGAGCATCGGCGTGCCCTGCTGCTCGGAGAGCGGACGCCCGAAGCCGACAAGGCAGTAGGCCTGCACGGCACGTATCCTCCCCACCTCGCCGACGTGCTGCTGCGTGCGCGGCAGGCAAAGGACTATTTCCTGCTCGTAGGCCCGCCGGGCACGGGCAAGACAAACGTGGCACTGCGTGCCTTGGTGGAAGAATTTATCGAGGACCGCCGCCGCGGTCTCTTGCGCCACGGCAACCTTTTGCTCACGGCCTATACGAACCGCGCCGTGGACGAGATATGCGGTATGCTGGAAAACCTGGCGAAAGTATATCCCGAAGCCGCCTATATCCGCATCGGGGCGGAACAGACCTGCGCCGAGCCTTATCGTCCCCGCCTCTTCTCCAACCTCGCCGCCTCGGCCGCCAACCGCCGCGCCGTAAGCTCGCTGCTCAACCATACATATATATATATAGGTACGCTCACCACGCTGACGGGCACGCCGCAGCTCTTCCGCATCAAGCAGTTCGACTGCGCCCTCTTCGACGAGGCGTCGCAGATATTGGAGCCCCAAGCCCTCGGACTGCTTTGCGCCAAGACGGAAACCGACGAATGCGCCATTGAGAAGTTTATCCTCATCGGCGACCACAAGCAACTGCCCGCCGTGGTGCTTTCGCCGGAGGCGCAGACGGCAGTCAGCGACCCGCAACTCAATGACATCGGATTGCTCGACACGGCCGACAGCCTCTTTGAACGGCTGCACCGCTTGCAAATGCGCAGCGGCGACGGGCGGTTTGTGGGACTGCTCAACCGACAAGGACGCATGCACCCCGACATAGCCGACTTCGTGAACCGCAAGTTCTACGGCGGCGAACTGCGTCCCGTGCCCCTACCCCATCAAAAGGAGACCGCCCTGCCCGCGCCGGGCGCAGACCCCTTGGAGCAGTTTGCCGCAAGCACGCGCCTCGGGTTTATTGACATCGTGCCCGAAACGCCGCCGCAAAACAATAAGGCAAACGAGGCGGAGGCCGACATGGTGGCGCGGCTGGTGCAGGCGCTCATCGCGCTCTACGGCAGAAACGGCCGCCAGATAGTGCCTGCCGAAAGCGTGGGCATCATCGTGCCCTTCCGCAGCCAGATTGCCTGCGTGCGCTCACGTTTGCAGCAGGCGGGTATACGCGGAGCGGAGCAAATTACTGTGGACACGGTGGAATGTTATCAGGGCAGCCAGCGCGATTTCATTATCTTCTCCACCACAATCTCGCGCCCGTATCAACTGGACGTGCTTTCCTCAGTGCAGCGCATAGGCGGCGCCGACATCGACCGCAAGCTCAACGTGGCCATCACCCGCGCCCGCCGAGCGTTCTTTATGGTGGGGAACAGGACACTGCTGGAAGGCAGCGCAATCTACAAGGAACTGATTGCGGCATCGGAATGTAGGTCTCACGAGTAGGGGCGTTTTGCAAAACGCCCGGTAAATAATTGCCTCATTAAAAAGCCATG
>JALFUO010000043.1 GCA_022784065.1 Bacteroidales bacterium | reverse complement strand
TTGCTTATATCGCGGATTTTACCGCTCGAGAATCGAATATTTTGGGAAAAACATCAGAAATCGGTCGCCTGAAAAATATCCAAACCTCTGTGGCTAAAAAGTAAGAGGCCGCGCCGTAAACCTTAATTACGACACAGCCTCGCGTTTTTATATAATATCTAAAATCCTCCTGCCTTGCTCGCTCACGCGAACCACAGCATCACGATAATCTGCGCAATGATGACGCGCAGGAACATGCAGAGTGGGTAGACGGTGGCGTAGGCCACGGAAGCCTTGTCGCCGGGGAGCGTGTCGTTGACGTAGTTGAGGGCGATGGGGTTGGCCATCGCGCCGCATAGCATGCCGGCGGTGGTGGCAAAGCTTTTCTTGCCCCAATGGACGGACACGAAACTCATCAGCACCACGGGCAGCAACGTGATGGCAAACGCTAAGCCTATCCACATGAGTGAGGAGGGGCGAGCCACGGTGTCGAGGAAGTCGCGCCCGGCGTCCAGGCCGAGGCAGGCGAGGTACATCGAAAGGCCCAGGGAGCGCAGCATGAGGTTGGCGCTCGTGGTGGTGTAGGCCACCATGTGGAAGCGCGGGCCGTAGGCGCCGATGAGAATGCCCATCACGATCGGGCCGCCGGCAAGGCCGAGGCGCACGGGATAGCTCATGCCGGGCACGAAGAAGGGCACGCTGCCGAGCAGCAGGCCGAGCACGATGCCGATGAAGATGGTCACCATGTTCGGTTCGTCAAGCGTCTTGACGGTGTTGCCCAGTTCTGCCGCCACGCGGGCGATGCTCTCCGTTTCGCCCACCACGGTGACGCGGTCGCCCATGCGTAGCGTGAGGTCGGGCGTGGCCACGAGCTGTATGCCGGCACGCTGCACGCGGCTCACGTTGACGCCGTAGCGGTTGCGCAGGTGGAGGCTGCCGAGGTGCTTGCCGTTGATTTCGTGGCGCGTGATCAGGATGCGTTCCGACACGAGCGTGGCGTCGAGCGCGTTCCAGTCCACGTCGTTGGCGTTCCAGTTGGTTTCGTCGCGGCGGCCGAAGAGAATGGTGAGCGTCGGCACGATTTTTTTCTTGGTGATGACGAGGAGGCGGTCGCCGTCTTCGATGCGCGTATCGGAGTTGGGGAGAATGACCTTGCCCTGCCGCCAAAGGCGCGAGACGACGAATTTGGAGTCGTCCACGCCGCTGCCGCTAAGACCTTGGAGCGTTTGGTGGAACACGGCGGGGTTGCACACGGTGAAGGAGGCAATGAAGGCCTCGTCGTTGCTCTCTGCCTCGGGCATGGCGGCGGCGCGGCGGGCGAGGCGGCCTTTCACGAGCATAAGGGCGATGATCACGCCTATCATGCCGATGGGATAGGTCACGGCGCAGCCGAGGGCGGCGGCGTTGGAGGGCTGGCCGAGCTGCTTGAGCGTCTGCTGCGCCGCGCCGAGGGCGGGCGTGTTGGTCGTGGCGCCGCAGAGCACGCCCATCATGTCGGGCAGGGGCATATAGCCGAGCAGGGCGGTGAGCAATGCCATGACTGTGCCGAGCCCCACCACGCCGAGGGCGAGCAGGTTGAGCTGTGCGCCACCCGTGAGGAAGGTGCTCATAAAGCCGGGCCCCACTTGCAGGCCGAGGGTGTAGACAAATAATATCAGTCCGAAGCTTTCGGCGTAACTCAGCATCTGCGCGTCGAGCTCCAAGCCTAATGCGCCGAAGAGGATGCCGATGAAGAAGACGTAGGTCACGCCGAGGCTGATGCCGCGAAAGCGCAGTTTGCCGAGCGAAAGGCCGAGGGCGCAGATGAGGCAGATAATCACCACCGCCTGCACGGGCGTGTGCTGCCAAAGGGTTTCGTAAAGCCAGTTCATCTTAATAATAAGTCTTGCAGCGTTTTCATTCCGCGCGAGGCGATGTCTTGGATAACGCGAACCTGCCTATGCGACGGCACGTGCACTTCCTTCGGGTCGATGAGGTAGACGGGACAGTCGGCAGGTGCATAGCGCACAAGGCCGGCGGCGGGGTAGACATTGAGCGAACTGCCCACGATGACGAAGATGTCGGCGCGGGCGGTCTCTTCGGCGGCGGCTTCGAGATTGGGCACGGCTTCGCCGAACCACACTATCCACGGGCGCAGCAGCGAACCATCGCCGGCACGCTCGCCGTGGTGCACGGCGATGCGCTTGGGCGTGAGCGTTTCCTGATAGCGCGGGTCGTCGGGGTCGGCAGAGGAACACACCTTCATCAGTTCGCCGTGCAGATGAATGACGTGCGACGAACCGGCGCGCTCGTGCAGGTCATCCACGTTTTGCGTCACGACCGTCACGTCGAAATGCGTTTCCAGTTCAGCAAGAATGCGGTGCGCGGCATTGGGCTGCGCGGCAATCAGCTGCGCGCGCAGTCCGTTGTAAAAGTCGGTTACTAAATCGGGATTTTCGTGCCAGCCTTCGGGCGTGGCAACTTTTTCTACGGGATATTTCTCCCAAAGTCCGCCGGAGTCGCGAAAGGTCTCGAAACCGCTCTCGGCACTGATGCCGGCACCGGTGAGGACAACAAGTTTCTTCATAGCAACAGGGGCGCATGGCAAGCGCCCGGCGTTAAGGTTTTTACGGGGGTTGATGATGACAATGGCATGAAGATGCGCTTATCATACGGCGAAGTTAGCAAAAATCAACGCTAACGGCACACAAACCGAGAATAAAGTTGTACTTTTGTGCGCGGAAAGTTCATTTTCTTTCTTTCAGCATACATATTAATATATATATAGAATAGAATCAATAGTAAATAATATTCCCCACCATCAAACAAATGAAAGATTTTAGCTACGCGCTCGGTTTGGTAATCGGCCACAACCTGAAAGGCTCGGGCATCTCTGCCATTGACGCCCAGGAATTTGCCGCCGCCGTTAAAGACGTATTGGAAAACGCGCAGACACGCATCGACAGCCGCAAGGCACAGCAAATCGTAAACGAACGCCTCACGGCCATGCAGGAAGAAGCCGGCAAGGCAGCACGCGAAACGGGCGAGGCCTTCCTCGCCGACAACGCCAAGAAGGAAGGCGTGGTCACCACCGAAAGCGGACTGCAATACATGGTGCTCACAGAGGGCAGCGGCAAGCACCCCGCCGCCACCGACCGAGTGAAGTGCCACTACGAAGGCCGGCTCATCGACGGCACGGTATTCGACAGCAGTTACCGTCGCGGCGAACCTGCCACCTTCCCCCTCAACGGCGTTATAGCCGGCTGGACGGAAGGCTTGCAACTTATGGGCGAGGGCGCAAAGTTCCGTTTCTTCATCCCCTACAACCTTGCCTACGGAGCACGCGGCGCAGGCGAAAGCATACCGCCTTATGCAGCCCTCGTGTTTGACGTTGAATTGATTGAAGTACAATAATATAAAATTATAAATCAAAAACAAGCAATGAAAAAGATTTTTATGGCAACGCTCGTTGCCGCAACCACGCTCTTCACGGCCTGCCACAACAGCGCGCCGAAGGCTAACCTCAAAACCGATGTCGACACCGTGAGCTACGAAGCAGGCATCGTGATGTCGCCGGGCGACCAGCTCGCCGGCTATCTCGCACAGAGCGGCAGCGACTCTGCCAGCGTTGATGAGTTCCTCAAAGGCCTCCGCGCCGGCATCGAAGCCGCAGGCGACAAAAAGAAGATGGCTTACTACATGGGTCTCATGCAGGGCTTGCAGACCAAGTCGCAGATGCTCCCCGGCATCGAAAGCCAAATCTTCGCAGGCGACTCTACAAAGAAAATCAACATCAAGAACTTCCTCGCAGGTTACGCAGCCGCTATCAACGGCAACATCGAATTGCAGCGCGATGGCAAGGCCGTGGACAGAGAGGCTGCCAACAAGCACTTGATGGACTATATGTTCGGCAAGCAGAAAAAGGAGTCGGCAGAATTCCTCGCAGCAAAGAAGAAGGAAGAAGGCGTTAAGGAACTCAACGGCGGCGTGCTCTACAAAGTGCTCAAAGCCGGCGAGGGCGACAAGAAGCCTGCCGCTACCGACTCGGTTATCGTGAAGTATGAAGGCCGCCTGGCCGACGGCACCGTATTCGACAGCAGCGAACACGCCCCCGAGGGCACGGCTACGCTCAGCCTGCAGTACATGATTGAGGGCTGGAAAATCGCCCTGCCCGAAATGACGGTGGGCAGCGAGTGGGAGCTTTACATTCCCGCAGAACTCGGTTACGGCGAGCGCGGCACGGGGCCCATTCCTCCCTACTCTGCTCTTATCTTCAAGGTGACGCTCGTTGGAATTAAATAAAACTCTGCTATAAAAACATGAAACTAAAAACTATTCTTATCATCGGCTTGGCTGCAATGACTTGCGCCACCTCCGTTTCGGCACGTGCCCGAAAGAAGAAGCCCACTATGGCAGAAGTGCCCCAGAACCCCTACAAACCCGTCGACGGCAAGACGTTCAGCTATGCGTTCGGCGTGATGCAGGGCGAGGGCTTGCGCAACTACCTTATCCAGCGCGAGGGCGTCGACTCGCTCTATATCTCTGAGGCCGTGAAAGGCTTGAATGCCGAGTATTCGGAAGAGGAAGTCAAGAAATACCTTGCCTTCGCCGCCGGTCTGCGCATTGCAGAGATGAACCGCAAGAGCCTTCCGAGTTTCAACCAAAACGCTACGGGTAAGGCCGACACCACTTATCTCGACCTCCCTGCTTTCCAGACCGCCCTCTCACAGGTGTTGCTCAAAGAGCCTACGGCCCTCACGCCCGACTCTGCGCAGAAGGTTGTGGAACAACAGGCTAACTACCAACAGGAGAACTATCGCCTCAACAACATCGAATGGCTGAAGCGCAATGCCAAGGCTGAAGGCATCAAGGTGTTGCCCGACGGACTGCAATACCGCGTGCTCACGCAGGGCACCGGCGTGGTAGCCACCGACACCACGGAGGTTGAGGTAGAATATGAGGGCAAACTCATCGACGGCACGGTCTTCGACAGCAGCTACAAGCGCGGCAAGCCCGCCACCTTCCGTCCCGACCAGGTAATCCAGGGTTGGAAGGAAGCCTTGACCATGATGCCCGAAGGTTCTAAGTGGGAACTCTTCATTCCCGCCGAACTCGGTTACAGCACCCGCGCCATGCGCAATATCCCCGCCAACTCTACGCTCATCTTCACCGTGGAAATCAAAAAGGTGAAGCAGCCCGAGGCCAAAGAGGCCGAAAAGAAGTAAAGCGGACTGACATACCATTTAACGTTTTACGCCCAACCGCGCTGCGCAATGCAGGAACGGTTGGGCGTAATTATGTTGCGGGGCGGCGTGTATTGCGCCGTATGTTCCCTATTTCACCACCTTCACTTCAAGGCCTTGGCGGCTCAGTTCCTTAACCGCCTTTTCGATGGCGTCGTAATGCTCAGGAGCGATGCCGAGGCGGGGCAGGTCGAGCGTGGGCAGGCTGTCTGCAGCCGTGTGCAGCAGGCTCTCATCGACGGGCGCGATGATCATGCCCACGGCGGAGGTGTTGTTCGTCACGGGGTCGATGATGACGAATGCGCCCGTTGGCTTGTTGTCGGCGTAGGCATCGAAGAAGAGTTCCTTGGCAGTGGCAATCGTGACGCGGCCTATTTCGTTGAGCGCGAGGCCTGCGGCGTCGCAATGCTCCATCGTGTTCACGTCCACACGATAACTGATGTGGTCGATGCGGCAGCGCGAGGTATTCGTGGTGTGCTTGATGAAGAACGACTTAGAAGCGTCCATCGGTTCCTCGTCCATCCACACGAGCATCGCCTCAAAGTAGCGTCCCACGTTGGGCTGCGTTTCCGTGCCGCCCTCCGCCGGTACATGCACAATCATCTCGCCGCGCGAGATGTCAATCTCGTCTTCAAGACGCAGCGTCACGCTTTGCGGCGGGAAGGCATAGTCGAGCGAGCCGTCGTAGGTATAGATTTCCTTCACGCGGCTCTTCTTGCCTGAGGGCAGCGCCATCACCTCGTCGCCCAAGCGCACGATGCCCGATGCCACCTTGCCGCAGAAACCGCGGAAGTCGAGGTTGGGGCGCAGCACGTACTGCACGGGGAAGCGGAAGTCAGTGAGATTGTGGTCGTTGCCGATATGCACCGTTTCGAGGAAGTCAAGCAGCGCGGGACCGTCGTACCACGGCGTGCGCTCGGAGCGTTCCACCACGTTGTCGCCCTCAAGGGCGGAGAGGGGGAAGCAATGGATATCGGGGATGCCGAGCGGGGCGACGAACTCGCGGTAGTCCTCCACGATTTTGTCAAACACCTTTTGGTCGAAATCCACCAAGTCCATCTTATTGACTGCCAGTGCCACGTGCTTGATGCCGAGCAGCGAGCAGAGATACGTGTGGCGGCGCGTCTGCGTGATGACGCCCGTGCGGGCGTCCACGAGAATAATGGCGAGGTTGGCCGTCGAGCCGCCCGTAATCATGTTGCGCGTATACTGCTCGTGTCCCGGGGTGTCGGCGATGATAAACTTACGCTTGTTAGTCGAGAAGTAGCGATACGCCACGTCGATGGTGATGCCTTGCTCACGCTCCGCTTTCAGTCCGTCGAGCAGCAAGGCGTAGTCAATCTTGCCTGCACCGGCATTGCCCACGCGCTTAGAGTCGCGCTCCAAGGCAGAGAGTTGGTCTTCGTAGAGTTTCTTAGAGTCGAAAAGCAGGCGGCCGATGAGCGTGCTCTTGCCATCGTCCACGCTGCCGGCCGTGAGCAAGCGCAGCAAGTCCTTGCGCTCGTCTTGGTCAAGATATTCTTCAATGGAAAGTTTCTTTCCGATTGTTTCTTGGTTGGTCATATATGTGAAATCATTAGTAGTAAACGAGTAGATTAGTAAACGAGTAAACGAGACAGATTTGTCTTGCTGTATATATTATATATGAGTAACATGTCTTGTTTACTCGTTTACTCGTTTACTTGTTTACTAAAAACTCGTTTACTAATTCAATAATTAAAAATATCCCTCGCGTTTCTTTTGTTCCATAGAGGCTTCCTGGTCGAAGTCGATGACGCGCGTGGTGCGTTCGCTCTTGGTGGTGGTCATCATCTCCTCCACGATTTTCTCGATGGTGTCGGCTTCGCTCTCCACCGCGCCCGTGAGCGGCCAGCAGCCGAGGGTGCGGAAGCGGATTTTGCGCGTTTCGATTTTCGAGCGATACTCCTCCGGCAGGCGGTCGTCGTCGGGCATGATGAGCTGCCCGTCGATATTCACCACGGGACGCTCCTTAGCGAAATAGAGCGGCACGATGGGGATTTTTTCAAGGCGAATGTACTGCCAGATGTCCAGTTCCGTCCAGTTGGAAAGCGGGAACACGCGGATACTCTCGCCCCGGTTGATGCGGGCATTGTAGATGTCCCAAAGTTCGGGACGCTGGTTCTTCGGATCCCATTGGTGGAACTGGTCGCGGAACGAGAAGATGCGCTCCTTGGCGCGGCTCTTCTCCTCGTCGCGGCGCGCGCCGCCGAAAGCAGCGTCGAACTTATGCTTGTCGAGCGCGTCGAGCAGGGCTTTCGTCTTCATCAGGTCGGTATGCACCTTCGAGCCGTGCGTGAACGGTCCCACGCCGGCCTTGAAGGCCTCCATGTTGCTCTCCACGATGAGGTCCCAGCCGTGCTCGCGGGCGTACCAGTCGCGGAACTCAATCATTTCCTTAAACTTCCATTTCGAGTCGATGTGCATCAGGGGGAAGGGCACTTTGCCTGGCGCGAACGCCTTTTCCGCCAGACGTACCATAACGCTCGAGTCCTTGCCGATGCTGTAAAGCATCACAGGGTTCTCAAACTCTGCCGCCACTTCGCGGATAATGTAGATTGACTCCGCTTCAAGTTCCTTCAAGTGGCTGAGTGAATAATTTTCGGACATATTTTTTCTTGTTTACTCGTTTACTCGTCTACTCGTTTACTCGTCTACTCGTTTACTCGTTTACTTGTTTAGTTGCTGTCAATACGCCTGCCTCTTCCAGCAGCGCGAGCACCTTCCCCACGCTTTCCTCCACGGGCGTGCCGGTGGTGTCGAGCACGAGGGCGGGGTTCTGGGGAGCCTCAAAAGGCGCAGAGATGCCTGTAAAGTTTTTCACCTCGCCGCGCCTTGCCCGCGCATACAGGCCTTTCACGTCGCGCCGCTCACATTCCTCCAGCGGCGTGGCCACGAAGATTTCCTTGAAATCGGCTGCGCCGATAATGTCGCGTGCCAACGTGCGCAGTTCCTCCGTGGGGCTCACGAAAGCCGCAAGGGTAATGATGCCCGTGTCTACGAAGAGTTTGCCCACCTCGGCGATGCGGCGTATATTCTCGCGGCGGTCGTCGGCCGAGAAGCCGAGACCCGCGTTGATGCCCGTGCGGATATTGTCGCCGTCGAGCAGGCGGCAGAGCCGCCCGCGGCGGTGCAGTTCCCGTTCGAGGGCCACGGCCACCGTGCTCTTGCCCGAGCCGCTCAGCCCCGTGAACCACAGCATTACGCCCCGCTGCCCAAGCAGCCGCTCCTTGTCGGCACGCGCGAGCATACGGTCGAAAATGGGATAGATATTGTTGTCGTTGTTCATAATGCGCTGTATGAAAGTGCAAAATTAGGCAATTTTGCGCAGTGTCACGGCAGCAAAGCGCAAAAAAGATGCTTTTAGCCGCCTAAACCGCCTTTTCTAAAACCACGCAAAGACGGCAGGCGCAGATTTCCTGCCGTGCCCGTTACGATTATCTGCCGTGCCCGTTGCAATTACCTGCACAGAGCGCAAAAATTTTCTCGGAACTATTTTTTCCTTTCTGCGCAGACAATTTTCCCTCTCCTATAAGACAATTTTCATTATCTGCGCAGAAAAAGTTTGTTACAAAGTTTGTAACGCTTATTACAAAGTTTGTAACACGTGTTAGAAAGTTTGTAATACATGTTACAAAGTTTGTAACACGTGTTAGAAAGTTTGTAATACATGTTACAAAGTTTGTAACAAAAACTATCTTATAGGATAGAAAAAAATATCAAGGAGAAAGGGAAAAATTTCTCCTTGATAGTAAAAAATATCTTGCTGAATATAATCTCTTGCCTACATGCTGCCGGCTTTTCGCGCATGGCGGATACGGCGCAGCCTTTGTGCGCGTCGGAAGCCGCCGAGCACCTGTATGCCCACGCGCGGCCAGGTCTGCATGTGCTTCACGCGGCGGCGCACGCCGGGTATGTCCCAAAGCAGCATCAGCAGGGCGAAGAACAGGGCGGCATAGAGCGTCCAGCCGAAGAGTATCTTGACGCTCTGCGCCAGCAGGTTTTCCACCATTTGCTCCATATAGCGGGCAAAGTCTACGGGCGTTTGCGAGAGGCGCACCTCGTCGAGATAGCCCGAATAGCGGGCAAAGCCGTCGGCCACGTAGTAGTTCAGTCCCCGGGCGTGGAGCGCAGCCCCGGCGAGGCCGCCCACAAACATGTGGAGGATATTGAAAATGCTCAGTGCCTGGAAGAAATGCTGGAACGACATGATTTCGTGCAAGCACCACATCAGGGCGATGCTCAGCACGGCGTAGGAAAAGCCGCGAAAAGCGAGCGGCAGGCGCAGGGCTTCGCTGCCCTGCGAGCTGTCGGCAAGGAAATAGAAACCGGCGGCGTAGAGCGAGAAGACCGCCAGCCCCACGGCGATGAGCTTGTAGGCGTTCCAGCGCATGAGGCGCAGCCAGCCGAGTGAGAAGAGGCAGCCGGCCCAAATGCCGGGCAACGACCATTGGTTGAGCCGCTCGTAAATGTGGTCGGCATAGTGCATCACTTCTTCGTAGTATACCATTTCCAGCACGTGCTCGCATGAGAAGAGCATTTCCACCACGCCGATGAGCAGGATGATGGGCACAACATAGCGGTAGCCCCATATGGCGGGCTCGAAATACGGTTGCGGGTGGTACCACATGCGCTGCAAGCAGACGGCAAGCGTGAGAAGGGACGTGCCGCAAAGCAGCCTGATTTGCGGCGAGTGCCACCAATAGAGCCAGTCGCCGTAGTTGAGAATGTAAGTCACCTGCAGGCAAAGCGCAGTCCATAGCAGCAGCCCGAGCCAGTCTATGCCTTTGAGCGGCACGATTTGCGGCATGGCGTGGAAAGGCTTGGTGAGCCCCACTTGCACGCAGAGCACCAGCAGCATCAGCCCGCAGACGAACCAATGCATCAGCGACCAGTGGTGGAGGAAGGCAAACTCGGCGGCGAGGAAGGCGGAGACTTCTATCGAGGTGAGCAAGATGATGTGCAGGATGGGGAAAAACACGCCGAAGTCGCGCTTGGGCGTCATCCAGAGCTGTATGTTCGACATGTTTTCAAACGTTCCCTGTATCTTTGCCATGCCGCACACCACGCATATCGCCCACAGCACGGGGCGCGGCAGGGGCAGCAGGGCGACGAGGTTGCAGACGATGATGACCGCCGCGGAGACGCAGAGCAGCAACTTGTTGGTGAAGTGGAACTTCATGCGGAAGAGCAGGGGAAAGTAGAGCGCCATGCCGATGAGCGTGGCGTAAAGGCACATCAGCACGTCCTCGCGCATCCATGCGTTCTCTCCAATCATGTTGTTCATAGCACCCATGTACATGCCGCTCGAAAACTGGAAGCAAAAGGCCTGCACCACGTAAATCCACGGCCGCACTAATTTGGGCACGAACGCGCGGAACATCGGCATTGAGAAGGGAGGGGGAGTTTCGTGAGACATTATTAGAGTTATATATTAGTAGACGAGTTGATCAGTAAACGAGTAGACGAGACAGAAATGTCATGCAAACTATATATTATATAAGAAACTTGTCTCGTCTACTTGTTTACTCGTTTACTAAGATTATTAGATTTTAGATACAACCGCCTGCGTTAATATATGACCGTGCATTCCACGTTCATGCCCGCGCGGAGCTTTTCGGTGTGTTCGGAAGGTTTGATGCCGATGCGCACCGGCACGCGCTGCTCCACCTTCACGAAGTTGCCCGTGGCGTTGTCCTGCGGAATAATCGAGAACGCCGCGCCGGTGGCATCGCTGATGCGTTCCACTTCTCCCTCAAAAGTAACGCCCGGCACGGCATCGACTTTTATATCCACTTTCGACCCAACCGCGATGTGCTGCAACTGCGTCTCGCGATAGTTGGCCACGACCCAGAGCTCCGCGTTGTCTACGATGTTCACCATTGTCTGTCCTGGGTTTACCAGTTGTCCCTCGTGTATTTCCTTACGTCCTGCCGTGCCGTCGGCAGTAGCGATGATAACGGTGTAGGAAAGGTTGAGCCGCGCGAGGTCTACGGCAGCCCGCGCCAGTTCGATAGCGGCGGCGTTTTGGTTGAGACGGTATCCTTGCTCAGTACGCGTGGAGGCGAGCGTTTGCTTGCGGCGCGCCAACTGTTCATAGCGTGCCTTGGCGGCAAGGAAGGCTGTGTTCACGTTGTCGTATTGCTGCTGCGTGGCAGCGTCGTCGCGCAGAAGCTGCGCGTAACGGGCTTCCTCGCGCCGCGCGTTTTCGAGTTGCACGCGAGCCTCCTCAATGCTGGCATCGGTGACGAGCATATCGGTCGCGGTGGTGTTCATGCCCTGCGAAGTGGCCTGCTTGCCTGCGAGGGCGTTGGCGAGGTCGGCTTCCGCCTGTGCGAGCCGCAGGCGAAACTCGCTGTCTTCGATAATCAGCAGCGTGTCGCCCTTGTGTACGGGTTGGAACTCTTCGAAGCGGATTTCCTTGATAAAGCCCTGGACGCGGGTGTTCACGGGCGTGATGTGCTGCCGCACGGCAGCATTGTCGGTAAACTCTACGTTGCCGAAATGCACGAAGTGGTCAATCACCAAGTATGCGCCGCCGGCAAGCAACAGGAAGATAATGGCGTTGTAGGTAACGCGTAAAATTGTTTTGTGTTTCATTGGAGATTTTTCTTTTAAGGCGGGCAATCACATAGCCCCGCAGGCGTATTTGAGTTTATAAAGGCAATAGATAAGGTTGATGCGGGCATCGGTCAGCGCAAGTTCCGCATCGAGCTTCATGCTCGCGGCATCGGTGAGGTCGGTCACCAAAGCAAGGCCGCCTTCGTAGCGGCGGCTCACCACATCGTAGTTTTCCGAAGCAAGCTGCACGTTCTTGCGGCGCACGGCCAACTCTGTCCTTGCCGTGCCGAGGTTCACGTAAGCCTCATGCACCTCATCGCTCACTTGACTGCGTAGCACGGCGTGCTCGTCGGAGGCAAAAGAAGTAGAGAGGCGCGTTTCGCGCAGTTTGCGGCGACTCTTGTAGAGCGCGGAGAAATTAAATGACACGCCAACGCCCACAAACCAGTAATTGAGGTTCTTGTTAATCGGCGGCACCTCCGTGGTAATAGGTCCGTCAAGGTGGTTTTGCGCCAGAAGCGACACGTGCGGCAGCAGTTCGGCGCGCACGAGGCGTTCCTTAGTGCGGCTCATATCCACCGACAGCGCCGACCTTTGCAAGCCTACGTGCTGCGTGCCTGCCGCCTGCTGCCATGCGGCTTCGCTCTCCACGCCGACGGCGGCATCATCGAACGCCGCCTCAGAGAGCAGCGCAACGTCGGCAGAGTCAGTGCCAAGCGCGGTGAAGAGTTGCTGGCGCACGATGCTTTCGCGGTCGCGCAGCGTCGTTTCGCCCAAGAGCATCTGCTGCAGTTGCAGTTCGTAGCGCGTGATGTCGTTGCGCAGCGAGATGCCCTGTTCGCGCCGCTTGTGCATCTGTTCGATGAGTTGCCGCGCCAGCGCGGCGTTGGCGGCATACACCTCACGTCCGTTTCGCAGGTTGTGGAGTTGCAGGTATAGCCCGGTGAGCAGGAAGCGCACGCGCTGCTTGCCGTCCTCGGCATTGAGTTGCGCCAACTCGCTGCCCTGACGGGCGAGTTTGATGCTTGCATTGATGCCTCCGCCGCCATAGACTACTTGCTGGGCTGAAAGAGAAAAGTTGTTGCCGAAGTGCGGCATCGGCGCGGCGGTACTTTCGCCGAAATGCCGGTTCCACAATCGGGCGTTGCCGAGGTACGATACGGCAGCCTCGCCCGTAATGTCGGGCAGCTTGGCGGCCTTTGCCGAGTTCACTCCGGCTTCTGCCACTTGCAGGGCGGTTTCAAGGCTGCGAAGCGTGGTATTGTGCTGCTCGGCTGTGGCGAAAAGCCGCGCAAGTCCTTCTTGCAGCTCCGCCGTCTGTGCCTGCAGATAGGCAGGCAGGAACATCAAGATTGCGCTGAGTGCAAGCGCAATCCGATGCCTCATTTTTTCTGTCATAAAAATGGGGTTTAAGAATAGACACTATGATGCCTGCGCCCCTGAAAAAGGCCGCTGAGCGGCGGGGCGAAAGCGATTATTCAAAAAAAAAAAGAAAAGGGAAATCAAATTTGAGCGCAAACGCCCCAATGGTGGAAGCGGTGCACCTTGTTCTTGACGCGAATCAAAACGAAATAGTACTTGGAGTACATATAAAGAAGCCTTTCTGAAACCGCCCGGACTCCGTTGTCCGTAGCACCCTCACGGGTGGGCGGGCGGTTTGAAAAGCACTGCAAAGTTATAAAAATATCGCCATTGCCTGCCTTGCAAAGGCGCAAAAAGGGCAATGGCGATGTTGTAATATTTAGTAAATCGGCGGCGCGTGCGCCCCCAGAAAGTTTAGGTGGGTTCTATAAATTCGCTTTGGCAGATTTTGGATTTATTTTCGAGGATAAATTGTAAGTTGAAGAGGGAGCGTAGCGGGCTACGTGACCGATGAGACTTACGATTTGAACCGAAAAGAAACCAAAAGATGACAAAACGTCAAAACCCAAAAAAATTAATATTTGACGGTGGGAATTAATAGAACCCACCATAAACATAAAATACACCAAGAGATGAAGAATATTATCATCACATTGCTTGCGTGCTTCATTGCTCTCTCTATCAATGCCCAGGAGAATGGCAAGATGGAAATGCACGTTTCACTCCCTTCAAGCATGTTCAAGGGTGAAAGGAATGCCACCCTTTCACTCGAAATAATGACAGAGAAGGGCGACATAAGTATTGGTTCGCTGCAACTCACTGGCGATGCCAACGGTATGCTCACAGGTGATGC
>JALFUO010000031.1 GCA_022784065.1 Bacteroidales bacterium | reverse complement strand
CAACTGTAAGAACAAGATGCTGCACATCCTTGTAGCCATGGTCAAGAACGGCACACGCTACGGCGAGCAGAAAAATGACGATGCGGCATAACTTTTTTGCAGTTTTACTTGCATATAAGCATAGAATGCCGGGGACGAAGTCCTCGGACAGGCGACGCAGGGATGATGTGCCTGGAAGGCACTACGCCACAGGACAGGCTGACCCGCCCGAGATTGGCAATTATTTCCCCCAATCTGCGTACAGTTGGAACAAACGGGCCACGCAGTCGCTTTCGGTGAAGGAGTCGTTGGTAGGGAAGCCGTAGGCGCGGAGCACGGCGCGGTCGTTGTTGCGATGGGCGCGGCGCAGGGCAGGCGGCATGAGGGTGTCGTCGTAAAGGTCGGCAAGGGAACTGTCGGGGTATGCCGCGCGGGCATCGAGTATGGCCTGCGCCGTTTCGCTAATCGCTGCCACGGCTGCCTCGTCTGCCTCGGGCCAAGGAAAGTTGTTGTAAACCAAGTTTATTGAATAACTATAACTTGTTCCCAATCCGCAACAAATAGCACGCAACCAAGCCATGTGTACCCACGAGGTCAATACGCCGAAATGATATAATGATGCTTCAGGCATAAGACGTATTTTATTACTGCATAAAGTGCCTGGATACATGAACCCAATGGGCATATATTGTCTCTTTTCTGATGTAACCTCTGGTAATAAGAGACTGTTGCCTTTCGGCATATTCTCTACTTGGAAACGCGTAGGCGTATCTGCTAACTTCAACGTAGATGACCTTTTGCTTGCAAGGCGGAATTGCCTAACTGCTTCCACACGTTTCAGACAATGGGGCATGGCGCGGAGTTGTGCGGGCGAGCAGTCGCCGAGCCACAGGCAATAGCGCGGCTTATTGTGCAGAAATTCCTGCGCCCCGTACCAAGGGCGGAAATATGCGGCGGAGGCAGGCTCTTGCGCTATGAACTCTTGCATCTCTTCATAGGTAAAGAGATAGTTGCCGCCGTCGATGGGCTGATTGCCTATGCCAATCGAGGGCACGTCGCAGAGCGGCAGGGAGCGGCTGCCGATAAAGATGTCCTTCATCGGCAAAAGATAGGCATTGATATGGCTGACCCATTGCGCCGCTCCGCTTTCGCTGACAAGCATCTTGTCGGCCTTGGGCTTTGCCGCCTTTTCGGCAGGCGCGGCGGCGTGGAAACCGAGAATGACGCAGTGGACTTGCGCCTTGATGCTGGCTTCGCTGTCCCAGCGAAAGGAGCGATAGGCAAAGTCGAGCGTGATGCCTGCCTCCTGCATAAGGGGCTGCCAGAGGTTGGCGGCGCTTTCGCCCTGGCAAATGCTGTTGGTAGAAACGAGGGCGCAGCGAATGTCCGTGCCGGCGATGAGGTCGGCGGTTTTCTTGTACCAAGCCCCCACGTAGTCGATGTTGCCGAGGTTTTTCCATTTTTTGCCAAACACCAAGTCCATGTCCGCCTTCTGCTCCGCCGACATCACTCTCGCGCCCACAAAGGGCGGGTTGCCGATGATATAAGTCAGTTCCTCCTTGGGGCAAAGGGAAGTCCAGTCGGTTTGCAGGGCGTTGCCCTCACATATATTATTATAGGCGCGGAGCGGCAGGAAACTGATGTCCTGCTGCACGATGCGCTCCGTCTCTGCCAACATCTGCGCCTCGCTAATCCAGAGGGCGGTGGTGGCAACCACGGCGGCGAAATCGTTGATCTCAATGCCGTAAAACTGATTGATGCTCACCTTGATCGGGTTATAGAGTTCGCCCATCATGCGCCGCCCGGCGAAGAGGGCTTCGAGGGCGCGGTTTTCGAGACGACGCAGGGAGAGGTAAGTTTCCGTAAGGAAGTTGCCCGACCCACAGGCGGGGTCGAGAAAGCGCAGCGAGGCGAGTTTGTCCTGAAAGTCGGCGAGGGCGCGGGCACGGCGGTCGCCCTGCGGGCGGGCGAGGATGGCGTCGAGTTCGTCGGTGAGGGCGTCGAGGAAGAGCGGGTCGATGAGGCGGTGGATATTCTGCACGCTGGTGTAGTGCATGCCGCCGGCGCGGCGCGTGAGGGGATTGAGCGTGCTCTCGAAGACCGCGCCGAAGATGGTGGGCGAGATGCGGCTCCAGTCGAAGTCGAGGCTGGCCTGCTTGAGGAGCATCGTCTTGAGTTCGGGCGTGAAAGGCGGAATGTCCACCTCCTCGGCAAAGAGGCCGCCGTTGGTGTAGGGGAAGGCGGCGAGTTGGGGCGCGAGGTAGCGGCTGCGCAGATGCTCGGGCGTGTTGAGCGTGCGGAAGAGTTCAAGGAGATGCGTGCGGAGGTCGTCGCCGTTGTAGGCAGCCAGGTAGTCGTGGAACTGGTCGCGGCCGAAGTGGCCGGCATCTTCGGCATAGAGGCAAAACACAAGGCGCACGCAGAGCATGTTGAGGGCGCGGAGCGTGGCGGGGTCGTCGGCGCCATACTGCACAAGCAGCGCGTCGTAGATGCGGCCGATGATTTCGCCCGCCTTCACCGACACCTCTTCCTCCTTGTGCAGGTGCGCCTCGCCGGGATTGACGAGGAAACTGAGGCGGAAGAACTCGCGCTCGAGGTTTTCGAGCAATATCTCCTCCGGCTCCTGCCCGGGCTGCTCAAGGTCGTAGACGAGGAAGGAGGCAAAGTTGCTCACCACAATCCAGCGCGGGCGCATGCTGAAAGGCATGTTGTCGGCGTAGCGCTTGGCCTGCTTGTAGGGCGTGAGCACCGAGCCGTCGCTCTGGGGAATGCCTTGGCGGAGGTCTTTGCCGAGGCTTTTCTGTTCTATCAGGACGCGGGTGGCGGGAATGTGGGCGTCGATGAAACTCTGATTGCTGAGTTTCACGCGCTCCTCGAAGCGAATGAAGTTGGCGGGGTCGTCCACGCCGAAGACCTGCGTGAGCAGTTGCAGCCAAAACTGCTGGCTCTCGCCGCGCTCATAGCCGCGGCCGGTCCAGTCGGCAACGAAGCGGCGGGCGGCTTCGCGCTGGATTTTTTCTGTTAGCATAGGCTGGGAAATAGGCTGGAAGTTCCGGGCTTTCCGAATAGGCTGGATAGGCCGGGCTCCCGGGCAACTATAATAGCAAGAGGACATCGCGCAAACTATGCAGCGCGATGTCCTTGCTTGTTGAATGAGCGGTTAATTTCCCCACTCGCTGTTCTCGTTCATGTCGTTCCCCCAAAAATGGTGCTTCTTTTGGGTTTCAAATTCCACGTTGTCTTGGCCTTCGCCGCCAGGCAGCGTAGCCTCGATATCGGAACCTGCAAGCAGGCAACCCTCGTGAGCGATGTGCACCACGGTCAGGCCGGGTGCTTGGATATATTGTTTTTTCATTTTTCTGCAATTTTTATTTCACGATTACTTTTTGTCCGTTCACGATGTAAACGCCTTTTTGCAGGCTCTTGAGGTTGCCGGCCATGCGTACGCCCGTCGTAGAGAATATCGTGTCGGGCTGGACGTTTTCAAACTCGATGCTGCCTACGGAGGTGGTTGTGCCCTCTTCGATGCTTACGGCATACTGCTTGGCGGTGAGGTGTTCGGGCATCTTGATATAGGTGCGGAAGGGTTTCACCGTGCCACTGTTTGCTTTGATGAACTGCCCGCCGGCGTAGCCGTAGGCATCGGTCACGGCCGTGGTGGCATATACGCCGATGTGGCGCACGCCGTTGACTGTCAGGGTGAGGTCGGCATCGGTGGTAGCCTTGACCGAAACGTTGTGCAGGCTGTTGATGAATTGATCGTCGTCGGTGATGACCACGTAGGGCACGTGGGCTTCCGTCTGCTCGACAGGCTTGAACACGAGTTTGCTGCCCTCCACCTGATAGAGTTTAGCCACCGTTACGCCCGTAGGCACGGTGAAGCCGAAGGGAAGCACGAAGGTGGAGATGTAACTGCCGGTGGTGAAGATGCGGCTGTAATCAACGTCCTGTGCCACGAAGTCGGCGGAAGCGCTGAACGCGCTGGTGTCCGTGAGTACCAGTTCGGCTGCCGTGCCGTCGGCGGCAACGACATTGGAACCCGAAACGCCGGTGGGGGCGTAGATCAGGAAGTTGGGGCAACCCGAAGCGGCAGAGGCGAGG
This sequence comes from Bacteroidales bacterium, assembly GCA_022784065.1. Lineage (GTDB taxonomy): Bacteria > Bacteroidota > Bacteroidia > Bacteroidales > Bacteroidaceae > Alloprevotella. Next base: position 12,308 of record JALFUO010000031.1, on the reverse strand, counting down.
TTGGTGGCGGAGCAGGTGGCAGCCTTCATGTCGATAGAGGTATATGCGCCCGTGGCTGTGAGTTCGGCGAGAATGCCGATGGTGTTGTCGCTCACGGTGCCTTGCGTCACGACGATGCGTTCGCCCTCGGTGGTGTAAGTGAGCATGTCGCTGCCGGCAAAGACAATGCGGCCGTTGGCGGGAATGCTGTACGTATTGACTTCAAAGTTCGCTCCGTTCTTCATGCGCACCTTCACTTCGCGCGCCTCGTTGCGATTGTTCGTGATGACCACCTTGGTGGCAACGCCGTTCGCCCATTCCTGGTCTACGGTGTAGTCGCCCTGGGCTTTAAGACCCTTCATCGAGCCGCTTGCCTTCCAGGCGTCGGGCAGGGCGGGGAGGATGGTGATGATGTCGTCGTAACTCTGAAGGAGCATCTCGGCCACGCCGCTCGTGCAACCGTAGTTGCCGTCGATCTGGAAGGGCGAGTGCGCGTCGAAGAGGTTGTAGTAGCAGCCGCCGTAGTTGCTCATCTGGATAGCGTAAGAGCGAGAGTGCTTAAGAGCCAGCGTGAGGTTGCGGTGGGCATTGTTGCCGTCGAGGCAGCGGGCGTACGTGTTGGTTTGCCAGCCCATCGACCAACCCGTCACGTCACCGTTGCGGGCAATCTGCCCGTTGTGGGCGGCCTGGAAGAGCCTCTGGCCCTCGGTCGTGGTGTCGAATGCGCTCACCTGCGAGAAGGGATAGAGGCACATGAGGTGCGAGAGGTGGCGGTGCCCCTGATCGTCAAGCGCGTAGTTCTTCCATTCCTTGATGCAGGTATTGCCGTTGTAGGTCTCGGTCCAGAGGCCCTTGTCGAACTTGTCGTACAGATCCTGGATGTCAGAGATTTGCGCGGCTGTGAGGGGCGACTCGTTGCCAAGTTCTTGGTGCGCCTTAAAGATTTCGTCGAGGAGTTCGTAAGACGTTTGCTGCGCGAATGCCGTAACGTCGGTCTTGCCGTGTTCGGGGCTCCACTCGTTGGTGATTTCGTATTTGCCTTGGCTGTCGGTTGTGGCGAGTGCCTTAGTGTAGAGGGCGGCGTCGTACATCACAGGCAGGGCGCGCTTGAGGAAGTCGCGGTCGAGCGTGTACTTATAGTAACGCCAGAGGTGCGAGCAGTACCATGCGCCGAGCGTCTTGATACGGTTGTTTTCCCAGGTGGAGGTGCCGCCGAAGATGTTGTTCTCGACTGCTACCGCCCAGCCCGGCGCACCGTTCTTGATTTTCTGCGCCAAAGCCTTCCAGGGAGAATTTTCTTGGGAGGCGAGGTCGATGATGTGTTCGAGGAACGGCTTGTGCATCTCGCTGAGGTTGGTGGGGTCGGCGGGCCAGTAGTTCATCTCGACGTTGATGTCGGCGTGCACGTCGCAGTGCCAGAAATTAGAGTTGGAGCGGTCGTTCCAGATGCCCTGCAAGTTGCTGGGCGCGTGTATGCTCGTGTCGAGGTTTGCGCCGATGGTCAGGTAGCGGCCGTACTGGAAGTAGAGGCTTTCGAGGTAGAGGCCGTCGTTGGTTGTCTTGTTGGCATCGGCTTCGTTGTAGTATTCCACTAACTGCTGCGTGGTCTTGTCGGTGCAGGGCGTGGCGATGTTGAACGATACGCGGTTCATCAGTTCGCTGTGCTTGGCAACGTGGCTGGCCAGGAGCGTGGAGTACTCCTTAGCGGCTGCGGCATCGACGCGTGCCTGAACCTTGGCGGCAATTTGCTCGGCCGTTTCGCCTGTCACGCAGCCCGCCTTGGCGGCATCGTAGTCCGTAGCAGCGGCCATGATGAGGTTAACCCACTGGGCGTTGGCTATGGTGATGCCCTCGCTGCCGGTGGTAACGGTGGCGCCGTCGCTGCAAACCACCTTGAAGCGCGTGTTGTACTTCACGGTCTGCATAGATCCGCTGAACGTGGCGGTGCCGTCGGCATAGGTCACGCTGCCCGCGCCAATCTGTGCATCGGGCTGGTAGGCGAATTTGAGAGAGAGTTTGTCCGTGCCCTTGGCTTCGTAGCGGGCTACGAAGGCCTGGTCGGTGGCAGAGACGAAGTAGCGGCGTTCGTAGGCCGTGGCCTCGTCGCTGCTCTTAAAGTTCACGCCGCCCACGCCGTCGATGATATCGAGGTAGCGGTTGTAGGCCTTAACGGGCTTCGTATTGTCGTTCTTAGAGAATGCCTCGCCGAGGTCGGTGACCATGATCGAGCCGAAGTTTTGGAAATAGCCCTGGTTGCTGTTGGCAGAGGTGCCGGCCCAGAGCGTCTTTTCATTGAACTGGATTTCGTCTTTGTAGATGCCGCCTCGGATGGTGGCGCCGATTTGGCCGTTGCCCAAAGGCAGGGCATATTCCATCCACGTGTCGGAAACGCCCGTCTTGGCCACGGGCACGTTGTACCACAAAGTATAGTCGCTCACGCCTTCGGGGCGCGTGCCGGCCTCTACCGTGTCGTATTCGTTAATTAAATCGACGTCCGTGAAATAGAAAGTAGAGCCGTTGTCGTTCGTAATGTTGTCGGTGGTATTCCAAAGAGCGAGGAAGTTGCCGCGCTTGTTCCACCAGTTGTGGTCGCTGGAAGCAATCTTAATGTTGTTTTTGGCTGTGCTCGAGGAAAGGTCGATGTTGCCGTTGAAGTAGGTGAAGTTCGTTGCATCGCTCTTAGCCGTGGCAGGCGAAACGAGGGTGGCGCGTGCGTCGGCTTGGCTGCCTGTCATGCAGATAACCTTGCCGCTGTTGGCATTGGCGAAGCGGTAAGTGCCGTCGGCAAAGCGGATGACATGCCATACGCCCTCGTCGGTGGTGGGCTTGGCGGTGTTGGTGAGCAGCAGGTTGCCCGAACTCATATAACTGCTGTTGGCGCTGATATAGCCATTGGTGTAGTTGCGGATATAATACCCGTGCGCCAGTCCTTCGAGAATTTCCTCGGCGGCTTCAAGTTTGAATTGCGAGCCGTCCTCAGTGGACGTCCAGCGCACGATGTTGTCGCCGCTCAGGGCGTGCAGGGCGTTGCGGTCGGCAGTTGCAAAGTTCTTCTGCGTGATGCTGCAATAGCCGGTCGCATAGAGATTAATATTATATATAGCCGCCGAAGACTGGTCTTCCACCAGAGGTATGGTGGTATTGTTGGTGCTGGGGATAGAACCGATATATTTGTTCGTGCCTGCATTCTTGATGTAATAGTCGCCAGCAGTGCCCGCCGACTCAAGAGTCCAGATGTGGCCGCTGTCGTAGCCGCCCTCGTCCTTGCCGAGCCCGGTGCCGTTGGCACGCATGTAGGTGGTGGGATAGAGTTTGCTGCGCACCAGCACGCTTCGGCCGCCAAGGTCGAGGCCGGCGGTGAGTTTGGCATTGTGCGTGCTGAAATTGTCGGGGAGCAAGGCTTGTACTATTCTCAGTTTGTTGCCCTCATCGAGCGTGCTGTAAGTATTATAGATAACGCCAGGGTCTGCGCCGTTGCTCTTCTGCATGTTGATTACGTTGCTGCCAATTTTGATTTGCCAAGGATAAGTGGCATCGCCCGTTGCCGTGAACGTAAGGGGCGAGGTGGGCGTGTCTTCATACGTGCCGTCGCTCTTCACGTACTTGCCCGCACCGAGCGAATAAAGATAGCGCTGGCCGAGCGCGTTGCTCAAGATAACAAACTGCTGGTCAACGGTGCTGCGGCTGGCAGCCGGAGCATCTGCAAACTTGGCACTGCCCGACAATTTGGTTTTGGAAGAATTATAATACAGATAGCCTCGAGCGCTTTTGATGTTGTAGACTGCGCCGTTGCTGAGTTTTGATAAGTCGAACACGTCGAAAGCGGTTCCTGTCAATTCTGCTTCAAGAATTTGCAGGCGGTTGCCGTCATCGACGTTACTCCAGGAGTCTATCACAACGCCTTGGGCACTTCCACCGTTTTCTTGCATGTTGATGGTGTTGCTGCCAATTTTGATTTGCCAGGGATAAGTAGTATTGCTGACAGCCGTGAAGGTTAACTTGTTGCTGGCGTCAATAGCGGAGGTATAAGAACCGTTGTTTGACACATACTTCTCTGCGCCCACCGAGTAAAGATAGCGGTTGCCGTCGTCGCCGGTCACAAACTTAAAAAGTTGGTTGCCGTCGGTCAGGCTGGCAGTGCCGCCGCGCGTACCGCTGCCCGCGAGACTTGAAGAGTATCCACTCTCGGTAGAGTAGAAAAGGAAACCGCGTGCGCTGCGGATAACGTACACCTTGTCGCTGCTTAAGGTGCTGATGTCTGTAACGGCGTCGCCCGAAGCGTTCACTGCCGCCACGTCGGCACGGCTTTGCGTGATGAAGCAAAGCAATAGGCCGAGGAGAGAAAGTAGTCTTCTCATAGGTGATAAATTTAAGTTATTGATTGGGTTGATTGGGTGAAAAAATGCTTGTTTGAAACTGCACTGCGCCGCGTTTTATTCCGTCCAGCGCGCGGTGAGGTGGCGTTCCAGCTCCTCGGCGGAGAGGCGCAGATAGAACTGGCCGCCCTCGGCGATGGAGATGCCGCCCGTTTCCTCCGAAACGATGATGGCGATGCAGTCGCTCTTCTGCGAGATGCCGAGCGCGGCGCGGTGGCGCAAGCCGAGCGACTTGGGGATATCCGTATCGTGCGACACGGGCAAGATGCAGCCCGCCGCCTTGATGCGCTGGTGAGAAATGATGAGCGCACCGTCGTGCAAGGGACTGTTTTTGAAGAAAATGTTTTCTATAAGCCGCTGGTTGATATTAGCGTTGATGATGTCGCCCGAATTGATGATTTCGCTCAGCCCCACGCTGCGCTCAATAACGATAAGCGCGCCCACGCGCTGCTTGCCCATGCTCATGCAGGCCATGACGATGGGCATGATGTCCTCGCGGTGGCCCGTCACGACTTTGTTGCGGTTGAAGAGCCGGCGCAGGAAGTGCGTGCTGCGGCGCGTGCCGATGCTGGAAAAGAAGTGGCGGATTTCTTCTTGGAAAAGAATGATAAGGGCAATGGCACCCATGTTGACCACCCTGTCGAGCAAGCCGCCCAAAAGGCGCATCTCGAAAATGTGGGACACGAATATCCACACGACGATTAAGACGAGGATGCCGGCAAAGATGTTGGCCGAGCTCGACTCTTTCATCAGCCGGTAAATATAGTAAAGCAACAATGCCACGAGGACAATGTCGATAATGTCTTTGATGCCGAAGGTAATCATTGGCAAGATGTTTTACCGTATTCTAATAAAGTGAGAGATATTCGTAGGTATTGCCCACGGCGTTCAGATAGCGTTCAAAGTCGGCGCGGGCTATGACCACTGTGCCGCGGCAATCGTTGGGGTGGAAAGAGAGTGCGGGGGCGTTTTGCAACTGCTCGTCGAGAAAGAGATGCACGTGGTGCTCCGCATCGTTGATCAACCCGAACGGCGAAACGCTGCCCGGTTCGAGCCCGAGGTAGCGCATCATGCGCTCCGGCGAGGCAAACGAAAGCTTGCCGCATGAAGGCAAACCCTGCGCGATAAGCGAGGCTTTGAGCCGGTGCTCGAGGTCGTGAATGTCAAGGTCGTGGTCGCAATGGAAACACACAAGGTAATGCTTGTTGCCCTTGTGGTTTCGGAAAAAGAGGTTCTTGCAATGCACGCTCCCGTCGTCTTTCCACCACCGTTTGGCCTCTTCAATGGTTTTGCCCTCGGGGTGGTGGTACACGGTAAAGGGGATATCGTGTTCGTTCAAGAAGTTGAGTACAATCTCCTCGCGTGTCATAGCATTAGATTATGTTTTAGTAGACGAGTGGACTAGTAAACGAGTAGACGAGACAGAGATGTCTTGCTATACAATATATATATTAGTAACTTGTCTTGTTTCTTTGAGATTTTCGGCTGCGCTCGGCATAGCCCGAATAAATTCGGCTCTGCACTCGCTTGCACGAAAATTTCCTTGTCTACTCGTTTACTTGTTTACTAAACATTAATAGATAAAAGGTCAATCGTTGCGGCATTCGCGCATTTTCTCCACGATTTGCACCGCCTCTGCTGCGGCTTTCACGTCGTGGACGCGCAAGATGTGCGCTCCTTGCAGCAGGGCAATCGTGTTGAGCGCGGTGGTGCCGTTGAGAGCCTCGGCGGGCGTGCCGCCGAGGAGTTTGTAAATCATCGACTTGCGGGAGATGCCCACGAGGAGCGGCAGGTCGAACTCGCGGAAGTCCGCGATGTGGCTCATCAGGTCGTAGTTGTGCTCAAGGGTCTTGCCGAAACCGAAACCGGGGTCGAGGATAATGTCGTTTGCCCCGAGTTGCCGCAGGCGTTCCACCCTTTCCGCCAAAAAGAGAAAGACCTCTCGCAGGAGGTCATCGTAGTGGGGCGCCTGCTGCATGGTGGCAGGCGTTCCCTGAATGTGCATCAGGATGTACGGCACGCGCAGGCTGGCCACCGTGCGGAACATGTTGTTGTCCATCGTGCCGCCCGAAATATCGTTGATGATATCTGCGCCACATTCTTCCACACACATACGGGCCACGTCAGCGCGGAACGTGTCCACGGAAACGGGCACATCAGGTGCGAAGCGGCGCACAATTTGCAGTCCCCGGCGCAACCGCGCCATTTCCTCCTCGGGACTTACGTCGTCAGCCCCGGGGCGTGAAGAGTAGGCGCCGATGTCGATCATCGTGCCCCCTTCTTCGAGTATTTCCCGCACGCGGCTCTCAATCTCCGCTTCGGTCTGCTTGCGGCTGCCTGCGTAGAAAGAGTCGGGCGTTACGTTGAGAATACCCATTACCTGCGGGCGGTCCAGTTCGATGAGCCTCCCGCTGCAGTTGATGGAGTATGGAATGAATGGGGACATAAGGCGAGTAAACAAGTAAACCGTAAACGGGTAGACGAGCAGGGTTTATTCTACCGTTGCATCGCCGGCTTTGAGATAGTCGAGCAGCATGTGCACGGCTACGCTCGTTGCAGAGGCGAGGTTCTTGTCGCGGCCGTTGTCTTCCTCGATCATCTTGGTCACGATGTTGTCCTTCGTGCCTACGGCAATCCAAATCGTGCCTACGATCACGCCGCTCTTGCCGCCGTCGGGGCCGCCGGGACCTGCGTAGCCGCTAATGGCAACGGCGTAGTCGGTATTGAAGAGGTCGCACGCGCCGACTACCATTTGCTTCACCACCTCTTCGCAAACGGGCGTTTGCTCTTCGATGACCTTTGCATCAACGTGCAGGAGATTTTCTTTGGTTTCGTCGGCGTAGCAAATAAGGCCGCCTTTATAATAATTGGAACTGCCGGGCACGGCGGTAATCACGCTGGCGATGCGGCCGGCTGTGCAGCTTTCGGCAGTAGAGAGGGTTTTGGCTTCGCGCCACAAAATTTCGTTGATTTCTTTGCTGGCAAGTTTCAAGTCTAATTCCATAATATTTTTGTCGTTATATGGGTTGTATTGAATTTGAATTATTATTGTTTTGTCAGTACTAAGTGCCTGGAAGGCACTACGGAGCGTAGCGACGATAACCGGGGACGCAGTCCTCGGATAGGCTCGGAGAGGACGATGTGCCTGGAAGGCACTACGCCACAGGACAGGCTCTTTAACCATTTCCACAGGCGTACTGCCTTCCAGGCAGAACCTGTGCAATAGCCGCTTCCGAGGACTACGTCCCCGGTTATCGTCGCTTCGCTCCGTACTGCCTTCCAGGCAGTTAATACCTGAATCATTTAAGTTCCTATTTCAACCAATGAGCTTTCTTACAACACGGTTCGCGAATAAGTGGGTTTGGAGAGCGGGCAAAAGTCTTTGTCGAGATATTTGAAGTGCCCCGTGATGGCTATCATGGCGGCGTTGTCCGTAGTGTAACTGAAAGGCGGGATGTAGATAGTCCAGCCGTTCTTTTCGCTCTGTTCTGCGAAGGCGGCGCGCAAGGCCGTGTTGGCCGAAACGCCGCCCGAGAGCGCCACGTGGCGGATGCCGGTCTGCTTCACTGCAAGGGCGAGTTTCTTCATCAGTATCTCCACAATCGTGCGTTCTATCGAGGCGGCAAGGTCTTCCTTGTGCTTTTCGATGAAGTCGGGGTCTTTCGCCATTTCGTCGCGCAAGAAGTAGAGGAACGACGTTTTCAGCCCGCTGAAACTGTAATCCAGTCCCGGGATATTCGGTTTACTGAAAGAAAAAGCGCTGGGATTGCCTTGGCGTGCAAGGCGGTCGATGATCGGTCCTCCGGGATAGCCTAAGCCCATCACTTTGGAGCATTTGTCCATTGCCTCTCCGGCGGCGTCGTCAATGGTCTGCCCGAGAATTTCAAGTTTGTTATAGGCATTCACCTTGACAATCTGCGAATTGCCGCCGCTCACAAGCAGGCAGAGAAAGGGGAAAGGCGGCAGGGCCTTGCCGGCCTCGTCGGCGCGGCGTATGAAATGTGCAAGGATATGCCCTTGCAGGTGGTTGGCTTCTATAAGGGGAATGCCGAGTGCGGCGGCAAATCCTTTGGCAAACGAGGCTCCTACGAGCAGCGACCCCATAAGGCCCGGCCCGAGCGTGACGCACACGGCAGAGAGTTGCTCTTTCGCCACGCCTGCCTGCCGCAGGGCTTCGCTCACCACGGGCACGATGTTTTGCTGATGCGCCCGCGAGGCGAGTTCAGGCACTACGCCGCCGTAGGCTTCGTGCACGGCTTGGCTGGCCGTAACGTTGCTCAGCAGTACGCCGTTTTTCATCACGGCGGCCGAGGTGTCGTCGCAACTGGACTCGATGCCCAATATTATAATGTCGTTCTGATTATTCTTATTCACCGAGAGAGAGAATTTGTAAAATAAGACGTTTGAAAACGCTAATTGTTTGGGGCGGGCTGAAAGCCCAAATGTTGCCCATAGCCCAGGGCAACGCCCTGGGGATGCGGGTTCATAGATTAAAGTGTCCCGCTCTGTAAGAGCAGCCTGCTTTATGAGGGGCAACGCCCCGTGTGCCGTTTAGGTTACGCGCTTTCGGCGCGTGGCATTTTTGCGCCGTCGGCACAAAAATGCCGAATGTTTTGCTTGTCGCATCGTTTCCCCAGGGCGTTGCCCTGGGCTAAGTGCAACCACTGGGCTTTCAGCCCGCCACAATCAATTCGGAAATGAATTAATGTGTGAGGATTTCGAGCCCGTGCTCCGTCATCAGGAACGTGTGCTCCCATTGTGCGGAAGGCAACTCGTCTTCCGTCACCACGGTCCAGCCGTCTTCTTCGTCGATAAACACTTCCCACGTGCCCATGTTGATCATCGGCTCGATGGTAAACACCATGCCCGGCACGAGCAGCATACCCTTGCGGTGCGTGTTGTAGTGGTCCACTTCGGGTTCTTCGTGAAATTCCAGCCCAACGCCGTGTCCGCAGAGTGCGCGTACCACGCCGAAGCCGTTTTTATGGGCGTGGCGCGATATGGCCTTGCCGATGTCGCCCACGAAGCCCCAGGGCTTTGCGGCTTCCGCGCCGATTTCGAGACATTCCTTTGCCACGCGCACGAGTTTCTCCTTTTCAGGCGTCGTTTGCCCTATGACAAACATGCGCGAGGCGTCGCTGTAATAGCCGTCGAGGATGGTGGAAACGTCTACGTTGATGATGTCGCCCTCTTCGAGGATATCGTCTTCCGAGGGAATGCCGTGGCACACCACTTCGTTGATGCTCGTGCAGACGCTCTTGGGGAAGCCTTCGTAGTTGAGCGGCGCGGGAATGGCTCCGTGCGCCGTGGTGTAGTCGTAGACGAGGCGGTCGATTTCTGCGGTCGACATGCCTGCGTGTATTTCCTTTTCTATCAAGTCGAGCACGCCTGTGTTCACCACGCCGGAGCGGCGAATGCCTTCTATTTGCTCGGGCGTTTTGATGAGTTCCCTTTTCGGCACGAGTTCTCCTCGGTTTTGGAAACCGAGTACGCGCTTATCGAAATCCGTGGGTGCCGTGCCGGGGGCGACGTGCCAGTTTCTTATGATTTTGTGAGCCATGATTCTTAAAAATATCGCTTTGCTGCGCACAAAGTTACTAATTTCCTTTGCTACCCGTTCATAGAAGCGAGAAATTCCTCGTTATCGAGCGTATCTTCCACGCGTTTTTTCACGTCGTTCATTGCTTCTATGGGGGTCATGTCGGCAATATAGTTGCGCAGCACCCACATGCGGCGAATGGTTTGCTCGGAGAGGAGCAGGTCGTCGCGGCGGGTCGATGAGGCGGTGATGTTGATAGCGGGGAAGATGCGCTTGTTGGCGAGCGTGCGGTCGAGTTGGAGTTCCATGTTGCCCGTACCCTTGAATTCCTCGAATATAACTTCGTCCATCTTCGAACCCGTGTCGATGAGTGCGGTAGCGATGATCGTGAGCGAACCGCCGCCTTCGATGTTTCTCGCCGCGCCGAAGAAGCGTTTGGGCTTTTGCAGCGCGTTTGCGTCCACGCCGCCCGAGAGCACTTTGCCCGAAGCAGGCGCCACGGTGTTGTAAGCTCGTGCGAGGCGCGTTATGGAATCGAGGAAAATCACTACGTCGTGGCCGCACTCCACCATGCGCTTGGCTTTTTCGAGCACGATGCTGGCGATTTTCACGTGGCGGGCGGCGGGTTCGTCGAACGTGGAGGCGATGACTTCCGCGTTGACCGTGCGTGCCATGTCGGTCACTTCTTCGGGACGCTCGTCGATGAGCAGCATTATTAAATAGGTATCGGGGTGGTTGCGGGCGATGGCGTTGGCGATGTCTTTCATGAGCATCGTCTTACCCGTCTTGGGCTGCGCCACGATGAGGGCGCGCTGTCCTTTGCCTATGGGCGTGAAGAGGTCCACGAGGCGGCACGACGTGCTGTCGCCTTTGCCCGAGCAGAGTTTGAACTTCTCTTCGGGGAAGAGCGGCGTAAGGTGTTCAAACGCCACGCGGTCGCGCACGAGTTGCGGGTCGAGGCCGTTGATGCGGTCGATGGTTTGCAGCGTGAAGTATTTGTCGCCTTCTTTCGGTATTCTCACCAGTCCTTCCACCACGTCGCCGGGTTTCAGGCCGTGCTGTCGGATTTGCTGCGCCGACACATAGATGTCGTCGGGCGAGGGGAGATAATTGTAGTCCGATGAGCGCAGGAAGCCGAAGCCTTCGGGTGCGTTTTCCAATACGCCGCGGCCGTTGAGCAGATGCTCGTAGGGATTGGGGGCAGCATATTGTTCCGGCTCCGGCTCGACATCTTTCTTAATGAAAGCGGGCTGCTCGGCATAGCGCGGCGTCTGGGGATAGTCGTACGCGGGTCTGCCCGTCTCTGCCTGGGCGAAGAGCTGTTGCAGTTCGCTGTCGGTGTAAGGGGCGGGAATATCTTTCAGGATAATAAAGTCCTTTTCTTTCGCTTCTCCCTCGGTCGCGGCGGCTGCCGGCGCTGGGGTCTGTGTCTGTTCTATTTTGTTGCGGTTCAAAGCCTTGCGCACCTCTTCCAAATCCAGCACGCTGTTTGCAAGGTCGTTGTCGCTATTGTTCTTTCCTGCCTGCATCTGTTCTGCGAGGAAGTCGGGCAGCGCGTCGTCGTTGCGCTTCTTGGTGGGTACTTCCTTTGCCTCCGGCTGTTGCTCGGTCTCGGGCGCAGGTGCGTCGCCGCGCAGCATGGCCTGCTCTGCCACAGAGAGGCGCGGGCGTTTCTTCTTGGCATTCGGGTCTTGCTCGAAGCGTTCACTGCCGCCGCTTTGCGTGGCCGAAAACACGTGGTCGGCTTCTTTCTTCACGATGCGCGTGCGCCGTTTTGCCGGAGCCGCCACAGCGGTTTGCTCCGCCTGTGCGTCGAGAATGTCGTAAACGAGGCTTTCTTTGTCAGTCTGGTTTGCCGTTTGCAGATTAAGTGTGTTGGCGATTTGCAACAGTTCGGGCGTTTCTTTTGCCAGAAGTTGTTCTTTTGTGAAATTTTCCATACGTTCGTGTATGCGTTTTCCTTGTTGCTTTCCCTCGTGCATGCAGCATTGTTTCAGTTCCATTAAGTCCATGCGTCATGAAGCGGGTAGCCGCTTTGGGTGCATGCAGGGTGAAGGCTTAAAAAGATTTTTGTTGGGATTGGGGAAACGGGGTTTTGTCAAAAACTGTACGAATAGCAATGGCTCTAAGCCTGTGAAAGAAAAGAAAAATCGCTATTCTCTAAGGGAGCAAATGATGCTCCGCCCCTTTTTCTTGGCGCAAAATTAAACAAATTAATTTTCTTACAATAAAACTTTGCTGCTTTTTTTCAGTAATTTTGCGCCTATCTTATAGGAAAAGCGGGAAAGGCTTGGATAAAACGCTCCCCATCGGTTTGATTAGGGGGATAAAAACCAAATAAAACAGCTTGCCGCGGGCTGTTCCCGCAGCAGCCAGTAGGGGCGTTTTGCAAAACGCCCGGTAAATGGGTGACT
>JALFUO010000062.1 GCA_022784065.1 Bacteroidales bacterium | reverse complement strand
AATGATTGACTCATTGCTATTTGCCATCCGGCGCACACGGCGGGCGTTTTGCAAAACGCCCCTACTCGTGAGACATTGATGAATAGTTACTGTTTCTCCGATGCATATCCATCAATAAAAATGTTCGTTTTCAACAGACGTTTGGCGGCGGCTCGGCATAAACCAAGAAAACTTGGCTACTGCACTCACCTTGCACAAACGTTCCAGAACTCCCAAGACGCCAATGCCTGCAAATGGAGCATTTCGAGCCCGTTCTTCACCGCCGCGCCCTGCGCCCTACCCCGCCGCAAGAACTCCGGCTCGAGCGGATTATAAACAAGGTCGTACAGTAAGTGTTCGGGCGTGAGCGCCGCGTAAGGTATCGGCGGGCAAGTGCTAACATCGGGATGCATTCCTAAGGGCGTGCAATTCACGATGACCGTGAAGCGGCGCAGCAACTCGGGCGTAAGTTCTTCGTAAGTGTAGCCCCCGGGACGTTTCGTGCGGCTCACCGAAACGGGGTGCAAATTCAGTCTGCGCAGTCCGGCAAGCACGGCTTTCGATGCGCCGCCCGTGCCCAGCACCAAAGCATCGGTGTGAACCCCTGCCCGCAGCAAAGGGCGAATGGACTGCGTGAAGCCGATGATATCCGAGTTATAGCCTTTAAGCCAAGGCGTGCCGTCGGCGCGGCGATGCACGCGCACCACATTTACCGCACCTATCGCCTGCGCCTCAGGCGATAGTTCATCGAGCAACGCAATAACCTCCTCTTTATATGGTATCGTGACGTTCAGGCCGCGCAACTCCGGCTCCTCGCGCAGCAATTGCGGCAACGCGCCGATGCTGTCTAACTCATAATTATCATAAACGGCATCAATGCCTTCGCGCTCAAACTTTTCCTTGAAAAAGGCGGCGGAGAAACTATGCCCGAGGGGGCGGCCGATGAGTCCGTATTTCTGCATCTTTGTTTCTATTATTTACATGCCGTGTAGAGCGTGCTCAATCCAAAAGTGAAGCGGCGGAAATTTACATCGCGGTAGCCCACGCGGCGTAAGGTCTCTGCCATCACCTCGCCCTGGGGAAAAGCTTCCATCGTGGCGGGAAGATAAGAGTATGCCTTTTTGTCGTGCGAAACAATCCTGCCTACCGTTGGCATCAGTACGTGGGAGTAGAGCCAAAAAACCTGCTTCATCGGGAAGCGTGCGGGAGCAGTAAGTTCGATAATCACCAAGCGGCCGCCAGGCCGCAGCACGCGGAGCATTTCGCCGAGGCCCTTGTCGAGGTCTTCAAAGTTGCGAATGCCGTATGCCACCGTGACGGCATCGAAACTCTTGTCGGGAAAACTCAAGCGCAGGCAGTCTTCCTTTGCAAACGTGATGGGTAAAGCCTCGCCCTGCGTCCTCAACTTTTCGCGCGCAACTTGCAGCATACCGTCGGAGAGGTCGATGCCCACAAGGCTTTCGGGCTGCAGCATCTGCGCGGCGAGCAGGGCGAAGTCGCCGGTTCCCGTAGCCACGTCCAGCACGCGCTTCGGCGCATAAGGCATCAGGCTTTCGATAGCCGTGCGCCGCCAGCGGCGGTCAATGCCGAAAGAGAGCGTATGGTTGAGCAAATCGTAGGAGGGCGCGATGTTGTCGAACATCTGCTCCACCTGCTTGCCCTTAGCCTCGTTGTCGTTGTAGGGCTTTATGGTTTCTTGTTTGTAGGTCATGGCTTCTTCTAAGATTCCCTATATATTAATTGGTAGATAAAAGTACGATTTTATAATTGAGGCGGGCCACAATGGCGTAAACTGCGAGATTAAAAATTTCACCCCAGCGTAAACAGCCCTTGCGCGTCCTTTTCCTGACTTTCCGCAAGGTGCAAACCGTTGAGCCAGCTTTCGGCGGGCATACGCTTCTTGCCTGCGGGTTGCAGGTCGCGGATAATGAGGGAACCATCGGAGAGGGCGAGTTTCAGCACCTTATGCCCATCGGTCACAAGAGTGCCGGGCGCATAGGCATGGGCGGCAAATTCTTTTTCGGTGCGGAATAGTTTTATCGCCAACGGCTTGCCGCCGATGCTCGCTTCGAGCCACGCGGCAGGATATGGCGAGAGGCCGCGCACGAAGTCGTAGGCACGCTTCACGCCGAGGGCAGTGTCAAGGCGGCAGGTTTCCTTAAATATCTTCGGGGCGGGGCGCAGGGGTTCGTCAGTCATCATCTCCTCTTGCGGAATTGCTTGCACGTTGCCTGCCAATATCATGTCTACGGTTTCTGCCACCACGTCCGCTCCGATTTCCATAAGGCGGTCGTGCACATCGCCGGCCGTTTCGGTATCGGATATGGGGACAGGCACGCGGCGGATAACGCGGCCCGTGTCGATGTTGTGGTCGAGAAAAAATGTCGTGACGCCTGTTTCCGTGTTGCCGTTAATCACAGCCCAGTTGATGGGCGCCGCGCCGCGATATTGCGGCAGAAGGGCGGCGTGGAGGTTGAACGTACCGAGGCGCGGGCGGTTCCATACGACTTCAGGCAACATTCTGAATGCCACCACTATTTGCAAATCGGGCTGCAAGGCGTCGAGGGCGGCGAGAAAGGTCTCATCTTTGAGTTTCTCGGGCTGCAGCACGGGCAGGCCCTTTTGCAGGGCATATTGCTTGACGGGCGAAGCCTGCAGCGTGTTTTGATGCCGCCCCACAGGCTTGTCAGGCATCGTGACAACGCCAACTACGTTGTAGCCGCCGCTAACAAGTTTGTCGAGCGCGGCAACGGCGAAGTCGGGCGTGCCCATATATACGATGCGAAGTTCTTTCTTATCCATATTTATATTATTCTTCTGAGTAATCTTTTATGATTTGCCGATACAGGGAATAAAGGCGCGTTTTGGAAACGAAGCCCTCGAAATGCCCTTCGGAATTTACGACGGGCAGGGTCGCGGCTGCGACGCTCTGGAACTTATCCATGACAGACTGCATCGAGTCGTCGGTGCGCAGCAACAGCGTGGGCTTTTGCATGAGTTGCTCTGCCTTGTACATGCGATATAATTCGCTGCGGAAGATAATTTTGCGCAGGCTGTTCACGTTGATAATGCCGATGAGGTTGCCCTTGATGTCGGTCACGGCGAAGTGGATAGCCTTTACTTTCGACACGACTTGCACGATTTGCCCGAGGTTCATGTCGGGCGAAATGCGCGGACGGTCGCGCTCAATCACTGCATCGAGCGACATAAGCGTAAGCACGGAGCGGTCTTTATGGTGGGTGAGCAACTCTCCCTTGCGGGCAAGGCGCATAGAATAAATGCTGTGGGGCTCGAAAGTGTGGATCGTGAGATAGGAAGCGGCGGAAACGATCATCAGCGGCAGGAAAAGGTCGTAGCCGCCCGTGAGTTCTGCGATGAGAAACACGCCCGTGAGCGGTGCGTGGAACACGCCGCTCATCACGCCCGCCATACCGAGCAGGGCGTAGTTTGTCTCGGGTATGTGAATGCCGAAAGGCAAGAATTGGTTCCAGACAGAGGAGAAGGCAAAGCCGCCGATGCAGCCGAGGAAGAGGCTCGGGGCAAACGTACCGCCGCACCCGCCGCCGCCGTTGGTGGCCGTGGTGGCAAATACTTTGAGCAAAATGATGAGTCCGAGGTACGGCAGCAGCCAGTCGGTGTGGCCGTAGAAGAACGAGTTGTTCATCACCGATTCGGCGTTGCTCCCGGCGAGGAGCGTGGAGATAGTGCCGTAGCCTTCGCCGTAGAGCGGCGGGAAAAGGAAGATGAGCAAGGCCAGCGTGCCGCCGCCCAAGGCGAGGCGCGGCCAAAGTCCGCCGATCCGCCCGAACACCTGCTCGAAAGCGTTCATCGTGCGGGTGAAATAGAGGGAAATCAGTCCGCAGAACACACCGAGGAGAATGGAAGAGGGTATGCGCTCCACACGGAATGCCTCGTCCATGCGAAAGGCAAACATGGCCTCGGTGCCTGTAAGGGCGTAAGTGACGCAGGTAGCCGTGAGGCACGACACGAGCAGGGGCAAGAGCGATGCCATCGTCAGGTCGAGCATCAGCACTTCGAGGGTAAACACGAGTCCCGCTATGGGCGCTTTGAAGATGCCCGCCACCGCGCCCGACGCACCGCAGCCGATGAGCAGCATAAGGCTTTTATGGTCGAGGTGAAAGGCCTTGCCGATGCGCGAGCCTATGGCAGAGCCCGTGAGCACGATGGGCGACTCGGCTCCGACGCTGCCGCCGAAACCGATGGTCAAGGCCGATGCCACGACGCTCGACCAGCAGTTGTGTCGCTTTATCTTGCCTTGTCCGCGCGATATGGCATAAAGAATTTTCGTAACGCCGTGGCTTATGTCGTCGCGCACCACGTATTTGATGAATAAGGCTGTTAGGAAGATGCCTACGACTGGGTAAACCAGCAGCAACTGGTTGGCGCTGGTGATGTCGAAACGGCCGATGAGCAGGTGCTCTATGTTGGCGATGAGCCATTTGAGGATTTGCGCAGCGAGCGCCGCGCCGATACCGACGAAGAAACTGAGCAGCAAGATAAACTGCCGCTGCGTGAGGTGACGTTCCGTCCAAACAAGAAAGGGGGTCAATGGTGAGTGGTTATGCTTTCCTTGGGACATATATATTATATGTATAGGGTAAACGAGTGAACGAGTAAACAAGTAGACGAGTTTTGATGCGTAAAACAAGTTAACTGTAATCTGTCTCGTTTACTTGTTTACTCGTATACTTGTCTACTAAAATTATTATTCTCTCAAAATCTTCACCGTGCCGTCTGCGCCGAGTTTTACTACGGACGACGGGCGGGCAGGTGCTTTTTCATCGCGGCGCGAGCGCACCACGTAGTCCGCCAGTGCCAGCAAGTCGGGGTTGATGTCGTCGAAGCATGCGGGCGATGCCTCGCCACTGAAATTGGCAGAGGTGCTCACCACGGCGCGCTTGAACCTGCGGCAGAGTTCGTGGCTGAACGCTTCGCGGGTCACGCGCAAGGCCGCACTGCCGTCGGCGGCGAGCAACGAGGGGGCCAGATTGCGCACGCGGTCGAACACTACGGTGAGCGGACGCTCCGCAAGTTCCATCATGTCCCAAGCCACATCGGGCACGTCGGGCACGTAAAACTGCACCTTTGCCTCGCTGTCCACCAGCGAAATAAGGGCTTTGGAGTCGCTCCGCCGCTTTATCTCGAACACGCGGCGCACCGCCTCGTCGTTGGCAGCGTCGCAGCCGATGCCCCAAATGGTATCGGTGGGATAGACGATAATGCCGCCGGCGTTCATCACGCGAACGGCCTCTGCCACGTCCGCCCGCTCTTCGGGCGTGAGGGGGCGCATGCGACGCAGGTCGGCCGCATCGTCATCGCGCCGCTCGAAGAGGGCGGCTTCCTCGCTCATCGTTGCGCCCTGTTTCGGGGCTTTCGCATCGCGCCCTAGGCGCGTGGTTTTTCTCATATCGCAGATGCCTTGAAAGTGTCTTGCAAATTTAGCAAATATTCCTAAAAATCTTAATTGTCTTACTTGCAAACCGCCTTTTCCGCTTGCAGAAAGCCCAATTTTTCGAGAAATATATTCCGAAAAGGCACACTAAAAGCCGCCAAAAGGAGTTTACAAGAAAAAAATCGTACCTTTGCTGCTAAGAAACTTAGATTTTTGCGATGTCGCGCCCGATATTTTTCATTCCAAAACTCCTGATTTTACTTTGCACGCTCTCGGAGCTCTCGGCCTGCGGCGGCCCTGAAAAGAGCATCAAGCGCGGCGATGCGGCCCTTGCGCTCGGGGAATACTGCGAGGCGGCGGGGCAATATCGCCGTGCCTACATGCGCACACCGAATAAGGAGCGCGACAAGCGCGGCGCCATTGCCCTCAAAATGGGCGAGGCATTCCGCCGCTACGGCAACGTAGCACGGGCCGCTGGCTCTTACCGCAACGCCGTGCGCTATGGCTACACCGACACGATTACCTGCCTGCGCCTCGGCGAAATGCTGCTGATGCAGAACGATTACAAGGGGGCAGAAAAGGCGTTCTCTGATTATTTGGAAAAATTTCCCGGCGACAGCACTGCCTTGCTCGGGCTGCAATCCTGCCGCATCGCGCCGGAGATGAAGCAGCGCGGCTCTGCCTATACCGTGAAAGCCATGCCGCTCTTCAACGGCACGCGCTCGGACTACGCCCCTGCCTTTATGGGACAGGAGGCCAAGCAGATTTATTTCACCACCACGCGCCAGCAGGTGACGGGCGACGAGATAAGCGGCATTACGGGCACGAAAAACGGCGACATCTTCTTTTCCTCGCTCGACGAGAAGGGTAAGTGGAAAGCACCGGAGCAGGTGAAGGGCGTGAACACTGATTTCGACGAAGGGGCTTGTGCCTTTTCGGCCGACGGCAAAACGATGTATCTCACCGTATGCCGCACCGATCCGCAATATCCCCGTATGGCAGAAATATGGACTTCCGACCGCGCCGACGCGGCATGGGGCAAGCCCGAGGCTTTGAAAATCACTGCCGACACACTCTCCTCCTACGCCCACCCTGCCCCCTCGCCCGACGGCCGCTGGCTCTATTTCACCTCCGATATGCCGGGCGGTATGGGCGGCCTCGACCTTTGGCGCGCCAGCATCACAGCCGGCCACGGCATTGGGACTATTGAAAACCTCGGCCCCTCCATTAACACGGCGGGCGACGAGTGCTTCCCCGCGTTCCGCCCCGACGGCGAACTCTATTTTTCAAGCAACGGGCGCGGCGGCATGGGCGGACTCGACCTTTACCGCGCTACGGAGGACACTGTAAGCAACACGTGGAAGGTAGAGCACCTGCCTGCGCCGATGAACTCCTTTGCCGACGATTTCGGCATCACGTTCGAGGGCTTGCACAACCGTGGCTTCTTCTCCTCCAATCGCACTACGGGCGGACGCGGCTGGGACAAGATTTTCGAATTCTCTTATCCCGAAGTGCTGCAAACGGTGAAGGGATGGGTGTATGAGCAGGACGGCTACGAACTGCCCGAGGCCGTGGTCTACATGGTGGGCAGCGACGGCACGAACCAGAAGTTGAGTGTGCTTTCCGACGGTTCTTTCGAACAAGCGGTGCAGCCTGGCGTGAACTATCTGTTTCTCGCCACGTGCCGGGGCTATCTCAACCACGCCGCATCGCTTACTGCCGACACGGCGGAGGTGGAACGTCAATACGTGCTGCAATTTCCCCTGCCGAGTATCGGCATTCCAGTGCTCGTGCGCAACGTGTTCTACGAATTTGACAAAGCCGACCTCACAGAAAACTCTTGTGAAGCACTCGACCGTCTGACAAAGATGCTGAAAGAAAACCCGAACGTAACCATAGAACTGGCGGCGCATTGCGACTACCGCGGCAACGACGGCTACAACCTCGACCTCTCGCAGCGGCGTGCGGAGAGCGTAGTGCGCTATCTCACGGAACACGGCATCGCCCCCGACCGCCTCACGCCCAAAGGCTATGGCGAGGAAATGCCGAAGGTGGTGAACAAAAAACTTACGGAGACTTATCCCTTCTTGCACGAGAACGACACGCTCTCCCTCGACTATATCCTCAAACTCACGCCCGAAGAGCAGGAAATCTGCAACGCGCTGAACCGCCGCACGGAGTTCCGCGTGCTGCGCACCACTTACGGCCTCTTCGACGAGGCTGGCAAGCTCAAGCCGCAGGCTATCAAACCAGAGAATCAAGAAGAATCGGAAGACCCGAATAATCCGGGAAATCCGGAAAACCCAGAAAACCCCGAGCAACTTGAAGAAGAAATCTACATAGAATAAAGCCAAATATGATTATCCACAAATTCCTTACCCATTTCGGGTTATACCTGCAACTGATGGGGCGCACATTCTCCCGCCCGGAGCGTATGCGCATGTTTTTCAAGCAGTATGTCAAGGAAATGGCGCAGCTCGGCGTCGACTCCATTGGCATCGTGCTGCTCATCTCGTTTTTCATCGGCGCGGTAATCTGCATACAGATCAAACTCAATATCCAAAGCGCATGGATGCCGCTTTGGGTGTCGGGCTACGTGACGCGCGAAATCATGCTCCTCGAATTTTCATCTTCGATCATGTGCCTCATACTTTCGGGAAAGGTGGGCTCTAACATCGCCTCCGAAATCGGCACCATGCGCACCACCCAACAAATCGATGCCTTGGAAATCATGGGCGTTAACCCCGCCTCGTTTCTCATTCTCCCCAAGGTGCTCGGACTGATCACCATCATGCCGCTGCTCGTGATATTCAGCACCGTGAGCGGCATCGTGGGCGCGTATGCCACAGCCTATATCGGCCACATTATCACCGCCACCGACCTCACTTCGGGCATGCAGCACAGTTTCACGGCGTGGTTCTTCTGGATGGGCGTGATTAAGAGCCTCTTCTTCGCCTTTATCATCTCCAGCGTCTCCTCTTACTACGGCTATTCCGTCGAGGGCGGCAGCGTCGAGGTGGGCAAGGCGAGCACCAATGCCGTAGTGTCGTGCTCGATGCTTATTCTCTTTGCCGACCTCTTCCTCACCCAATTGCTCTCCTAACCCACTTTTCCATCATGATTGAAATCAAAAACATACATAAATCCTTTGAGGACAAGGAAGTGCTCAAAGGCATCAGCTCTACCTTCGAAAACGGCAAGACGAGCCTTATTATCGGCCAGAGCGGCTCGGGCAAAACAGTGCTGATGAAGTGCATCGTTGGACTGTTTGAACCGACTGAGGGCGACGTGCTTTACGATGGGCGCAGCTTCATAAGCATGACGAAGCGCGAGCGTGCCCTCCTGCGCCGCGAGATGGGTATGATATTCCAGAGCGCCGCGCTGTTCGACTCGATGTCGGTGCTTGAAAACGTGATGTTCCCGCTTGATATGTTCAGCAGCGACTCGTATAAAGAGCGCCGCCGCCGCGCAGAGTTCTGCCTCGACCGCGTAAATCTTAACGGGGCGGGCGACAAGTTTCCGGGCGAAATATCAGGCGGTATGCAGAAACGCGTGGCCATAGCCCGCGCCATAGCCCTCAAGCCACGCTACCTCTTCTGCGACGAGCCGAACTCCGGCCTCGACCCGAAAACATCGCTGGTAATCGACGACCTCATACATGAACTTACCGTGGAGTTCAACACCACGACGATTATCAACACCCACGATATGAACTCCGTTATGGGCATCGGCGAGCACATATTATATATATATGAGGGCAACCCGGAGTGGACGGGCACGAAAGAAGAAGTGGTCAACTCTAACAATGAGCGACTCAACAACTTCATATTCGCCTCCGACCTCTTCCGCAAAGTGAAGGAAGCCGAACTGGAACGCGAGAAAGCCGAAGGGTTAATCTGACCGGCGCCCGCTGCGTCGGGATAGTTATCACGATTCCCCACCGCAACATTCTGCTAAAAGTAAAATCTCCAAACTGAACAGTACTGTCCGGTTTGGAGATTTTATTTTTAGCAAACGGTCTTTTCCTAAACATTGTTGATTATGCAACCAACATATTCATGAAAAGGCATCGTCTGTTCAACGCTTACCCTTCGCTCGCCGTAACCAATATTTCCGACAGCGTCGGGTGGGCGTGTACGAAGGATTGGAGGTCGGCGAGGGTGGCGTCTTTCGACATCAGCGCCGCCACTTCGTGGATAAGGTCGGCGGCATGGTGGCCGAAAATATGGGCGGCGAGGATTTTGCCGTCAGGCGTGGCGAGGATTTTAAGCATGCCGTCGCCTGCGCCCTCTGCCATGGCTTTGCCGTTGGAGGCATAGCGGGCTTTGTGGCAGGTGAAAGGCGTGCCACTTTCTTCAAGTTGTTCCTCGGTAGGTCCTATGGCCGCCAGTTCGGGATGCGTGAAGACGACCGACGGTGTGCCCTCGGCGGTATAAGGCTGCGGTGCAGGCCATTCCTCGGGCGCGGCATCGTGGAGCAAGTGGTCGAGGGCGAGATAAGCCTGCCGCGTGGCGGCATGTGCCAGGAGCAGGCGACCGTTCACGTCGCCGGCAGCATAAACGCCTTGCACGTTGGTTTGCAGATGCTCGTCCACCGTAATGCCGCGCTTGCCGTAGTCGATACCGGCGTTATCGAGTCCGAGATTTTCCACGTTCGGCTGCCTACCCACGCATACCAGTACACGATCGGCGACAACGCTTTGCTGTTTCTCCTTTTCGGTGAAATGCAGTAGCAGTTTGCCATCGGTCTCGCTGCGCTCTATGGCAGTGGCTGCCGCATTGAGGCGGAAGTCGATGCCGCGCCGCTTGAGGGCGGTGCGCAGGCGCTTCGCCATATCGCGGTCGAAGCCGGGCAGCACTTCGCGCATAAACTCAACTACCGTGACCTTCGTGCCGAATGTGCTGAACACGGTTGCCAGTTCCAACCCGATAACGCCGCCGCCGATTATGGCGAGGCTTTCGGGCAGGGTGGTTTCAGAGAGCAATTCGGTGGAGGTGACCACGCCGCCGAGGTCTGCGCCAGGTATGGGCAAGGGGCGCGGACGCGAGCCAGTGGCAATGATGACGTAGTCGGCCGTAAGGCGTTCGCCGTTAACGATGACGGTTTTGCCGCCGCCGTCGGGGGCGAATTGCGCCGTGCCTTCGAGGAGTTTGATATTGGGATGCTTCAGCAGGGCCGATACGCCTTGCATGAGATTTGCCACGACACTGTCTTTTCGCCCCACGGCTTGCGCGAGGTCCACGCGCGGCGTGCCTTCGGGCAGGCAAATGCCGAATGAGGCGGCGGCATTGATTTCGTCCAAAAGTTCCGCCGTGCGGCAAAGGCATTTCGTGGGAATGCAGCCTTCGCGCAGGCAAACGCCGCCCACGCTTTTTTCTTCGATGAGCGTCACTTGCACGCCGCGCTTGGCAGCACGCACGGCACATTCGTAGCCCGCAGGGCCTGCGCCGATTATGATTAAAGAGATTGGAGGCATAGAGGGAAAGATGATAGGCAATCTATATAATCAATATTATCTATGAGTTTTGAAAAACTTAAAACTTAAACCTTGGCTCGCGCACGGCTTTCACGTCGTCGGGGCGCGAAATGGGCGTGCAGTGGGGCGCGGTGCGCAAGCTTTCGCGGTTGTCGCGCGCCTCGATGGCGATGTTTTTCAGCACCTCGATGAAGCGGTCGAGCGTTTCCTTGCTCTCGTTTTCCGTAGGCTCAATCATCATGGCTTCGTGGAAGAGCAGCGGGAAATAGATGGTCGGGGCATGGAAACCGAAGTCAAGCAGCCGCTTCGCCACTTGCAGGGTCGTGGCGTGGTCGGGGTCGTGGTGGTCGCCGCCGTATTCGGCGCGCAGCCCGTCAAACACGAACTCGTGCTTGCACAGTCCCTCGATGGGCAGTTCGTAGTAGTCTTTAAGTTGCTCCTTAATATAGTTGGCATTGAGCACGGATAGTTTTGCCGCCTGCGCAATGTGCTCGTGGCCGAGCGTGAGCAGATAGGCATAGGCCCGCACGAGAATGCCGAAGTTGCCGAGCCAAGAGGAGATGCTTCCGAGTGCCTCTTTCGAGAAGCGCATAGCGTATTGCTGCTCCACTTCGTCGAAATAAACTTGGGGATTGGGCAGATAGTCCTCCAATCCTTTGCGCACGCCTACCGGACCGCTGCCGGGACCGCCGCCGCCGTGGGGTGTGGAGAAGGTCTTGTGCAGATTGACGTGCATCACGTCGAAGCCCATATCGCCCGGGCGGCAAACGCCCATCATCGGGTTGAGGTTTGCGCCATCGTAGTACATCAGGCCGCCGCACTCGTGCACGAGCCGCGCAATCTCGGGAATGTCCTTTTCAAAAATGCCGAGCGTGTTGGGGTTCGTCATCATCATGCCGGCGATGTCGTCGCCGAGTTTTGTGCGCAGGTCTTCGATATCCACAGTGCCCTGCGCGGTGCTCTTCACCTGCACGATTTGCAGGCCGCACACGGCGGCCGAAGCCGGGTTAGTGCCGTGTGCCGAGTCGGGCACGATGATTTTCACGCGCTTGCAGTCGCCCCTGCGCTGGTGGTAGGTGCGGATTACCATAAGGCCGGTCAGTTCGCCGTGCGCCCCGGCATAGGGGTTGAGGGTAAAGGCGTGCATGCCGCCCACTTCGGCAAGCATGGCGGCGAGGTGGTGATACAGATGCAGGCTGCCCTGCAAGGTTTCGGCGGGTTGCGCGGGGTGCACGTCGGTAAATCCGGGCAGGGCGGCAACTTCCTCGTTGATTTTGGGATTATACTTCATCGTGCAGCTGCCCAAGGGGTAGAAGCCCGTGTCTACGCCGAAGTTGTTGCCCGACATGTTTGTATAATGGCGTGCCGCCGTAAGTTCGTCCACTTCGGGCAGCGATGCCGGTGCTTCTTGACGCAGCAGGTGGGCGGGCAACTGGCAAGGCTTGTATTTATCCTGCCCCAGGTTGTCGCTTGGCAGCGAATAACCCTCGCGTCCCTTGCGCGAAAGTTCGAATATCAGCGGAGCATATAGTGTTCTGTTCATAGTCGTCTCGATTTATTTGGAAGATGCAGACAATTCTTTTTTACACGCGATGAGTTCTTTGGCAAACGCCTCTATTTCCTCTCGGCTGCGCTTTTCGGTGACGCAGAGGATAAGCAAATCCTTGTGCCCCTCTGCCGCGATGCCTGCCAGCCAACCTTTCTTGGCCATGGCATGGCGGAGCTGATTGGGGCAAACGCCTTCGCATTTGAGGGTAAACTCATTGAAGAACGGCTGGTTGGGGAATGCCTCGGCAAAGGCTCCGTCGGCCGTGAGCAGGTCGCGCAGGGTGTGTGCGCCGGCATAGGAGAGCGCGGCGGCTTCCTGCAAGCCTTTCTGCCCCATGAGCGAAAGGTATGCGCCAATCCAGAGGCACATAATGCCTTGCGCGGTGCAGATGTTGGACGTTGCCTTCTCGCGGCGTATGTGCTGCTCGCGAGCCTGCATGGTAAGCACGAAAGCGCGGCGGCCTTCGGCATCAGTCGTCATGCCAACGAGGCGGCCGGGCATTTTGCGCACGAGTGCTTCCTTCGTGCAGAGATAGCCGATGTACGGACCGCCGCAGGAGAGCGGCAAACCAAGACTTTGCCCGTCACCGCAGGCGATGTCTGCGCCCCATTCGCCGGGGGAGCGCAGCGTGGCGAGGTCGGCGGCCACTGCGTTTATGGCAAGGAGCGTTTTGTGAGCGTGGCAATGGTCGGCAATGCCTTCGAAGTCTTCCACGATGCCGTAGTAGTTGGGTTGCGGCAGCAGCACGCCTGCCACGTCGTCCTGTTCCACGGCTGCTTTCAGGTAGTCCTTGTCGGTCACGCCGTCTTTCTCAGGAATGGTTTGCAGGTCCACGCCGTGGAAATGGGCGTAAGTTTCCACCACGCGCAGCACGTTGGGGGCGAAGGTCGAGGAGATAAGCACGCGGTTGCGTTTCTTGGCAGCCGCCACGCACATCATCATGGCCTCGGCCGTAGCCGTTGCGCCGTCGTACATGGAGGCGTTTGAGATGTCCATGCCCGTGAGGTCGGCCATCATGGTCTGGTATTCGAAGATATATTGCAGCGTGCCCTGCGATATTTCTGCCTGATAGGGGGTGTAGGATGTGGAAAATTCCGAGCGTGCCGTGATGTAGGGGATAAGGCTCGGCGTGTAGTGGTCGTAGGCTCCGCCGCCGGCGAATGCGGTGAGCGGGCGGTTTTGCGCGGCGAGGCTATGGAGCGTGCGGCGCAGTTCTATTTCAGATTGCGCATCGGGCAAGTTCAAGTCGCCTTTGTGCAGCAACTCTTGCGGCACTTCGGCATAGAGTTCGTCGAGCGAGTTCACGCCAATTACCGCCAGCATTTCGCGCAGGTCGTCCGGGGTGTGGGGAAAATATTTCATAGCGAATATTTTAAGGAAGATGTTTTAGGACGCTTTTAATCAGGTTTCACGAGTAGGGGGGTGTTTAAAAAAACCCC
>JALFUO010000060.1 GCA_022784065.1 Bacteroidales bacterium | reverse complement strand
TGCCAAGCGTTGAGTTTCTCACCATCGACGGTGAAAAATATCTCTTTACCGTTCCGTGGAACGCCATCAGTCCAATTATCATCACAATATATCTCGGCATTAAGAGCCAACTTAGCCAAAAGGAAATTAGCTACAGGTGTTGTTATACGACCATAGTAGTTACCCATCTTATTACTACGCTCATTTGGCAACAACTCGGCAACCTCCTGCAACTCATTCACGATAAAACGGAAAACCTCGCTACGCTCGCTCTGCACAACTTCATCCTGCGGTTGTTCATAGGATGTTACGATGGGCACTCTGCCATACATATCCATAATGTAGTAGTAGAAAAGTGCTCTCAGAGCTCGCACCTCAGCTTCGTAGGCCACTCTCTGCTCCTCAGATAGGTTATGGCTATACTTATCGATGATATGCAGAGATTTGTTCGATAACACAACAACCTTGTAGAGGTATTTCCAAGTATTGTAGAGTGGTAAATCATTAGGACTCCACTTATGCTGATACATATTCGTCCACAAACCTCCATCGTACCAGTCGCCACCACGAATAGGTATCATGGCTTCGTCTGTAGTAAGTGTATTATAGTCATAAATCCCACGACAGGTCCCCTGTAAACCCTCACTGTCTGCACTGCCACCAATGTAATTGTAGAGCACAGCCACTGCATTAATATATATGTTGTTGGCATTGTTGTAAATGTCTTCTTCATAAAGTTGATCTCTAGGGTCTTCAGTAAGACAAGAGGTCATCATCGTTGCCAAAGCAACCATCAATATGTTTATATATCTTTTCATAACTGTAAGCGGTTAGAATTGAATACTAAGACCTAACGAATAGGTACGATATAAAGGATAGGTGCGTTTGTCGTCAATGCCCAAAGTGTTGTTTACTACATAACTGTTTATCATTGGAGTAAGACCGCTATAGCCTGTGATTGTTGCAAGGTTGCTAATGCCTGCCGAAAGACGCAATGATTTCACAGCCTTGGATTTCATTGGAATATTGTAGCCTATGGTAATATGTTCAATATTTACATAGTCACCTTTTTCCAACCAATAGTCTGAAACATTCTGATCAATAATATTTTTTTCAGGAGCACCCTTCAATACATTGTAGTCAGGGAATATAGACATATTGGTATAAGCCAAGCCCGTGCCATTGAATATCTTATGACCGAAAGCACCATTTATCTGCATGGCAATATCAAATGACTTGTAACGGAAACTGATGTTTGATCCAATAGTTACCTTGGGGGTTGCCTGACCTGCTATATACCTGTCTCCGCCATCGCTAAAATCAATCTTGCCATCATCATTCAAATCTTCAATATCGTAACTGTAGCCACCAAGTTCATTTTCTTTAAGCCCTTTGCAGTGAGGTAGATAGAATACCCCCAATGGCTGACCTACAATTTGATATACCACATTATTATCACCACCGTTCTGACCTGCGCCATAAAGCGAGCCAATCGGAGTAATATCTGAAGCTGTCATATGCATACCATTATACTCTCCACTAAGCGAAAGTAACTTATTCTTCTGGTAGGACATATTGAAGTTGATATTCATCTCCATATCCTTTCGTTGAATGGCAACTACCGAGATTCCTAGTTCGACACCCAGGTTAGACATCGAGCCGATATTTGCCATCAGCTTATCGAACGCAAAGGTCGGAACGGGAACATCATACTCATAGAGCATATCCGTTGTCTTTGAGTAATATAATTCCGAGGTAAGCATCAACCGATTGTCCCATAAACCTAAGTCAAAACCGATATTAAATGTTGAACGAGTCTCCCACTTAAGGTCTGGATTCGTGTTGCGTATACTTCCCATTGTTACGGTAGGTGCACCGTTGATGGATACGATACCATTCTCCTTTACGGTATTAAGTGTTGTATAGGATGTTATACCTCCAAGATTTCCTGACCGACCATATCCAGTTCTTAGTTTCAACATTGTTATAAAGTCAGTATCAGAGAGGAAGCCTTCTTTTTTTACATCCCAACTCAGTGATACTGATGGGAAGAATCCGAAAGTATTGTTATCGCTTACCATTGAAGAGCCATCTCCACGGAGTGCTGCCGCAATAGAATATCTATCCTTGTAACTATATGTGACACTACCCATTATTGAAGCAAGTGACGGGTCTCCATAGCTACTGCTCGTACCACCGAAAGGACGCGATGATGTTGCTCCGATGTTATTATAGGAGAAATCATTTGTTGTTATTCCTTTTGCCTGCACCCATAAACCAGTCCTTACCTGTTTAAGATATTCTGCGCCAACAACAGCATCAAGGTGTGAGTCTCCCCAAGCATTGTTATATGAGAGGGACACATTTGTAAAGTAGTCTTCACCCTTGAACTCTCCACGATAAACATTGCCTTGCGCCCACACCCATGTAGGACAAAATTGAGCATTTCCCGTAGATGAATATGAATAAGAGCCGAAAGCCGACAATATCAAATTGTCAAGGATATTAAATTTCAGCCCCAAATGTGTAGTGAAATTCCGTCCTTCGGAGTCATTTTTCTCATAGAGGAGTGCTCCGGGGTGGTTGATGTGTGATGCAGTCGAGTTCTTCACCCAGTTGCCATTAACATCAGTTCCTGCTGGATATGTAGGATTCTGTGCAGCTGCCGAGTAAAACAGCATTCGTGTATCGAAAATGTCGTGTATCTTTGACGAGTAGCCATATACACCAAAATCGCCAACTAAGCGACCATTGAAAGCCTTTTGTGTAGCATCAAGTTTTACCACTAAATTTCGGTAATCGTTAACTTTGACAATTGTATTATGATCCATAAAACCGAACGATGCTCGATAGTTTGAGTTTTCCGAACCACCGCTAAAAGCCAAGTGATGCTGATGTATCAAGCCCGTACGAGTAATTACATCGTGAAAATTGGTGTTGTAGCCACCATTATTGTAATCTAATCCAAGTGCCTCTGCTGTAGCTATATACTCCGGGCCGTTGAGCATTTGCAGATGTTTATACATTGACTCGAATCCGTAGTTGCCATCATATGATATTTCGAAACCTCGCCCCGTTCCTTTCTTGGTCTTAATCTCAATTACACCTGAAGCACCACGGGAACCGTACATTGCCGTTTCGGTAGCATTCTTCAAAATAGTGAAACTCTCGATGTCTGCGGGATATATGGTAGATAGCGTAGCGATGTCGGATGTCACTCCGTCAATAATTACTAACGGGTCATTGCCACCCATGATGGATGTGGTACCACGCACACGGATACTATTCAGCATAGCGAGTCTGTCTGTTCCATTAGTGGTGACGTTCACACCGGCAGACTGACCACTCAATACATCCAGAGCATTGTTTATAGGACCTTTTTTAATATTCTCGGGTCTAATATTTTCTGATAGTTTTATTGCCGAAACGGAATCTTGTTTCTCACGAACATTCTGCACTTGTGCTTCAACCTTGGAAACACCACAGAATAGAGACATTACGACAAGCCACAGACAAATTCTTCCCATCTTGAATAGTTCAATCTCTGTAGATTCCCAGACCAGACGGTTAATAAATCTTATACGCAATATATTATAAAGAGGGAGATTGGGAATCTGTACTATTGCCTTGCCTGTCCGTCCGCTTAGCCATTGTATATTTTTTTCTGTTATTTCATATCAGTGATGCTGATAATCCAGGCAAGAACAGAGTAAACATCTACCTCTTTTATACAGAAATCCTTTCCAAGGACTTTATAAGCGCAACCATTAACTACATTACAATACAAAGGAAACAATAATTTGTCATTTGAAGAAATTTAGAAAAAATAAAAGTCATTATGCGTGATATTTTACATAAGGGTATATTGGCTTGTTTTTGCGGCCCGCTTATTCTGCCTCTTAGGGCGTGAGGCATACTATTGTAGCAGTACAGCAAGGGCGTATTCCCCAACAATCAGCGACATGAGCATGTCCCGATAGGCTGGGAAATACGCCCTAAAACAAAGCGTCATTTATTAGTAGACGAGTTTACAAGGAAATTTTCGGCTGCACTCGGCAGTAGGGGCGTTCTGCAGAACGCCCGCCCAAGTTCGGCTCTGCTCTCGCTTGCACGAAAATTTCCTTGTTTACTTGTTTACTAAAAAATCGTTCAAAAAAATTATTTCATCAGTTCAATGCTGCGGTTTACGAAGCGGCTGAGGGCTTCGCCGCGCAGCAGGCCGTTCTGCAAGAGCGCGAGGTCGATGAGCTGCGAAATGAGCGGGTTGCCCTCTGCGTATTGGCCGAGAATGCCGTCGCGCTGCTCCTCCTGCTTCTTGATGTCGTCGTTGCACTTCTGAGCGTCGGCCTTTTCCTCTTCCGTCAGTTCGTCGGCCTTCTTCTTGGCCTGCACCTGCTCGAGGGCGGCGCGGCGGGCTTTGAGTCCGGCGAGGTCGCTCTCGATGGGTTTCAGCTGCTCGTCGGTAGCGGCGTGGCAGCCGTCGAGGATATTCTTCACAAGCGCGTGGTCGGCGTTGAGCACGAGGGAGTACATGTCGGGCATTTCGCCATAGAAGCTCATGCCGGCTTGCAGGCGGCTCATCTCCTTCATGCGGCGCATATATTCGCTCTGAGTGATAACCACAGGCGCGGCTTCTGCGCCGAGCTGCGCGGCTTCAACGTGGAACTCCGTCTTATCCATCTTGGGCAGGCGGCCCGTAAAGAGCGCGGAGAGCCGCTGCGCCTCGCCCTCGGGCAGAGGTTCGGACTTTTGGTCGTCCTTCTGTATGAGCCTGTCCACCACGTCGCCGTCTACGCGGCTGAAGCGTGCTTTCTCAAACTTCTGTTCCAGCAGGCCCACGAGCGCGGCATCGAGCTGGCCGTCCAGCATCAGCACGCTGTAGCCCTTAGCCTTGGCAGCCTCGATGTAGGCATATTGCTCCTCGGCGTTCTGCGCGTAGAGGTAGATGAGGTTGCCGTCCTTGTCGGTCTGATTGCCCTTGATGAGTTCCCTGTATTCGTCGTAGGTGAAATATTTTCCTTCCGTGTCCTTGAAGAGCGCATACTCCTTGGCTTTATCGAAGAAGTCCTGCTCGGAGAGCATGCCGTAGTGGATAAAGAGCTTGAGGTCGTCCCACTTCTCTTCGTACTGCTTGCGGTCGTTCTTGAAGATGCTTTTCAGGCGGTCGCTTACCTTCTTCGTGATGTAGCCTGAAATCTTCTTCACGTTGGCGTCGCTTTGCAGATAGCTGCGGCTCACGTTGAGGGGAATGTCGGGCGAGTCGATCACGCCGTGCAGGAGCGTGAGGAAATCGGGCACGATGTTTTCCACTTCGTCCGTCACGAACACCTGATTGCAGTAGAGCTGGATTTTGTTGCGGTGGATTTCGATGTTGTTCTTGATTTTGGGGAAATACAGCACGCCCGTGAGGTGGAACGGATAGTCCACATTGAGGTGAATCCAGAAGAGCGGCTCGTCGGTCATGGGATAGAGCTGCGCGTAGAACTTCTTGTAGTCCTCGTCGGTGAGGGTAGAGGGCGTTTTCGTCCAGAGCGGCGTGGTGTCGTTTATAATATTGTCCTCCTCGGTGTCCACCTGCTTGCCGTCCTTCCACTCCGTCTTTTTCCCGAAGGCGATGGCCACGGGCAGGAACTTGCAGTATTTGGAGAGCAGGCCCTCGATTTTGCCCTTTTCGAGAAATTCCTTGCAGTCGTCGGCAATGTGCAGCACGATGTCTGTGCCGCGATCAGTCTTTTCGGGATAGTCGGTGATTTCATAGGCCGGCGAGCCGTCGCATGTCCACTTGACGCCCTGCGCCTCCTCGCGGTAGCTGCGCGAAAGGATGTCCACGCGGCTGGCCACCATGAAGGCGGAATAGAAGCCGAGGCCGAAGTGGCCGATGATGGCTGCGGCGTCGTCCTTATACTTCTCCAAGAACTCGTTTGCGCCGGAGAAGGCGATTTGGTTGATATACTTATCGATTTCTTCGGCGGTCATGCCAATGCCCCGGTCGCTGATTGTGAGCGTGCCGGCTTCCTTGTCGAGGATGATGCGCACCGTTTGGTCGCCCATCTCGCCCTTGAACTCGCCCTTCATAGCCAGCGTCTGGAGCTTGCGCGTAGCGTCGACGGCGTTGCTCACCAGCTCGCGGAGGAAAATCTCATGGTCGCTGTAAAGAAATTTCTTGATAACTGGAAAAATGTTCTCGGTAGTGATACCAATGTTACCTTTTTGCATAGCGTTTATCGTTTTGTTGTTTATAAGTTTCCTATAAGTAAATAGCAAAACGCGTGCCAATGACACGCGTTTTGCTCGTGGAGCGTTGATTTATTATGCTCCTCCATTAGTTTATTCCAAAACAAACATGAACTTTCAACTGGACACCCTATTTTATCTGAATACCCGGCGATGGGCATTTGCCCTCAAAAGGCGTTGATGATGTCTATGACCGTTGGCGTGAGCAGAGCGGTGAGGATGCCATTGAGGGTGAGCCCCAAGCTGGCATATGCTCCCATGAACTGGTCGCGGTCCATGGCAGCGGAGGTGCCGAGTGCGTGCGAGGCTGCTCCCATTGACAAACCGAGAGCCATGGGATTGCGGACATAGCCCACGGACAGCGTCTTGAAACCGATGATGGCGCCGATAAGCCCAGTTATTACCACAATGGCAGCCGTAAGCGAAGGAATGCCGCCCAGCGCCTGAGTCACCTCCATGGCGATGGGCGTGGTGACCGACTTGCTTGCGAGCGACATGATGACAGCATTGGATGCTCCCAGCATCTTCGCAATGACCACTACACTCACGATACCCGCAACACATCCCATCGTCTGCGAAGCCAAGATGGGGAGAAACTGGCGCTTGATGGAAGAGAGCTGCAAATAAAGCGGAACACCGAGGGCCACCACTGCGGGCTTCAGCCAGAACTCTATCAGTTTCGCTCCCTCGTGGTAAGTCTCATAGGGAATATCCATTGCGAGCAGAAATACGATGATGATGGCGATGGCTATCAGAATCGGGTTGAAAAGTACCCACCCAAGGCGACGTTGTAGGGTCTTGGCAGCATAAAAAACGCCGAAGGTAAGGGCAAGCATGAAGTATTCGTTGCTAATGATATCCTTGATCATGTCATTCGTGTTTCTTGATGTGTATTTTTTCGCGCACCTTGTTTTCTCCCTTACTTACAACCTGGTGTGTATGTCCCGTGATAATCAGCACGATGATAGTGCTCAGCAGTGTGGCCAAGGCAATGGGCAGAATCTCTGCCTTGATCAAATCAAAATAAAGCATGAGGGCTACGCCGGGAGGCACGAAGAAAAAGCCGAGATTAGCGATGAGGAAATCGGTCAGGCCGCGCACCCATTCCAGTTTGACCACCTTGAGCTTGAGCAATAGCGTAAGTATGAGCATGCCGATGATGCTTGCCGGCAATGTCGCGCCCGTTGTCCGTACAATCAGTTCGCCCAAAGCCAGGCAACCGAAAAGAATAAAACATTGTCTTACCATACAATCCTGGATATATATATCTTAAAAAAGCTTGCTTTTTCGTTTCATCCTTCGGTTTTTGATTTATTCCACCTGCAGCACGAGGCCTTTGAGGTATTCGCCTTCGGGGTGGTAGATATTCACGGGGTGGTCGGCGGGCTGGTGGAGCTGGTGGAGGATACGCACGTGGCGGCCGCTCTGCGCGGCGGCGGTGAAGACGGCCAGGCGGAACTGCTCCTTGCTGATGGCCTGCGAGCAACTGAACGTGAAGATGATGCCGCCGGGCAGTATCTTCTTGAACGCAATGGCGTTGAGCCGCGTGTAGCCTTTCAAGGCCTGCGCTATCGCGCCCCGGTGCTTGGCAAAGGCGGGCGGGTCGAGGATTATGAGGTCGTACGCCTCGGGGGCGTGTTCCAAGAACTTGAAGGCATCTTCGGCAAAGGCTTCATGGCGCGTGCCTACGGCGGGGAAGTTGAGCGCGACGTTGGCGTTGGTGAGGTCGATGGCCTTTGCGCTTGAATCCACGGAGTGAACCAGTTCCGCCCCGCCGCGCAGGGCATAGACGCTGAAGCCGCCCGTATAGCAGAACATGTTGAGCACGCGGCGGCCTCGTGCATAGTGTTCGAGGAGGCTGCGGTTGTCGCGCTGGTCGATGAAGAAGCCCGTTTTCTGCCCGCGCAGCCAGTCGATGTGGAAGCGCAGGCGGTTTTCGACGGCCGTGTCGCAGGCGTCGTCGCCGCCGATGAGGAAGCCGCTCGCGCGGTCGACCTCGGCTTTGAAGGGCAGGGTGGTGTCTGATTTATAATAAACGCTGCCGATGCGGCCCTCGCAGGCTTCGATGAGCGCGGCGGCTATTTCCCTGCGGCATACGTGCATGCCCACGGTATGCGCCTGCATCACAGCGGTGCGTCCATATACGTCTACCACCAGTCCGGGCAGGCGGTCGCCCTCGCCGTGGACGAGGCGGAAGATATTGTTCTCTTCTTCATTGGCGATAGCAAGGTGCAAGGCGCGGCGCAGTGCGTAGGCTTCGGCCAGGCGCGTGGTCCAAAAGTCGCGGTCAATGTCGCACGGGGCGAAAGAGAGCACGCGCACGGCGATAGAGCCGATTTGGCAGTGCCCGATGGCGAGGAAATTGCCGGCGGCATCGACCACGCGCACGAGGTCGCCCTCTTCGATGCCGGGGTCGGCGCTCTCAATCGCGCCGGAGAATATCCAAGGGTGGAAGCGCTTGAGGCTTTCGGTCTTTCCCTTGCGTAAGCGTATAGTTTTGAGTGTCATATAGATTGTGGAATAATTGTATAATTGCGGTTTTCTGCCATTTCGAGGAATTTGCGATACAGATGTATGCAGCAAACGGCATCGGTGGCGGCATAAGTCTTTTGCGCGTCGGTGAGCACGTCGGCTTCCCAGTTGGAGAGTTGCGCGTTCTTGGAAATGCGTTTGCCGAAGACGTTGGCGTAAAGCTTCTGGAGGCTTTGGTCGTCAATGCCGAGGTCGAGTGCCATGCGTTGCAGTTCCACGCAGGCCGCCGGCTCGAAAGGCGCATAGCGGTGCAGCGCGTGAATGTCGTCCTTGATGGAAAGCCCCACTTTCGTGATGTCGGGATTGGCAAAAAGGTTTGCGATTGCGTCTATGCGGCTGATGTGATTGAGGCGAAAGAGAAAGCAGAAGTCATCGCTCGCCACTTGCAGCAATGCCGGCTTGTGGTGCTCGCCTTTGCGGAAAGTGGGGCGTGTCTCGGTGTCGAATCCCAAGAGTTTATAACTCTCCAAAGCGCGGAGGGCGCTTTGCGCCTCGTTATCAGATTGTATGACAAAGATGCGCCCGTCGTAAGCGTAGCGGGGCATTGAGGGACTGAGGGTTTTGTCTATCCGTGCGAAATATTGTTCCATCGGGGTTAAAGTGTCTTTGCGGTAACATCGTGGAGCGTGCGCAATGCGCCCAGTAGTTTTTGCCCCCACGAGAGTCGGAATTGGTCGAGCGTGTCGTAAAGCGCCGTTTGCAGTGCCTCTTCGCAGTCGGACTGCTGGCGGAACACCTCTACGAGGTTGCGCACAGGCTGGTAAACGTCGGCAAGGTTCTCGCT
This sequence comes from Bacteroidales bacterium, assembly GCA_022784065.1. Lineage (GTDB taxonomy): Bacteria > Bacteroidota > Bacteroidia > Bacteroidales > Bacteroidaceae > Alloprevotella. The sequence goes on along the minus strand of JALFUO010000060.1, from coordinate 36,971 downwards.
CACGGTGCAGAGTATCGGCGTGTCGGAAAACTTGAAGTCTTCGACAAATACGTCGAGGAAATCATCGTCTTCGCCTAAAACCTTTGCCACGCTTTGCCGCACGAAATTATAGTCGTCCTCCGTGACGGCTTCTTCATTCCAGCCCGGCATCTCAGGCACGTCAGTGACAAGGTGGGCTTTGAGATAAAGCAGTGGAAGCAGGCCGAGCATCACGCGGCAAAACTCTTCTTTCTCCGTATTGGCGCACTGCTCTATGTATTTGCAAAACTCTGTCGAAACGCGTATGAGGTCGAGCGTTTGAGGGGTGAGAATGGTTTGTTGGGACATATAATATAATATTGTATGCGATTTATCTTATCGAAAACACGCGGTCGCCGATAAGCGGCGCGAGTTGCCGCTCCACATTCGAGAGGTCGATATATTGCTGCATGAGTGCGCGGAGCGCATCGGCGTCGGTTTTGGGATTAACCTGGCGGATCTTTTGCATCACCAGTTTCATCTGCTCGCGCACATAGCCTTGCTTGAAGTCAAGGAGCAGGCGGGCTGATATTTCGCCGAGGCGGCTGCCTTCGTCCACGAAGGTGCTTTGCTGGCGTTCGGTGAGGCGATATTTTTCTTCCGAAAGTTCGCCCGCAAGTTTGCTGATGCCCTCATCGGGATGTTTGAGGAAATAGGGCAGTGATTGCCAGCCAGGTTCGGCGGCGTGCTGCGTCACCTCTTCGAGCATGGCTCGTGCCATGGGGGAAGCGAAACCGAGGCCGTCGGTCTCCAATTCATCGCGGACGAAAGCAGCCAGGCATTTGCCCTCCGAACCCTCAAACGTGCGCTCGCCGTATTTTACGATTAGCGCCAACAGCGCGCGTTCTTCTTGCGATAGCGTTTCCTGTTGCTCGGCAGGCGGGGGAGTTTTAGCAGTAAGCGCTTCGGCGGCTTCGGTCTCGGCGGGCTGCGGCGTTTCGGCTTGTGCCTGCGCATTGCCGTCGCGGCGCATCTTGGCGATTTCGCTCACAATAACGGCCTCGCTCACGCTCATGGCTGCGGCGCACTCGCGGGCGTACATCTGTCGCACAATCTCGCTGGGAATAACAGCGATGCTGCGAACGATGTCCGTCACAAGCCCTGCACGCTTGATGGGGTCGTCGCCGCACTCGCTGAGCAGCAGGTTGGTCTTAAACTTGATGAAGTCGGTTTGGTGGGCGTTGATGTAGTCGCGGTATTGCTGCGCGTTGCGGCCTCGTGCGAACGAGTCGGGGTCTTCGCCATCGGGCAGCAGCAGCACTTTCACGTTCATGCCCTCTTCGAGCAGCATGTCGATACCGCGCAGACTGGCCTTGATGCCCGCGCTGTCGCCGTCGTAGAGTACCGTGATGTTTTTGGTGAAGCGGCGCAGCAGGTGAATCTGCCCAGTGGTGAGGGACGTGCCCGAAGAAGCCACGACATTTTCAATGCCGCTCTGGTGCATCGAAATCACATCGGTGTAACCCTCCACAAGGTAGCAGCAATCCTCGCGGGCAATGCTGCTGCGCGACTGGAACAGGCCGTAAAGTTCGCGGCTCTTGCTGTAAATCTCGCTTTCGGGCGAATTGACGTATTTCGCCATATTGCCCTTTTTCGCAGAGAGTATGCGGCCGCCGAAAGCAACCACGCGACCCGACACGGTGTGGACGGGAAAGATGACGCGGCCGTGGAAGCGGTCGATGAGTTTACCGTCTTCCGAGGCATAGCAAAGACCGGTTTTTGTGAGGGCTTCTTTGGAATATCCCTTTTGTAGCGCGGCCTTTGCGAGGGCATCGCGCTCCGTGGGTGCAAAGCCGAGTTGGAATTTCTTGATGATATCGTCGCGGAAGCCGCGTGAGCGGAAATAGGTCATGCCCACCGCAACACCGTCGGAACTGCTCCGCAGATAGTTGGCAAAGAAATCGCGCGCCCATTCGTTGAGTACGAACAAGCCTTCGCGTACATTGCGGGCCTCGCGCTCTTCCTCGCTCTGCGCTTCCTCAATCACCTCAATGCCATAACGTTTGCCGAGGCGCTTGATGGCTTCAGGGTAGGAGAGGTGCTCTATTTCCATGAGGAAGTGCACCGCGTTGCCGCCTTTGCCGCAGGAGAAGCATTTGCAGTATTGCCGCGAGGGACTCACGGTGAAACTTGGCGTTTTCTCGTTGTGGAAAGGGCAAAGTCCTTTGTAGTATGTGCCGGTTTTGCGCAGCGTCACGTAGTCGCGCACGACATCTACTATGTCGGTCGCGTCCATAACGCGCTGTATGGTGTTTCTATCAATCATTTATTCTCTTTCTTTTTGCGCCATTTTGTGCGTGGCGTGAAGAGGTCGCGCACGTTGGAGAAGTCGCGTTTGAGTTGTATGCCGATGCCTTGCGTGGTGAGCGACGATTTTGTGAAATACCGCTCGTTAGTTTCCGAGTAGGCTTTCAGGCTGACGCTTCCGCTCGGCGTAAGTAAATATTGTATGTCGAAATCGCCCACAAAGTTCGTGGCATACATCGGGTTGTCGCGGTAGCCGAAGTTGCCGTTGATGAGCAGGCGGTCGTTGAGCAGGCGACCTTGCAGCAGCCCGTCGATTTCCATATCGCTCCAGCCTATTTGGCCCGTGCTGATGTTTGTGCCGATGCTCCATTTCGCGTTGCCGCCCATGGCGTTGGAGATAATGTTGTTGAGTTGGTTGGTGAGCGTGCTCGAAAGGAAGGATTTTGCCGCCACGTTCGACTGCGACAACCCTACGGCCTGCTGCTGCGCGGCGTAGTTGCTGTTGTAGAAACGCCCGATGCCGAGCAGGTAGACGAACTGGCGGTTGAGGTCTTCTTCCGTGTTGATAACGTCCATCACCATGCGGCGTTCCTCGTCGCCGAGCGTCGGGAAATCGAGTCCGAAGGATACTTGCGGCGCTTTGGTCTGCCCCGTGATGTTGAGCAGGCAGTTCACGCGCACGCTGTTGTTCGTCATGCCCGCTCCGAAGTTCAGGTCGCTCAGAGAGGCGGAGTTCACCGTGTAGGCAGCCTGGAAATTGAGCCGTCCCTCGCTTGGCGGGCCGGTGAATACGAGCGTGCCGCCCGGCTGCAAGGTGAAGTCTTTGCGAATGATGTCTTGGAGTGACATCTTGTAAGTGCCGCGCTGCACGTTGTAAGTGCCGAAGAGTTCGAAGCGGCCTTTGTTGTAATACGTGGCGCGCATCGGGCCGTAGCCGCGCACTTGAATATTGTCGCCGGAATTGTCGTCGGTGATGATGCGCAGTTGTGCGCGGTCGTTCACATTGACTTGGAAATTCAGTTTAATATCCGTGGTGCTCTCTTCAACAGGTTCGGGCTGCCGTGCGGCGGCGGTGTCGGCCGGGGCAGGCTCAAAGGCGAACGGCTTGGGGTCGAGGGAGGTGAATTGCAGCAGGCGCGTGTCGCTGTAAGTGTCGGGCGTGTCGAGCAGATAGGTCAGCGAGGTGCCGGCTTCGGTGGTGATGTCGATGTCGGCGGTGAAGAGCCCCGAGCGTCCGCTCATCTTTGCCTTGCCCGTGCCGTAGGCGGTGGAGTAGAAAGGCATGTCGTGCTCGCGGGGGCGGTCGTAGAGCAACAGATTGTTTACATCGAGATTGAACTCATAGCGCAGATTTTTCAAATGGTCGTGATGCAGTGCTCCGGCAGCGATGCCCGTGCCTTTGCCCTTCTTGTCGGCCACCTTGAAATCGGCAAACTCGAAAACGCCGGGGCGCACATGGACGCGGCCATCGGTGAGCGCGTAGTCCACGCCCGTCACATCGAGATGCGCACTTATCGAAGCCGTTTCTTCGCCCACGAAATCGAGTTTCTTGAAAGGCCCGTGCAGGCGCATGCGCCCCGTTGTGCGGCCGTCGAGGTTGGTAAAGATATGTCCGATATAGGGCTTAAGGAATTGCAGCGTTGTCTGCTCGCTCTTGATGTCGAGGTCAAGGCCTTTCTCTGCGAGGCTCACATATCCAAGCACGTCCGTATAGCCCACGCCGTCTTCCACGATGTGCGCGTCGAGGTTGATGCGTCCCTCCTCCTTGCTCCAGCCGCCCAAGATGTGCGCCGTGCCCATATAGCCCGTGTTGAAATGAAAATCGTCCACCCTAATCTTGGCGTTCAACTGCGGATTTTTCAGGTCGCCGTTCACAACGGCGCGTCCTGTGGCTTGTCCCGTAAATTCGACCGTGTGGAAATTCACCAGCCCGAGGATATACGCCACGTCAATCTTGCGCAGCCGCGCCACGATGGAGTCATTCTCGCCCTTGCCCAATTTACCGTTGACTGCCAGCCATTGGTCGTCGTGTTTCAGGCGCAGGTTGTTTATCTCCACCGCCTTGCCCTCCACTTCCACAAGGCCCGAGGCGATGTTCCAGATTGTATCGCCTATGGTGAAGAGTGTGGGATTGACCTTCGTAGATATTTTCGTCTCGTCTGCCGCGCCCTTTGAGAACTCCGTGAGGAGGTCGATTTCGCCGAAATGCTTGGCGGCTTCCGGATTACGCCATTGCACGTTGGTGGCCAGTTTCCCGCTGTCGGTTTGCAGTTCAGCCACCCATTTATAATTATTGCCGCCGAGTGCGCGGTCTGTTTGCAGCAGGCAGTTGTAGCAATCTTTCTCTCCTTTCACGAAGAGTCGCAAATCTTTGAACTTCTGCCCGTTGTAGTCAATGCCGTCCGTGAAGAGTTGGAAGAAGGACGTGCGTGCGTGGTTGCGGAAAATGCCGTTTGCGGCAATGTCGCCCTCTGTTTCCAATGGCAGGAGCAGCACGTGCTTGAAGAAGTCTGTGTTTTTGAGCCTCATGCTGAATGTCCAGTCGTGTTCGGGCGATGGGTTGCTCTTTTCCGTGTGCAGTTGCGGCAGGGCTGCGGCGAGCATGTCCTCGTACACGGTTTTAAGTTTCGGGAGCGAAAGTTGCCCGTTGAAGGTAAGGTTGAGGAAGTCGCTGGTAAGGTTGATGTCGCTGCCGTCCTTGGCGGGCTTCACGTTGAGGCGCAGGTTCCTGACGGTGCAAGGCGTGCTGTCGTTGTAGGCAAAATAAAAGTCGTCGATTTTCAGGAAACCATTCGGCTGATTAGCAGTGAGGCGGTCAAGCGCGGCTTCTATTTTCCCCGAGATACTCGCGTCGCGTCCTTTGATTGGGAAACCGAGTGCGGCGGGACGCAGCATGCCCACGTTGGCAGAGAGGGCGAGGTTGCGTGCCGTTTTTCCGTTGTAGAAGCCGCTGCCGTTTAGTTGCAGGGCGGCGGGCGCGTTGTCCGATTTCAGGTCAAAGCGGAAGCGTCCCTTTTGCCATTTGCCGGTAAGCGCGATGTTGCGTAAATCGTAGTCCTTGTTTCGCGCGTTGAGAATAGTGGCCTGAATGTTCAGGTCGGGCACGCCCTGGCTCTTTTCGGGAAGTACAGCGTTGCCTTTTATTTCAGCAGAAAGGCTTTGCGGCAGTTTTTCAGTGCCGATAATCTTCGCAAGGTCTAAGCCATCGATGCTGATTTTGCCCTTAATGTCTTTCTTCACCATCGCCAGTTTGCCTTTTGCCCCGCCTGCATCGGTGGTAATGCCGAAATCGGCGGTGCTTTCGCCGTCGGGGCGATAGGCAGCGCGGGCATTGAGGGTGGCAATTCCGCAGAGCAAAATCTTTTTCTGCGTCTCAGCGTTTTTGATGTATGCTTCGCAGATTTTCTTCAAAAGTCCCTGCGTGGCTGTGGCGTTTGTCAGCGTTGCGTCGGCGCGGCGCAGTCCCGACTTGTTCCAGGCAAGGGCACAGTCGCCCGTGATGGAGGCGTTCGTCTGACTTTCCTTGATGCTGATATTACGGAATTCGCCGCTCTGGGGTTGCAAGCGATAGTCCATTGAGAGCGACAACGTGAGCGGCAATGGGCGGAGCGCGGGCACGAAGAGGGCGATGTCGGCCGTCGCCACCGTGATGTCGGCCAGCGAACCCGTAGCAGAGAGCGTGTTGGACAGGTCGCCCCAGTCCTTTACAGCATCATAGGTGAGGCGCAGTTCGGATTGGCGAATGTGAGAGTCGCCGACCTCGATGTTGAGGTTCTTCAAAAGGGCGGCTTTCCTATTGGCCTGTACGATGAAGGTCAGTTCTCGCAAGTCCAGTCCGCATTGTTCCTTTGCAGCCAAATGGCGAACGCGGAGATTAAGACTGTCTGTCGAGATTTTTTTCAGGCTGATGTTCGCGTCTATCCCGCTCAGGGCGAGGTGGGCGGCGTTGAAAGTCTGGGGCGTTCGGGGTTTGGCGTATTCGTCGTAGCGCACCTTGCATCGGCGCAGTATGAGCGAGTTGATGCCAAGGTTGAGACTCGACGGTTTCGACTTGTCTTTCGAGGCAAAGGCATCGAGCACGAATTGGAAGTTGGCAGGACGGTTTGCTGCCGGTTTGTAGAGCGTGAAGTTGCCGTCGAGCACGGAGACCGTGCGCAGCGTCACGGCATCTTTCACGAGCGACCGCCATTCTATTTTGGCGGAGATAAATTTCGCTTTGAGCATCTGCTTGCCGCTCTGGTCATAGACCGTGACATTTTTCAGCGAGAGGCGGTTGAAAAGGCCTGCCTCGATGTCTTCTATCTCGACCTTTGTTTGCAACAGTTCTTGTAAGGCATTTTCGGCCTTGTCGGTTATCCAGCGGCGAGCAGGTGAGAAATTAAAAACAAAAAGCGTTACGAGGTACACCGTCAAGAGTGTACCGATCGTAACGCGTATAATATTTTTCAGAGTGTTTCTCAAATGCTCTTTCCTAAGCCTTTATTTGATTTTCAAAGAAGCCTTATATAAATATATAATGAGTGCGGCATACATGGCCAGCGAGAGCCATTCAGCCCATGCCGTCTGCGTCCATTCGGTGAGCGCGAGCTGCACGCCGCCAAACTGCAATGCCGCGCTGACAACGCCCATCAGTGCGCCGCCGGCTATGAAGCCCGAGGCGAGGAGCGTGCCCTTTTCGCCGCGCTGGCGGTTCACCTCAGCGTCCTTGGAGCGCGTGGTGACGAAATAGTTCACTGCGCCGCCCACGATGAGGGGCAGGTTGAGTTGCAAGGGAATGAACATGCCGAGGGCGAACGCAAGGGCGGAGATGCCGCAGGCATTGAGCACGAGGGCGATGACTGCGCCGATGCCGTAGAGCAGCCACGGTGCGCCCTCCCCAGACATCAGCGGCTCAATCACGGCAGCCATGGCGCGGGCCTGCGGAGCGGCCATAACGTCGGCGTTGTCGGGCGTGAAGCCGTAGGCCTTGTTCAAAATCATAATCACACCGCCCACGGTGGCTGCCGATACGAGGATGCCGAGGAACTTGTAAGTTTCCTGATACTTCGGCGTGCTGCCGAGCCAATAGCCTATTTTGAGGTCGGTGATGAACGCGCCCGCACTGGCCAAGGCGGTGCAAACCACGCCGCCCATAATCAGTGCCGCTACCATGCCGCCCGTGCCTTTCAGGCCTACGAGCACCATGATGATGGAGGACAGAATGAGCGTCATCAGCGTCATGCCGCTTACGGGGTTGGAGCCGACGATGGCGATAGCGTTGGCGGCAACGGTGGTGAAGAGGAAGGCGATGACGGCCACGATGACAATGCCCACTACCGTGAAGAGCAGGTTGCCGCTCATCACGTCGAAGTAGAAGAAGAGGGCGGTGGCGATGATTGTGAGCAGCGAACCGATGCCGATGATTTTCATCGAAAGGTCTTTCTGCGTGCGCTGCGTTTCTTCTTCCTGTCCGCCTTTGTGGAACACCTTGCCCATCAAACTGAACGCGCTCTTAATCACGCCACGGCTTTTCACCACACCGATGATGCCCGCCATGGCGATGCCGCCAATGCCGATGCTCTTGGCGTAAGAGAAGAGTTGCTCGGCCGACGCGCTTGCAGCCGTTACGCCGGCCGTCACTTCGAGGTCGGGGAAGATGAAGGCGATGCCGGGAACGATAAGCCACCACACGAGCACCGAACCGGCGCAGATGATTGCGGCGTATTTCAGGCCTACGATATAGCCCATGCCGAGGAGTGCCGCGCTCGTGTTGATGCTAAACAGCACTTTGGTCTTTTCCGTGAGCATAGCGCTGAATTCCGTGACGCGGCTCGTGAAATTCTCCGTCCACGCGCCGAACGAAGCCACGGCAAAGTCATACAGCCCTCCGATTAGACCTGCCACGAGCAGCGGCATCGTTTGGTTGCCGCTCTTCTCGCCCGACAGCAGCACCTGCGTGGAGGCAGTCGCCTCGGGGAACGGATATTTGCCGTGCATATCTTTCACGAAATACTTGCGGAAAGGTATGAGGAACAGGATACCGAGCACGCCGCCCAAGAGCGAGGCGAGGAACACCTGCATGAAGTTCACGGTCAGGTCGGGATATTTGTTTTGGAGTATGTAGAGCGCGGGCAGGGTGAAGATGGCGCCGGCCACAATCATGCCCGAGCAGGCACCGATGCTTTGGATGATGACGTTTTCGCCGAGCGGGTCTTTGCGGTGCGTTGCGCCGGAGAGGCCCACGGCGATAATCGTGATGGGAATGGCGGCTTCAAACACTTGCCCCACTTTAAGGCCGAGATAGGCCGTTGCGGCCGAGAAGATGACGGCCATGAGCAAGCCCCAGAATATGGACCACGGCGTTACCTCGCGGTAAGTGCGTCCGGGCTTCATCAACGGTTCGTACTGTTCGCCTTCTTTCAGTTCGCGGAAGGCATTTTCAGGGAGGTTGGTCTCTTTCATTTTTCTGTGTCTATATATATAATATTGTGTATCGAGTGGTCAGTCCATTCTGTCTCGGTAATCTTCGTAACGGAAAGTGCGGAGCGTTTCTATCGTGCCGTTGCTGCGCTTTATGGCGAGGGCGGGGTGGGGTATGCCGTTGAACATGTTTGTCTTGACGGTCGTGTAGTGTATCATGTCCTCAAAGATAACGGCGTCGCCTACGCGCAGCGGTTTTTCAAACCGCCAGTAACCCATGAAATCGCCCGAGAGGCAGGAGTTGCCGCCGAGGCGGTACACGTTCTCTGCCGTTTCCAGTCCTTTCGCCGCTTCATCTGCGAGCGTTTCCGCGCCGCGCACGGCGGGGTGGTAGGGCATTTCGAGGCAGTCGGGCATGTGGCAGGTGAAGCTGACGTTGAGTATGGCGGTTTTTATGCCGCTGTTTTCTACGATGTCCACCACTTCGCTCACGAGCGGCCCCGTTTGCCAGGCAAAAGCCGAGCCCGGCTCGAGAATGATGCTAAGGTTGGGATGCCTTTGCCGCAGGGCTTTGAGCAGGCCGATGAGGTGCTCCGTGTCGTAGTCTTTGCGCGTCACGAGATGTCCGCCGCCGAGGTTGAGCCATTTTATTTTGTCGAGCCATTTGCCGAACTTGCTTTCTATATGCTCCAAGGTATGCTCCAAGGTGTACGATGTGCTTTCGCAATGGCAGTGGCAATGGAAGCCTTCAACGCCTTCGGGCAGGACTTCCGGCATTTTGTCGGCGGTGATGCCAAAGCGCGAGCCGGGGGCGCAGGGGTTATAGAGTTCTGTCTCTATCTCGCTGTACTCGGGATTGATGCGCAAGCCGCACGACACGCCGGCTGCCGAGGCGCGCGGCGCGAAACGGGCAAATTGCGTGAGCGAGTTGAACGAGATGTGGCTGCTATACTTTATGATGTCCTCGAAAGTGTCCTCTTCGTATGCTGGGGAATAAGTGTGTGCCTTTGAGCCGAATTCCTCGAAGGCAAGCCGCGCCTCATAGGGTGACGATGCAGTGGTGTGAGAGATGTATTCGCGGAATATGGGAAAGGTTTTCCAAAGGGCAAAGGCCTTGAAGGCGAGGATAAACTCCACGCCGGCGCGGTCGGCAATGCTTTTGATGAGCGCGAGGTTGCGCCGCAGCAGGTCTTCTTCGATGAGGTAATAGGGAGGCATTTCTTTTTAGGGGAGTTTTATTCTATATAGAGTTCTCCAATATCTATAAAAACGGATACCATTGGCTTGGAATGTCCTTTCCCAAGGATATGCCTGCCGATGGTATCCGTATGTCGTTTATGGCTTACATGATGCCGCGCTCACGCAGCACTTTCTGCCAGTTCCAAGCAGAAGAGAGGGCTTCTTCGAGCGTGTGAACGGCTTTCCAGCCGAGCACCTTGTTGGCCTTATCCACGTTGCCCCAAACCTTTTCGATGTCGCCCGGGCGACGGGGAGCAACCTTGTAGTTGAGTTTCACGCCGGTGCATTTCTCGAACGTGTTAATCAGTTCGAACACGCTCACGCCGTTGCCCGTGCCCACGTTGTAGATTTCCACGGGTTCGGTGTTCTTGCCTTCGAGAATGCGTGCCATGGCTGCCACGTGTGCCTTAGCGAGGTCGAGCACGTAGATGAAGTCGCGGATGCAGGAGCCGTCGGGCGTGTCGTAGTCATCGCCGAACACGGAGAGGCAGGGACGGATGCCGATAGCCGTTTGCGTGAGGTAGGGGATAAGGTTAGCGGGAACGCCATTAGGCATTTCGCCAATGATGCCAGAGGGGTGCGAGCCGATGGGGTTGAAGTAGCGCAGCAGGATAGCGGAGATGGGTGCGCCGCTCTTCACGTAGTCCTGCACGATTTCCTCGTTGATTTGCTTTGTGTTGCCGTAGGGGCTTTCAGCCTTCTTGATCGGGGCTTCTTCCGTAACGGGCAGGTTTTCGGGATCGGGCTGGCCGTAAACGGTGCAGGAAGAAGAGAAGATGATACCCTTAACGTCGTACTTGGGCATCAGTTTCAAGAGGTTGATGAGGCTGAGGAGGTTGTTTTCGTAGTACATCAGGGGTTTCTCCACGCTTTCGCCCACTGCCTTGGAAGCGGCGAAGTGGATAATGCCCTGAATGCCGGGATATTTTTGGAAAACGGCTTCAAGACCGGCGAGGTCGCAGCAGTCTACTTCCTCGAAGGCGGGGCGAATGCCCGTGATTTTCTCGATGCCGTCTACGACATCTGCTTGCGAGTTGCTGAGATTGTCCACAATTACAACGTCGTAACCGGCGTTTTGCAGTTCTACGGTGGTGTGCGAACCGATGAAACCGGTACCGCCAGTCACCAAAATTGTCTTTTTCATGGTGGTTTAATATTTTGAAAAGAGTTGTTGTTTGCTTTGGGTGCTTTATTACGGCAAATTTATATTTTTCCCATAAAAGAAAGCCTGTTTTCTGCGCATAAAATGCCGTTTCCTCCCGTATTTTTCGAGATTTAGCATTTTTGTAACGGTTTTGGCAAACAAGAAACGAGTTTACGAGTAAACTATGCGGGAATGCCTGTTGCTTTCTATGGCTCGTCTTATCCGAGTAGGGGGGTTTTTGAAAACCGCCCCTACTGGCCTTTCAATGCAGGTTGTGTGTGCGCAGCACGCGCAGCAGTTCGGAGTTTTGGTGTGGCAGGCGTATGGGCAGGCGCAGACAGTCGTCGTAGCCTTCCAGTTCCGTGAGCTTCTTGAAAGGTATGCCTTCCTCGGCGAGCCTTTGCGCCACGCGCTCGGCGTTCTTGAAGCGCGCCACCACGAAGTCGCCGAAACCGGGCAGCACTCCGGTGCAGACGGGCAGTTGGGCAATGGCGGGGGCTACTTTGCGCCGTTCGTCGATGAGGGTGCAGCGCCAGGTGTGTACGTCGTTGTAGGCTTTCTGCCGGTTAGCCGCCGCTTGCCAGTCGGGGTCGTATGTGCCGAGCAGCGTGCCTGCCTTTTGCAACACCCGCACCGTCTCGGGCGCGGCGATGGCAAAGCCGAGCGGCTGCTCATCGGTGCTTTGGCGGTACACGCTGCGCAGGATAACAATGCGCCTGTTCTCGCTCAGCAGCGGCAGCAGGGAGGGCTTGCCGGAGAAGTCGAGCAGGCTTTCGTCCACAACGGTCAGCCCCTCGAAATCCGCCGCAATTTCTCTTGCCCGCTCTGTACCTACAAGGCTGCCGAGCACGCTGTTCGGGTGGCTGAGCAGCAGGAGTTTGCTGCGATTGTTCTTTGTGGTTTTAATGGCGGCGGCATCGGGCGTGAGGTCAGAGGCGATGTCCGTGCAGCGATATTCCACGTCGTTGAACCTTGCCAACCGCAACCACGCCTCGTCGCAGGGGCGGGCAATCAGGATATTGTCGTATTGCGGTGTGCAAAAGACGCGCATCATCAGGTCAATCAGTCCTGCTACGCCCGTGGCATAAGGCCCGAAGATGCACGCGGGATTGATGCCACGCAGTCCCTCGAAACGGTCGAAGGGCGACGGCGCGGCTTTTCCCTCTGCCGGCTTGTTGTTATCGGCAGGGTTGTCGAGCAACTTATATATGTTGGAGCGTATGAGGTGGTGCATAGTTATAAAATGCTCATTCAGTGTGTTGGGGTTTTTGACAAAAACATTCAAAACCGCTTGCTTCGTTTGAAGCCCAAGGGCCTGCCGCCGGTCTTAACGCCAAGCCTGTGAGCCTAATCGGCTCACGCTTGTCCTTAATTCCTGCGTCTGCGGTCGGTTCCCGCCCGCTTCAAACTCGGCAAGCAAAAAACAGAAAAAAGTTGACAATTTCTTTTTATTGTAAAAGCAAAGAAGGAATGCTTTACTTTTTTCTGTTTTTTTGCTTGTCCTGTGTGGGCGGGCGGGAACCGACCGCCGCCTTAGCAGATAAATCACGAGACGAAAGCACTGTTTTCAGGCTCGGGGTTTATCGGATAAGGCAAGCGATAGCCACACAGGGCAAGCGGTTTTTACTGTTTTTGTCAAGAAAAACAGCCAAGTTTACGACACCTGGAACCTCTTGCTGGCGCGGAGCAAGTGGCGGGCCATGCTTACTAACTCTTGCGTTTCTTGCAACGTGCTCAGATAGAGCAGGGTGGTGCGTATGTTGTTGTCGAGTTTCTGGATTTGTTCCTGTTGCTTGTGGCGGATTTGCGAGATACGGCTCTTGATGGCGTTGCCCTCAACGAGGTATTCGTCGGCGTTGGAGAAATTGCCGGAGCGGATCATGCGCGACACGTTTTCGAGCAGTTGCTCCACGTCGTTGCATATCGGGATAAATTCTTCCACGTATTCCTGCGGCATCGGATTAAAGTTATTGTCCACATGCTCGTTAATAGGCTCGAGCATACGCTTGAGACAATAAATTATCTGTGTGGCGTTGTTGCAGCCGAGGTGGAACCACGTGTTTTTCTCCACGGCAAGCAGGTAGTCGATTTTGCGCATACCCAATATCTCCTTGCGGCGATAGCGTTTCCACACGCTCTTTTCCTCTTCGATAGCAGCGGCAGCGGTGCGCAGCGACTTGATGTTCTCGTGCATCAATCCGTAGGTGATGTCGCGGAAAGCCTGGCGCGTGAAGTCAATGAGCGTGCCCTGCGTTTCGCGCACGTGTTGCAGCAGCAACTGCCATATTTCTTCCTTGTCGTGGCTGCGCACCAACTGGCGGAACACGAGGTCGACGTTCTCGCTGTCTTGCTTCTTCTTGAACTTGCGGTTGTTGTTGATGATGACAAATGCCACTGTGGCAATCACCACCAGCATGGCAATGAAGCCGCCCAGGTGGTTGATGGTGGCGATGAAGAAACTGAGCAGCATGGCCGCGCCGGCTGTGATGAACCAGCCGCCGATCACGGTAATCACGCCCGTGATGCGGTAAACAGCAGTTTCGCGACCCCAAGCGCGGTCGGCGAGCGACGAACCCATTGCTACCATAAACGCCACGTAGGTTGTGGAGAGCGGCAGTTGGAACGTGGTGCCGATAACGATCAGCAAGCCTGCCAAAACGAGGTTCACCGAAGCGCGCACGAGGTCGAACGCTGCGCCTTCGTTGAGCTGCACTTCTTCTGTGTCGAAACGCGAATCAATCCATTTCTTCGCGCGTTCGGGCACGAATTTAGATATCTGTGCCGTGGTGGCAAGTACCGAGCGCACTGTCTTTCGGGCGATTTTCGAGGAACTGAACACTTCCTCGCCGTCGTCCTGCCGCGACAGGCTCACGGAAGTCTCTATCACCTTATGCGCCTTCTTAGAGGTGCAGATGGCCACGGTCATGATAATGCCCGCGCCGATGAGGAACCACTGCTTGCCTGGCAGGGTAGAGTCGCCGGCCAGCACGTGCACTACGTATTGCTCGCCATTCTGCCCCGCGCCGTTATGGCTGAAGTCGAGGAATGCCTCCAAGCCGGCGAGCGGCGTACCGATAAAGTTCACGAGGTCGTTGCCCGCAAAGGCCATGGCCAGCGAGAATGTTCCGAAGAGCACGATGATTTTGAAAATATTTACTTTAAGCAAGTGCAGCAGTTCCATCAGCACCGTGAATGCCGCGAAACTGACGAGCAGGATAGTGCCCTTGTGCGCGTCAATCCAATCCGGCGTCCAGCCGATGCTGCTCAGGATCTGGCTGTTGCGCAAGCCACTCACGAGCAGGAAATAGAAGATGGACGTAACGCCCACGCCGCCGAATATAGCAATGCTCCAACGCAGGTGCTTCTTATAGTTGAATGTGAACACGATACGCGCAATCCACATCACGATTAAACCGAACACGAAGGCTATGGCAACGCTCAGGAAAATGCCGATAATTACGCTCAACGCCTTGTCCGTGTTGATGAGTTCGGCATACGTGTGGCCCGCCGCCGTCATCTTGCTCATGGCAAGTGCGGTGCTGCCGCCCAGAAGGCCGAACACCATCGACACCGTGGTAGAGGTGGGCATACCCAGCGTGTTGAAGATGTCGAGGAGAATAACGTCCGTCGCCGCCACGGCGAGGAAGATGCACATCACGTCGTCCAAAGTGTAATAATGCGGGTTGAGGATACCGTGGCGTGCGATGTCCATCATGCCGCTCGACGTGGAGGCGCCTACAAAAATGCCAAGTGCGGCAACTGTGAGAATAGTGCGGAACTTGGCGGCTTTCGTGCCCACCGCCGGACTTAGGAAGTTTACAGCATCGTTGGCTACGCCGACCGAGAGGTCGAAGGTCGCAAGCAGGCACAGGAATATGAGAATCCCTAAATACATTAAATCCATAAGAGAAAATAGAGGAAAAACATTTTTTCAGGTACAAAGTTAAGCGATGTTTACGAAAGTGCAAAAAAATTATTACGTATTTTCTCCGCAGCAAAGCGCACGCATATTTATATATATAGATGCCGCGTTAGCAGAATCTCTTTGACATCTCTGGCCTTATGGATAGAGTTGGATTGCTTACGTGCCCAATCAAACGTTCGTTTTCAACAGACGTTTGGCTGCGGCTCGGCATAATCCAAGTAAACTTGTCTTCTGCTCTCGCCTTGCACAAACGTTGGTTTTATTTGCCCACGACGTGGGCAAATATAATCAAGAATCATGTGGGCTCGCTCGCAGGGGAGGCGTTTTGCAAAACGTCCCTGCTATGATTTGCTCAAATCTACTGAAACGCGCAGAAAACAAAAAAAGAAGGAAGTCAAATGACTTCCTTCTTTTTGAGCCTCTTGTCGGATTCGAACCAACGACCCCGAGATTACAAATCACGTGCTCTGGCCAACTGAGCTAAAGAGGCGGGTGGGTAAGCTCACTGCATCGCGCCGCTACAACCAACTACCTTTGCTGCGGTCAAGCCCTGGAGGATTCGAAGGGAGCTGGCCGTACAGCACTTACCCGTGTTGCTTTTTGGTTTTTGCGCTGCAAAGTTATAAACATTTTCTTATATGGCAAAAAGGGAAATGCTATTTTTTTGCGCTGCGCCTTTGGGGAGGCTGAAAATGCTTCCTGCCGTTTCGCTGCTCCGTCCAATATGAAAGGAGCGAAAATCTGTTAAGGGCGCGGCACGCTCTGCGCAGAGAGTTGATTACGCATTTGCAATCGTTAAGGAGCGTTTGCTTGAAAATTTAGGGATAATTAAGACAGCAGAAATTTGCTCCGAGATAAATCCTGCGGATTTCAAGGAAATTTTCACGATAAAGCACATCGGAAAAATTATAAAGGAGCAAATTTTTACGGGCTTGCTTATAATTTTCACGCTCATATAAGATAATTTTTCCGCTCATAATATGATAGTTGGCCCTAAAAACACGAAAAGAGGAAAAGCCTGCGCTCTTCCTCTTTCTGCTAGGGCAAAGATAAGTAGAAAATCCCGTGCCGCCAAAATGCGCTGCGCTGTGCCGCCGGCTGTCAAAGCAAGCCGTCGTTCGTTGGCAGAAGCAGTCGGTTGTGTGGAGCAAGATGTTGCAAGGGTGAAAGGGGGAATGCTATGAATGGCGTTTCCGGCTTTCGATGATGTCGGCAAAGTTGGCGAATGCCCAGTCTATCATGGGGCGGCAAGCGTGCATGAAGGAAAGGCCGCGCTGCGTGATGGCGTACTCCACGCGCGGCGGCACTTCGGGGAAGGCGAAACGTTGCACCATGCCGTCTTCTTCAAGATGGCGAAGCGTCACGGAGAGTACTTTCTGCGAGATGTCGGGCAGGCTTTTGCGGAGGGCGGAAAATCGCATGTTGGCTTCGCGGTTGCAAAGCGTGTGGAGCACGAGCAGAGACCATTTGTCGCCCACTCGCGCTATGATGTTGCGCACGGGACATTCGGGAAAGAGCACGTCTTGTACCTCTAAATCTTTAATCATATGCAGTTGTTTATATAGAAAAAACGGAAGAAACCCCGCCTTATTGTGGTTCCTTCCGTTTCCGTGTTCGTTAGTTTCCCTGATTTAGAGGATAACTCCGTCCGTTGCAGTGCATTGTTCCAAGGAGTTAGCCTTTGCCTGTATGCAGATGTAGGTGAAGGGCGTCGCGCCGGTGTTTCGGTTGCAGCGCACCACGTTCGGGTCGATACGCAACGCGTCGCCGCTTTCAACGGCAATGTCCTCGCCGTCGAGCGTAAAGACGCCCGTGCCGCTAAGCACGATATAGAGTTCCTCGTTCTGTTTGTGCTTGTGGTTGAAAGGCACAGCCTCGCCTGCCGCCAATGTGCCGAAAGATACTTCTATGCCGGTGAGCGACAAGGCATCTTTCAAAAAAACCTTTCCGCCGAATGTGGCGAGATCTCCCACGCTTGCAACGGCATATCCATTGCCCTTTTGTTTGATTTTCAGTTGGCTCATTTCTTTTAGTTTTAGTGATAAATAACGGTGCAAAGGTACTTGCCTTTTCTTTTCCCCGCAAGAGCTGAATTTCTGTTCATTTAGTGAGTTGCAGGTTACTATTGCTGTTAATCAGCCTTTTGAAAAACTCGCTTTTACTAATAATTAACGCACCTGCAAGCGTCGGGCGGTTGCAGGTGCGTGGGGTATGTCTTATTTTTTAGATGTTCAAAGCAAATGGGCGTAAGCCTCGATGGCGCGCTCGGCAGTCTTGACGGCTTCGGAAAGGGGGAAGGGCAGTTCGCCGCCAGAGGCGTTGAGGTGGCCGCCGCCGTTGAAGAACTCTTCCGCCATCTTGTTGCAGGGAAAATCGTCAACGCTCCTCAGGCTCACGCGCACCACGTCGCGCTCCGTGTCCTCGCGCAGGGAAATGCTGAGGCGCATGCCCTTTACCTGCAACGGCATATTCACCAGTCCCTCGGCGTCGCCCCGAATGAAGTTGAAGCGCGTCATTTCGCTGCGCGTGAGGGTGAAGATCGAGGCGCGGCGGTCTTGGTAGAAGTCGAGCTTTTTGTAAAGGATATATCCCGTGAGGCGCAGGCGCGACTCGGAGTAGGTGTTGAATACGTTGCGGTAAATCTTGTCCTTGTCGATGCCCTTTGCCAGCAGGAGGCTGATGAGCTGATAGATTTCGGGGCTGTTGGAGTTGTAGGTAAAGCCGCCCGTGTCGGTCATCATGCCCGTGTAGAGCGCGGCGGCGGCGCGGTTGCCCATGTCCTCGTAGCCGCCGAGTTGCAGCAGCAGGCGCAGCACTACCTCGCAGGTGGAGCACATTTGGGGGTGCGAAATGGTGAGCGCGGCGGCGTTGCGGTCGGGGTTGAGGTGGTGGTCGATGATGACGCGCGGCGCATTGTGCGCGGCAATCACGTCGCCCATTTCCATAAGGCGGTGGAGGGCGTTGAAGTCGAGGCAAAACACGAGGTCGCAGTTCTTGATGGCCTGTGTCGCCTCCGTTTCGTGGCGCATATAGAAGGTGATGTCCTGAATGCCGGGCAGCCAGCGCAGGAAATCGGGGAAGGGGTTGGGCATCATGACGACCGTCTCCTTTCCGAGGCGTTTCAGATAATCTGCCCAGCCGAGCGCGGAGCCAACGGCATCGCCGTCGGGACCGCGATGCCCGCAAATGAGTATGCGCTTGGCGTTTGCAATGAGGTTTTGCAAAAGCTCGCGCTCCGTTTCAGTAATCAGGGGAGGAATTGTCAGCATTTTGTGGTTGGGAAATAAAAACTACCTTGTGAGTGCTTTCAGGGCGAGTACTTCGGCCTCGGGGTCGGGGGCTTTGAAAATGGCGCTGCCTGCCACGAGCACGTCTGCGCCGGCATCTACGAGCAGTTTGCCCGTCTCGCGGTTCACGCCGCCATCTATTTCAATCAAGGCTTTCGAGCCTCTGCGGTCGAGGAGTTCGCGCAGGCGGCGCGTCTTGTCGACGGCGTGGGCGATAAATTTCTGTCCGCCGAAGCCGGGGTTTACCGACATGAGCATTACGAGATCGAGGTCGGCCGCAATTTCTTCGAGCACGCAGACTGGCGTGTGGGGATTGAGCGTCACGCCCGCCATCATGCCTGCGTCCTTGATTTGCTGCACCACGCGGTGCAGGTGCGTGCAGGCCTCATAGTGCACGTTCATCACTTTTGCGCCGAGCGCCTTGACTTGCGGCAGGAACTTCTGCGGCTCCACAATCATCAGGTGAACGTCGAGCGGCTTCTGCGCTGCGCGCGCCATGGCTTCCATAACGGGGAAACCGAAAGATATGTTGGGAACAAACACGCCGTCCATCACGTCGAGGTGAAACCAGTCGCACGCGCCACTATTAAGCATCTCGATGTCGCGTTGCAGGTTGCCGAAGTCGGCAGAAAGCAGGGAGGGGGAAACAAGTGCCATACAATATTATATATATACCTGTTGGTTAATTTTAGTGTTAAGTGCCTGGAAGGCACTACGGAGCGTAGCGACGATAACCGGGTACGAAGTGCCCGGAGGGGCAAGGAAAGGACGATGTGCCTGGAAGGCACTACGCCACAGGACAGGCACTTTTTACATCGCCACAGGCGTACTGCCTTCCAGGCAGAACTTGTGCAATAGCCTCAACCGAGGACTGCGTCCCCGGTTATCGTCGCTTCGCTCCGTACTGCCTTCCAGGCAGTTAATACCTTATCATTATTAATTCCTAATCCAACCAACGCATAAAATTTATTCGTTGGCGCGAAGGGTACGCCCGAAAACTTATTAAAGAAAAAAGGATTGATACGGGTTTAAGTCGTTATCAATCCTTTTCTTTCTAACCTTTGAGTAGCGCCTACGGGAATCGAACCCGTATACCATGCGTGAGAGGCATGTATCCTAACCGTTAGATGAAAGCGCCATATGCGGAAGCTGGGGGATTCGAACCCCCGGTACGGTTAAACCCGTACGTCAGTTTAGCAAACTGGTGGTTTCAGCCACTCACCCAAACTTCCTTTCGCGTTCCCTTATCGGAAAGCAGTGCAAAAGTACGAGGATTTTTTCAACCTGCCAAACAATTTCCCGAAAAAAAGTCATCTTCCTGCTATGATAGTGAGGGAATCGCTGATTTGCGGGTAGTTTTTACCGTCGGTTTGGGTGCTGTCTGGTTTTTCCTCTTCCTCGTCGCCGTCGCCTTGGTCCTCGTCGTCCTCCTCCTCGTCGCCGTCGCCGCTTTCATTGCCGCCGCCGCTATTTTCAGGCGGGGCGATGAAGGCGAATGCCGTGGGGCTTTTCAGTCCGACAACGCGGAAATAGGTGGTCAGCTTGCCTTGAATGGCGATGTACTGGTTGAAATATTCGGGATGGTCGTAAAGATTGAGCAGGCCGCGCAGGTTTCTGCCTGTCGTGGGCAGTTCAACGGGCAGGCAGCACAGTTCGTCGAATTCGTCGGGCGTATCGGACAGCAGCATATTAGTATTCGGCTTGTCGTTGGGGGTAGAGAACGAGGGGTAGTTCATCGAGCTTGTTGTATAACCAACGATGTAGCCCTTGATGACCACCTCGCTGCCGTCGGCTGTCCTTTGCATCGCTTCTGCCACGGTGAGCGCATTGCTCGTGTCGAGGGAGGGAGAAGCGCCATTGCCGCCGCCCGCTGCGTTCTGCGCGCCCTCGTCGGCCGTGCCGTCGGGCAGTTCGATTTTCTGGCAAGAGAATGCCAAGGCTATCGAGAGGAGCGGCAGCAGTGACAGGCGGAGCAGGCGTTTCATAGCGGGCGGCGCGGGCGGTTTACTTGTTCTCGGGATAAAGCTCGTTCCACCATTCGGGTTCGCCTTTCAGATATTTGGCAAACCAGGCGAAGATGACGCTTTGCCACGTCATACGCTTCTTGAAGTTACCAATCACGTGGTTCTCTCCGTCTACCTGAACGTAACTAACCTCACGGCCGAGGATACGCAAAGCGTTGAAGAGTTGCTGGCTCTCCGTGGTAGGCACGTTGGTGTCCACGGTGCCGTGGAGCAGGAGCAGGGGCGTGTGGATTTTGTCGGCGTTGAAGAGCGGCGACTGCTTGACATACATGTCGGGGTTGTTCCAAGGATAGCTGCCGTACTGGGCGCACTCGCCGTAAGAGTAGCCCCAATAGCCGCCGCCCCAATAAGAGGCGATGTTGCTGATGCCGGCGTGCGACACGGCTGCTGCGAAGATATTGGTGCGCGTTTGCAGGTACTGCGTCATGAAGCCGCCGTAAGACGCACCCATACAACCCACGCGCTTGGCATCAACATAAGGGTGCTCGGCAAGGAAGGCCTTCGTGCCTTCTATGATGTCGTCGCCCGACTCTTTGCCCCACGTGCCGACGTGACGGGCGGCAAACTCCTGCCCATAGCCGATGCAGCCGCTCGGCTCGCAGACATATACCACGTAGCCCTGTGCGGCGAAGACTTGCAAGGGGTAGATAAATTCGAGCTGCTTGGCCGTGGGCGTGCAGCCGCCGTAGTAGTAGACGAGCAAGGGATATTTCTTGGCGGCATCGAAGTTGGGCGGCAGGAAGTAGAAGCCGTTGATGCTGTCGCCGCGTGATGATTTGAACGCCCAGTCGTGGCACGTGCCGATGGCTGCCTCTGCGGCGATACGGTCAAAGTTTACCTCGCCGATGCGTGTGCATTTAGGCGTTGCGGAAGAGAGGGTGCAGAGGAACATCTCGCGGGCACGCTCGCCCGTCTGCCCCTTGAACGCGAGGCGCGGCGTGCGCTCGTCGCTCGAAATGGAGAAACTTTCCACGACGCTCACGGGCAGCTGGATTTTCTCCACGCGCAGCGTCTTGGGATTGAGGCGGAAGAGGCTTTCGTTGCAGCCGTCGGTGGCCTTGAAGTAGATGTTGCCGTCGCCCTTTGCCCAGAGGTAGCTGCCCACCGAGGGCGCGAAGCCGGGCAGCAGCGGCGTAGCCTTTTTCGCGGCGATGTCGTAGAGGAAGAGGCGATAGTCGAAGGCTTGTGGCGTTTGTCCCGCTTTCACCTCCGCGCCGATGCCGCCGAAGGCCGCCGGCGAGGCGGAGATGAGCAAGGCTGTGCCGTCGGGCGTGAACTTGGCGTTTGAGATAAAGGTGGTGTCGCAGAGCAGCGTGTCAACTTTTGCCGTGGCAACGTCCATGCGCACCAGAGTCTTGCGGTCGAAGGGTGCTTTCGTGGGGTCGAAGCGGTTGAAAGAGAGCAAAAGGCTGCGTCCGTCGCTGGAAATATCGTTGAGCCATACGCTCTGCTCGCCGAAGGTGAGGCGCGTCAGGGCGTGCGTCTTGAAGTCGTATTTGTAGAGCGAGTTGCGGTTGCGCCAGCCGGGCATACGGTCGTCGGGCTGCCGCAGTTTTTTAAGGTCGGGCGTTTTGTCCTTGTCACCGTCGGTGCTCTTGTTAATGATGATGTAGTCCTCGTTGGGCGAGAGCGTGTAAGAACCGTCGGGCAAGCCTTGCGCCATGATTTCCTCGCGCCCCGTGGCGGGGTCGTAGGTCACGAGTTCCTTGCCCTTGGCGGCATTGCGCGTGAAGTAGAATGCCTCGCGATTGGTCAGCCATTTCCACGTCGGCACGCCCTCCACGCGGCGCAGTTCCCTGCCGCTCTTCGTTTCGGTGAGCACGGTGCGGTAAACGCCCGACCCGTCGGGCTTTGTGTTGTAATAAGATGTGATGAGGTAAGTGCCTTTTCGCGAGAGCGATACAGAATATATGTTTTCGCCGAGCGACATATCCGCCATAGAATAAGGGTGCTTGCCTTCCGCGTTTACGGTCAGCGCGGAGGCGTGCTCGCCGATGATGCTCACGTTGAAACTGTCCTTGTCTTCCTTCTTCGTCAGCGCCAGCATGGTCACGGTCTTCTCGCCCGGTGTGAGCAGGATGTCCTTGCCCGTGTGGTCGGTGCCGTCCACGAAGACCTTGTGGTTGGCGAGCGTCTTGACGTTGAGTTTCACTTTCGTGAAGCGTTCGGCGGTGAGGCGGAACTTGATGACGCGCAGCGCGGCGTAGTCGCCGCCGCCGAGGGCATCGCCTTTGCGGAGCGTGAGGGGTGTGGGCACGTCGGCCGTGGCAAGGCGTTCGTTGTCGGCGAGCGCATCTTTGAGGTCAAAGGTCTTGCCGTTGAAGTTGCGCTCTTCGGTTTGATAGGGTGCGAGGAGCGCGTAAGGTTCTGTGGCTACGGCCGTCTGTACCGCCACGGTGTCGGGCGTGGCAGCGGCGGCGAGGGCGAAGAGGATAGGGGAGAGCATTTCTTTTATGATAGATTTAAGGGAAAATACAAATTAGCGCGAAGAAATCCATTACATGCCCTTTTGCTGGCCGATGAGCTGGAAATCTTTCTTGCGCAGCTTGAAACTATTCGTGAGATACTTGTCGCGCACCACTTGGTTCTCGGCCAGTTCCTCGGGCTTGCCTTCAAAGAGAATGCGGCCCTCGAAGAGCAGGTAGGCGCGGTCGGTGATGCAGAGCGTTTCCTCCACGTTGTGGTCGGTGATGAGAATGCCGATGTTGCGGTCTTTGAGTTTCCAGACGATGTACTGGATGTCTTCCACGGCAATCGGGTCTACGCCGGCGAAGGGTTCGTCGAGCATGATAAACTTAGGGTCGATGGCCAAGCAGCGGGCAATCTCTGTGCGCCGGCGCTCGCCGCCTGAGAGCTGGTCGCCGAGGTTTTTGCGCACCTTTTGCAGTCGGAACTCGGCGATGAGGCTTTCGAGCTTCTCGCGCTGGTATTCCTTGGGGCGGCCCGTCATTTCGAGCACGGAGGCGATGTTGTCTTCCACGCTCATCTTGCGAAACACGGAGGCTTCCTGCGCGAGGTAGCCGATGCCTTTTTTGGCGCGCATATAGACGGGGTCTTTTGTAATCTCCTCATTGTTGAGGAAGATGCGGCCGCCGTTGGGCACCACGAGGCCCGTGGTCATATAAAAAGAAGTGGTCTTGCCCGCGCCGTTCGGCCCGAGCAATCCCACTATTTCTCCTTGTTTTACGTCGAAGCTGACGCCGTTTACCACGGTGCGCTTGCCGTATTTCTTTATCAACCCTTCGGAGCGCAGCACCATCTGCTGCACTTCGGGGCTTGCTGGTGGTTGTTGCATGCTATATTATATATATGTGTGGTGGAAAATAGATACCACATCAGATTTCGGCGTTTTCGTAAAGGAAGCGTTTGATGCTGCGCTTGGGCGTTTTCTCAAATTCCTCCTTGTAGAGTTTGAAACCCGATATTTGCTCGTAGGCTGCCACCATTGTGTTGAGTTCCTTGCGGTTTTGCTCCATCGCTTCGTTAAGGCCATTTTCGTCCAGCCCGTTCTTCTCGGCTTCTTCATAGTCGGGATAGATGAGCGCGTAGAGCTTCTCGTTTTTCTGGATAACGATACATTCCGACACGTAGGGGAGCGTGTTGAGCTTATCCTCGATTTCCTCCGGGTAGATGTTTTGGCCCGATGCACCGAGCAGCATATTCTTGATGCGTCCGCGGATATAGATGTTGCCCTCTGCGTCCATCACGCCGAGGTCGCCCGTGTGGTACCAGCCGTCCTTGTCGATCGTCTGCGCCGTTGCCTCCGGGTTTTTGAAATATCCGAGCATCGTGTTCATGCCCCGTGCGAGGATTTCTCCCGGCACGTTTGCAGGGTCTGCGCTGTTGATACGCACTTCCATGCGCGGCGCGGCTTTTCCGCACGAGCCGGGAGCAAAGTTGTGCCAGTCCTCGTAACTGATAATCGGGGCGCACTCTGTGGCGCCGTAGCCTACGGTGTAGTTGAAGCCGATTTTGTGCAAAAGGTTCTCCACCTCGCTGTTGAACGCCGCGCCGCCCACGATGATTTCGTAGAAGTTGCCGCCGAAGGCCTGCACGAGGCTTTCGCGGATGCGCTCGCGGATTTTCGTGCTGATGATGGGCAGTTTGAGCAGCACTTTCATGCTGGGCGTCTGCAATTTCGGCAGCACGTTTTTCTTGATAATCTTCTCAATGATGAGCGGCACGGAGATAATGATCGTGGGCTTGATTTCGCCGAAGGCTTTAAGTACGATTTTGGGCGAGGGAATACGAGTGAGGTAGAACACGTGGCAACCGTGCATGAACTCGAATATGAACTCGAAGGACATGCCATACATGTGCGCCAGCGGCAGCATCGAAATCACGTTGTCGCCACGGTGCACTCGAGTGCCGAGCACTTCGAAGGCAAATTCGAGGTTCGACCACAGGGCGCGGTAGGGTATCAAGACGCCCTTGGAGTTGCTCGTCGTGCCGCTCGTGTAGTTGATGAGCGCGAGGTCGTCCGCGCCGGCGGCGACGGTGTAGTTCACATGCTCTTTGCGGAAGAACTTCGGATATTTCTTGCCGAAGAACTCGTTGAGTCGCTCGCGGGCTTCGGTGAGGAGCACGGTGCGGCTCACGAGGAGCGAGTAGTCGGGAATGTTGATGATGCCTTCGAGCGCGGGCATCTCGTCGGCGTTGAGTTCCGGCCATACCATGTCGCCTACGAAGAGCAGTTTCGCCTCCGAATGGTTCACGATGTTGTGCACCTGCGCCGCCTTAAACTCGTGGAGGATAGGCACAGCCACCGCGCCGTAAGTAAGCACGCCGAGGAATGCCGTGGCCCAGCAGGCGCTGTTACGCCCGCAGAGCGCGATTTTGTCGCCGGGCTTCACGCCTGCATTTTCAAAAAGAATGTGGAGTTTCTCGATTTTGCGGGCTACGTCCTTATACTGCAACGTTGCTCCCTGATAGTCGGTCAGTGCATCGAGATCCCAATTCTGCTTGATGCTTTCCGCGATGATGCCGACGAAGTCTTGATATTGTTTCATCGTAGGTTTTGGATGAGATAAACGAAAAAAGCCGCACATTGTGCGCGATTTTGTGCAAAAGTAGTAATAAAATATAGATTTTCTGCCTTGAAAGCGGGGTTTTATTCACACAAAAGCGATTTTCGTGCAAAAAAGCGTACTTTTGCGGTGCAAAAGTGGCCAACCACGCCCTTTGCCGTATGAAACATGACCTTGAATAAGAAAAAACAACTGATTGTCCTCGCCGCGCTCTGCCTCGCACTTTTGGCGGGCGGCGTGTCGCTGGGCTTTATCTCCGCCAACCGCACGGGCCAGACCGTTTCGCTCTTTGTTGATGCCGACGATACGCCCGACTCCGTGCTTTATAAGGTGGATGAAATCGGTGAACCGTTCTCCGTGCTCGGGCTGCGCGGTTTCATGACAGTAAGCCGCTATGGCGCGCATGTGCACCCCGGCCGCTACGACATAGACCCCGGCACGAGCATCTACCGCATCTTCCGACGCCTCCGCGCCGGACAGCAAACGCCCGTGCGGCTCGTCATTCCCGCCTCGCTGCGCACCGTGGAAGCCTTGGCGGCAAAGCTCGGCGCCAACCTGCAAGCTGACTCTGCCGCGTGGATGGCTCTTTTCAGAGATACGGTCCAGCTGAAAGAGTTCAAAGTAGACACCTCCACGCTGCCTTGCCTCTTTATCCCCGACACGTATGAAGTTTTCTGGACTGTAGAGCCGATTGTCGTGCTGCGGAAGATGAAGAAGAATTACCGCCGCTTTTGGACCGATGCGCGACTCCTCAAAGCCCGCGAGGCAGGTCTGTCGCCTTCTGAGGTTGTCACCCTCGCCTCCATCGTGGAGCAGGAAACGGCCAACGAGGCAGAGAAACCCATGGTGGCAGGCATGTACATCAATCGCCTGCGTCAGGGCATGAAGCTCCAAGCCGATCCCACCGTTAAGTTTGCCCTGCGCCGTTTCGACCTGCGCCGCATTCTCCACGAGCATCTCGCCGTGGAAAGTCCCTATAACACCTATCACGTTGAAGGGTTGCCGCCGGGTCCCATTTGCCTCCCTTCAAAATCTTCCGTAGAAAGCGTGCTCAACTACGCCCGACACCCATATATATATATGTGTGCCAAAGAAGACTTCTCCGGCACCCACAATTTTGCCGCCACCTACGCCGAACACCTCGCCAACGCCCGCCGCTACGCCGCCGCCCTCGACAGCCGAGGTATCAAATAAATAGCATTCACTGCTTTCCGCCCCGAAATTTCGAGGCGGAAATTTTTTACTAAGCCCGAGATATTTTTTCCTATCCCCTACATATTTTTTGCTATGAGGCAGGAAATTTTTGTTACAAACTTTGTAATATGCGTTACAAACTTTGTAACGCTTGTTACAAACTTTCTAATACATGTTACAAACTTTGTAATAAAAAATTCCTTTAAGACGGGAAAAATTTTCAAGCAGCAAGGAAAAACTTTCAGCAAGAAAGCAAAAATTATCTTGCGGCCCGCGCCGGGCAAGCACGCATTGGGGCTCGGCTAACGTGCGGCCAGAGAGCGCTCGGCGGTGGTTCTGCCCCATTATCACCGCGAGAAATCATAAATATTGCTAAATTATTAAGTGTCCTATAAGGAATATGGGGATTTTTGCTAATTTTGCACATTATAAACCAATGCCCTAACTAAATGCCCGCTGAGAAAATGACAAAACTGAGCGTCAACATCAACAAAGTAGCCACGCTGCGCAACGCCCGCGGCGGCGACACGCCGAACGTGGTGCAGTTTGCGCTCGATTGCGAGAAGTTTGGCGCACAGGGCATTACGGTTCACCCCCGTCCCGACGAGCGGCACATTAGGCGTGCCGATGTAAGGGCGTTGGCGCCCCTCCTTTCCACCGAGTTCAACATTGAAGGCTATCCGTCGGAAGAGTTTTGCCAGCTGGTAACGGAAGTTAAGCCCACGCAGGTGACGCTCGTGCCCGATAGTCCCGAGCAACTCACGTCCAACCACGGCTGGGACACCAAAGCCAACCTTTCCTTCCTTACAGACGTGGCGGCGCGTTTCCGCGAAGCCGGCATTCGCACCAGCATCTTCATAGATGCCCTGCCCGAAATGGCAGACTATGCCAAGCAGGCCGGGGCAGACCGCATCGAACTTTATACAGAGCCTTATGCCGCCGCTTATGCCGCCGACCGCGCGGCTGCCGTGCGCCCGTTTGTCGAAACAGCCGGGCACAGCCGCCAGATTGGTCTCGGCGTGAATGCGGGCCACGATTTGAGTTTGCAGAATTTGGCATACTTCCATCAGGCTTTGCCCTGCCTCGACGAGGTGAGCATCGGCCACGCCTTGATTTCAGAAGCCCTCTATCTCGGCATCGAAGAAACCATTAGGCAATACCTGCTCTGCATCAAGAATAAATTTTGACGCATACAATATTATATATATACTCAATTACAACTAAATTACAACCAATGGTATATTTGTTTTTGGCAGATGGTTTTGAAGAGATAGAAACCATTGCTGCATACGATATTTTGCAGCGTTGCGGGCTCGAAGTGAAGTTGCTGAGCATTACAGGCAAGCGTGTCGTTGTCGGCGGCCACGGCTTAACCCTTAAAGTTGACGGCCTTTTCCGTAAGAACGTGGTTGAAAGCGCCCAGGCATTGGTGCTGCCCGGCGGTATGCCCGCTGCAAAGACCCTGCTCAACTGCGACCTGCTGCGCCAGGCGCTTGTGCAGCACAATCACAAGGGCACGCTGCTCGCCGCCATTTGCGCCGCCCCCATGGTGCTCGGAGAAGCCGGCGTTTTGAAAGGCAAGGAGGCCACGTGCTACCCCGGATTTGAGCCCCACCTGCACGGCGCAAACCATTTGCCCGGCGAAATGGTGGTGGAAGACGAGAACGTAATCACTGCCTGCGGCCCGGCCGCCGCCGAAGCCTTTGCCTTCACCATAGCCCGCCGCCTCGTGGGCAAAGAAAAGGTAGAAGATGCACGCCGCGCCATGCAGTATAAGAAGTTGTAACGATTTCCGGCTCGATATAATCAACGGTTGCCCCGCCATGCCGGCGGGGCAGTTTTATTTACAGAATTATGCCTGCCAATTCCCTCCTCACCGATATCAAATACCTGAAAGGCGTAGGCCCCGTGCGTGCAAAGCTCCTTGCGGACGACTTGAACGCACACACCTTCCGCGACCTGCTCTACACCTTTCCCTATAAATATATCGACCGCAGCGAGATACACACCATACGCACCCTGAAGGAGGGAATGCCCTACGTGCAGCTGCGCGGCAGCATCGTGGACATAGAGACAGAGGGCATCGGCAGGAAAAAACGCCTTAAAGCCATATTCAGCGACGGCACGGGCTATCTCACCCTGATATGGTTCAACGCCACGAAAAGCCTCGAAGACAATCTCCGCTACGACAAAACCTATCTCATTCTCGGCAAGCCCAACTTTTGGAACGGCCAAATCTCCATCGCCCACCCCGAAATGGAAGATTGCGCCAAGCTGCAAACGGAACCGGGCGGCTTGATGCCCCATTACCACACCTCTGAAAAGATGAAGCGCGCCGGCGTGGACTCGCGCCGCCTCGGAGCGTGGGTGCAAAACCTTTTAGACACCCTTCCCGTAGGCAGCATCGAAGAAACCCTGCCCGCCTACGTCATCGCGCAGCACCGGCTGCTGCCCATCGAGGACGCGCTGCGCACGGTGCACCATCCAGAGTCATCGCTCGCCCTCCCGCCAGCCATTCATCGCCTCAAATTTGAAGAACTCTTCTATCTCCAACTCGATATCCTGCGTTCGGCGGCTGGTAGGCGGCGCGACAACGAGGGCTATCAGTTCCAAAAAGTGGGCGAGCGCTTCATGCAGTTTTACAACACTTGCCTGCCCTTTGAACTCACCGAGGCGCAGAAGCGCGTCATCCGCGAAATACGCCGCGACATGGGCAGCGGGCGGCAGATGAACCGCCTCCTGCAAGGCGACGTGGGTTGCGGCAAGACGATCGTAGCCTTGCTGTGCTGCCTCCTCGCGCTCGACAACGGTTTCCAGGCGTGCATCATGGCGCCCACCGAAATACTGGCCGAGCAGCACTTTGCCACCATCAAGGAACTGCTTTCTCCTTTGCCCGTCACCGTGGAACTGCTCACGGGCAGCGTGAAAGGCAAGGCCCGCAAGCAAATCATGCAGGGCATCGCCGACGGCACGGTGCATATCCTCGTGGGCACGCACGCCCTCATCGAGCCAACGGTGCGCTTCCTCAACCTCGGTTTCGTGGTCATCGACGAGCAGCACCGCTTCGGCGTGAAGCAACGCGCCGCGCTGTGGGAGAAGAATGTGCGCCCGCCGCACGTGCTCGTGATGACCGCCACGCCCATACCGCGCACGCTGGCCATGACTGTCTACGGCGACCTCGACGTGTCGGTCATCGACGCGCTGCCGCCCGGACGCAAGCCAATTCAGACTATCCATTATACGCAGCGAGAGCGCGGCTATATGTACACGGGCATGATGCGCGAACTGGCGGCAGGCAGGCAAGTCTACGTGGTGTTTCCACTCATTGAGGGCAGCGAGGAAAGCAATTTGCAGGACCTCGAAACGGGCTACAACAACCTTTGCGACGTGTTCCCGGCTTTCAAAATCGGCAAAGTGCATGGGCGCATGAAGCCGGCGGACAAAGATGCCGTGATGCAAGCCTTCAAGCGCCGCGAACTGCAAATCCTCGTAGCGACCACGGTGATAGAGGTGGGGGTGAATGTGCCCAACGCCTCGGTGATGGTGATTGAAAACGCCGACCGTTTCGGCCTCTCGCAGCTGCATCAGTTGCGGGGCAGGGTGGGGCGCGGTTCCGACAAGGCCTATTGCATCTTGATGACGGGCAGCAAGCTCACCGATAGTGCGCGGCGGCGCATGGAGGTGATGGTGGAGAGCACCGACGGCTTCGTAATTGCAGAAGAAGACATGCGCCTGCGCGGTCCCGGCGATATGGACGGCACGCAGCAGAGCGGCATGCCCTTTGACCTTAAAATCGCCAACCTCGTGCGCGATACCGACCTCATGGCCACAGCCCGCGACACGGCAGCCGCACTTCTTGAACAAGACCCCGAGGAAAGCCTGCCGCAGAATGCCGTGGCTTGGCAGCAGCTCAAACTCTTCAAGAAATCCCAGCAAAGCTTCTCGGAGATTTCTTGATTGGAGGCGTATCCATAATTAATAGGCGTGGTTTTATCCCCCTCAAAAATGCCACTCTCACGGCAGATACTTGAACTTTTCGCGCAAAAAATTTGCTGTTTTCCGATTTTCTGCGTATTTTGCACCCCGAAAAATGAAAAGCACGGGGCTAATGGCATTTGCTTTGCCCCAATACCTCTAACCTTAATTGTTTATAATTGACATGAAAGTCTACAATTCCCACGAAATTAAGAACATCGCGCTGCTCGGCAACGACGGTTCTGGTAAGACCACCCTTACGGAAGCACTTCTCTTTGAAAGCGGACTGATCAAGCGCCGCGGCAGAATTACTGCCAAGAACACCGTTTCCGACTACTTCCCCGTAGAACAGGATTACGGCTACTCCGTATTCTCTACCGTCTTCCACGTTGAATGGATGGGCAAAAAGCTCAACATCATCGACTGCCCGGGTTCTGACGACTTCGTGGGCGCAGCCATGACCGCGCTGAATGTCACCGATACCGCCGTGCTGCTCATCAATGGCCAGTTCGGCCCGGAAGTTGGCACGCAAAACCACTTCCGCTATACGGAGAAACTCGCTAAGCCCGTTATCTTCCTCGTGAACCAGCTCGACAGCGACAACTGCGACTACGATAAAATCCTCGAAGACCTTACGGCCAACTACGGCACAAAGGTTGTGCCCGTGCAGTACCCCGTGAAGACCGGCGCAGACTTCAACTCCCTCATCGACGTTATCCTGATGAAGAAACTCACGTGGGGACCCGATGGCGGCGAACCCACCATCGAGGATATTCCCGCCGAGGAAATGGAGAAGGCGCAGGAGATGCACCGCACGCTCGTTGAGGCTGCCGCCGAAAACGACGAGGGACTCATGGAGAAGTTCTTTGAAACCGAACAGCTCACCGAGGACGAGATGCGCGAAGGCATCCGCAAGGGTATGGTGACGCGCAGCATCTTCCCCGTGTTCTGCGTGTGCGCCACGAAGAATATGGGCGTAGGCCGCCTCATGGAATTCCTCGGCAACGTTGTGCCCTTTGTCGACGAAATGCCCGCAGTCCACAATACGCGCGGAGTGGAAGTGCCCACCGACGCAGCAGGCCCCACGAGCATTTATTTCTTCAAGACGGGCGTTGAACCCCACATCGGCGAGGTGCAATACTTCAAGGTGATGAGCGGCACGCTCCACGAGGGCGACGACCTGCTCAACGCCGACCGTGGCTCGCGCGAACGCATGGCGCAAATCTTCGTATGCGCCGGCGCAAACCGCGAAAAAGTGGAACAGCTCGAGGCAGGCGACATCGGCTGCACCGTGAAACTCAAAGACGTGCGCACCGGCAACACGCTCAACGGCAAAGACTGCGAGAACCGCTTCAACTTCATCAAATATCCCAACCCTAAATATACCCGCGCCATTAAGGCGGTGAACGAGGCCGACACCGAAAAGATGATGGCGGCATTGAACCGCATGCGTCAGGAAGACCCCACGTGGGAGGTAGAGCAGAGCAAGGAATTGCGTCAAATCCTCGTGCACGGTCAAGGCGAGTTCCACCTCCGCACGCTGAAATGGCGTTTGGAAAACCTGGATAAGATTGCCGTTGAGTTTTACGAGCAGCGCATTCCTTATCGCGAGACCATCACCAAGGCTGCCCGTGCCGACTATCGCCACAAGAAGCAGAGCGGCGGCGCAGGCCAGTTCGGCGAGGTGCATCTCATCGTTGAGCCTTACTCCGACGGCATGCCCGACCCCACGGTCTACAAGTTCGGCAATCAGGAAATCCGCATCGCCATGAAAGGCAAGGAGGAAATTCCTTTGGAATGGGGCGGCAAGCTCGTGTTCATAAACTCCGTTGTGGGCGGCGCCATCGACACGCGCTTCATGCCCGCAATCCTTAAAGGCATTATGAGCCGCATGGAGCAAGGCCCGCTCACCGGCAGCTATGCCCGCGACGTGCGCGTCATTGTCTACGACGGCAAGATGCACCCGGTAGACTCCAACGAAGTGAGCTTCATGCTCGCCGGCCGCAATGCGTTCAGCCAGGCATTTAAGGAAGCCGGTCCGAAAATCCTCGAACCGATTTACGACGTGGAGGTATTCGTGCCTGCCGAGAAGATGGGCGACGTGATGAGCGACCTGCAAGGCCGCCGAGGCATGATTGTCGGCATGAGCAGCGAGAACGGCTACGAGAAGCTGCAAGCCAAAGTGCCCTTAAAGGAAATGTCATCTTATTCCACCACGCTCAGCTCGCTCACGGGCGGCCGCGCCTCGTTTATCATGAAGTTCGCCAGCTACGAGCTCGTGCCCGGCGATATCCAGAACAAGCTGATTGAAGCCTTTGAAAAGGAACAGGAAGAAGATAAATAATACTCTTTCCATATAAACTCTAACGCTTCCCGACAACGGGGAGCGTTTTTTTTTGTTGCCGCTGCGCCGCAAGGGTAGGGGCGTAATTTATTAAGTCAGCTACGTTCGGCATAGATTGAGCAAGTTCGTCGCTGCGCCCGTTTGCACTATATTCAGAGCAAACTTACTGGAAGTTGCGGTATACAAGTAAACAACTCCGCCCGCTTTGCCTCGAATAGGCAAAGCGGGCGGAGTTGTTCTATTTCTTAAATGATATTTTATTAAAAAACTAGAATGAAAAGTCGAGTTTGCAATATAGACCCTTTCTGGCTGCCATTTTCTTACTTATTCGCTCCTACTCCTGTGCCCCTAAGAAATCGGCGACGACGAAACAGCTGCCGCCCACGAATATAACGTCGTCGGGCGCGGCGGCAGCGCGGGCGGCGGCGTAGGCGGCAGGCACGTCGGGATAGGCTGTGCCGCCTGTCAGTCCGTACTCGTCGGCAATGGCTTTCAGCCGCTCGGCAGGCAAGGCGCGGCGCACGGAGGCCTGCGCCCAATAATAATATATATGGTGCCCGGGGGCAGGATGGGGCAGGAGGCGGAGCACGGTGCTGATGTCCTTATCCTCGGCCATGCCGAACACGAGATGCAGCCGCTTCCCCGCAGCCAGTATGTCGTGCAGGCGCGCCGCTGTCAGCGTCAGTCCGCCAGGGTTGTGCCCCACGTCGCAAATCGTGAGCGGCCGGTGCGCCACGGTTTGCCAGCGGCCGCGCAACCCCGTGAGGCGTTCCACGTCGCGGAAGCCTTGCGCCACGGCCTCTTTCGTGATGCCCTCGAAAGGCAAGCGGCTCAGGGCGCAGAGCACCGTGCGGGCATTGAGCCTCTGGCAGCGTCCCGTGAGCGGGCAACTTATTGTTCCGTAACTGCGCGTGGCATAAGTTTCTTGTTCTGCGTAGATGCAACCATCGGCGGGCAGGCTTGTATTGTCGAAATCAATAATCTCGTCGTCTTCATCAGCCCAGAAGAGCGGTGCGCCCTTTTCCTCGGCGAGGCGGCTGAACACGGCAGCGGTTTCCGGCGTGCGCTCGCCGATGACTACGGGCGTGGCGGGCTTGATGATGCCGCCCTTTTCGGCGGCAATCTCTGCAAGCGTGCTGCCGAGCAGCGCGGTGTGTTCGAGGCTGATGTTGGTGATGACGGAGAGCACGGGGCTGATGATGTTCGTACAGTCGAGCCGTCCGCCAAGCCCCACTTCAATCACCGCCACGTCAACCTCGGCATCGGCGAAGTAGCGCAATGCCATGGCTGTGGTGATTTCAAAAAACGAAGGGCGAAGCGGTTCGAAGAAACCGCGCTCCCTTTCAACGAAGTCCACCACGTATTTCTCGCTCACCGGATCGCCGTTCACGCGGATACGTTCACGGAAGTCCACGAGGTGGGGCGAGGTGTAAAGTCCCACGCGCAGCCCCGCGCTTTGCAGCGTGGCGGCGATGAGGTGCGCCGTGCTGCCTTTGCCGTTTGTGCCTGCCACGTGTATGGTGGCGTAGTTGCGGTGCGGGTGTCCAAGGTGCGCGTCGAGCGTTTCGGTGACTTGCAGCCCGGGCTTGTATGCCTTTGCGCCGATTTGCTGGAACATCGGCGTTTTCACAAAAAGATATTGTAGCGTTTCTTGGTAGGTCATAGGGGTCTTACGAGTAGGGGCGTTTTGCCAAACGCTCGCTGTGTAGTTTGACAGTTTTATCCGAACGGGATAATGGTTGAGGCGGGCTGCAAGCCCAATTGTTGCCCACAGCCCAGGGCAACGCCCTGGGGGATGGCGGGTGCATTGATTAAAGTGTCGCGCTCTGTAAGAGCAACCTACTTTATGAGGGGCAGCGCCCCGTGGCATTGCGGGTTACGCGCTTTTGGCGCGTAGCATTTTTGTGCCGCGGCACAAAAATGCCGAATGTATTAATCGCGGTTTGCATTTCCCGGGGCGTTGCCCCGGGCTAGGGGCAACCATTGGGCTTACAGCCCGCCCCAACCATTCCCTTTCGGCGCAATAGGCGGGCGTTTTGCAAAACGCCCCTACTTGCTGCCGCACTCATACAATTAGACGGGCAAACACGTTTGCCCGTCTAATTAATTTATTATTTATCAAAATAATTTCGGAAGGCGCGGAATATCTTGTCCTTGATGCTATCGTTGGGCTGCATGTGGTCGTTTTCGCGCAGAGCCTCGAAAGCCTTGCGTTCCTCTTTCGTGAGGTGCTCGGGAATGTAGACGCTGATGTTTACCACGATGTCGCCCGTGCCCACGCCGTAGCCCTGCACGGCGGGAAGGCCCTTGCCGCGCAGGCGGAGCGCGGTGCCCGGCTGCGTGCCCGGCTCGATTTTGATGCGTGCCTTGCCCGTGAGGGTGGGAATGTCGATGGTGTCGCCGAGGGCGGCCTGCGAAACGGTGAGCAGCAGGTTGTAGATCAGGTCGGTGTCGTCGCGGATAAAGTCCTTGTGCGGCTCTTCCTCGATAAGCACCTGAATGTCGCCTGGCACGCCGCCGCGCTTTGCGGCATTGCCCTTGCCCGGCACGTTCACCACCATGCCTTCTGCCACGCCGGCGGGGATTTTTATCTCAACAATTTCTTCGCCCGACGTCACGCCCTCGCCGTGGCAATGGCTGCAAGTGTGCTTGATGACGGTGCCCTCGCCGTGGCAGTTGGGGCACACCTCTTGCGTTTGCATCATGCCGAGGAAACTGCGGCGGCTCTGTATGACGTAGCCTTGTCCGTGGCAGGTGGGGCAGGTTTCGGGCGAATGTCCCGAGGCGCAGCCCGTGCCGTGGCACTCGGTGCAGGCGATGTCCTTGCGCACCTTGAATTTCTTGGTAACGCCCGTGCTGATTTCTTCGAGCGTGAGGCGCACTTTCATGCGCATGTCGCTGCCCCGGTACTGCCGCTGGCCGCGTCCGCCGCCGCCAAACCCTCCGAAGCCGCCGAAAGCGCCGCCGAAGATATCGCCGAAGTTGCGGAAGATGTCGTTGAGGTCCATACCGCCGGGGCCGAAACCTCCGAAGCCGCCGGCTGCTCCGTCCACGCCTGCCGCGCCGAACTGGTCGTAGCGGGCACGCTTGTCGGGGTCGCGCAGCACGTCGTAGGCCTGTGCTGCCTGCTTGAACTTTTCTTCTGCCTCCTTGTCGCCGGGATTGCGGTCGGGGTGGTATTTGATAGCCACCTTCTTGTAGGCACGCTTAATCTCGTCGGCCGTGGCCGTGCGCTCCACGCCGAGTATCTTATAATAGTCGGTTTCTTCTGCCATTTCTGATACGTTCGTTTATTAGTAGACGAGTTTACAAGTAAACGAGTAGACGAGACAAGTTTCTAATGTAAAATATAAATTAGCAAGACATCTCTGTCTTGTTTACTTGTTTTCTTTGAGATTTTCGGCTGCACTCGGCATAGCCCGAACAAGTTCGGCTCTGCTCTCGCTTGCACGAAAATTTCCTCGTTTACTTGTTTACTAAAATCGTTATATTATTATTGTCCTACGACCACCTTGGCGTGGCGTACAACTTTCTCGCCCAAGAGGTAGCCAGTCTGCACGCAGTCGATGACGTGGCCCTTCTGCTCGTCCTCTGGCACGGGTACCATAGCGATGGCCTCGTGGAAATCCGTGTCGAAGAGCGTGCCGATAGGTTCCATGCGTTTCAGGCCTTGCGCGGCGAGGGTCTTGTCGAGTTTGCCGATAATCATCTCTACGCCTTCGCGCAGGCTCTCCACGTCGGAGGCCTTCTGTATGTTGTCGCGGGCGCGTTCGAGGTCGTCGAGCACAGGCAGCAGGGCGCTCAGCACCTTCTCGCCGCCGGTGAGGATAAGGTCGGCCTTTTCCTTGATGGTGCGTTTGCGGAAGTTGTCGAACTCGGCGGCGAGGCGCAGATATTTGTCGTTGAGCGCAGCCACCTGTTCCTGTGCTTCTGCCAGCGGGTCTTTCTCTTCGGCTTCTGCCTCTGCCGTGTCGGCGGCCGTTTCGCTTTCAATATTTGTTTCAGGAGTTTGCTCCTGAACGTTCTCTTTCAGTTCTTGTTCTTTATTCTTGTCTTCAGTCATAGCG
Source organism: Bacteroidales bacterium (assembly GCA_022784065.1). Taxonomy (GTDB): domain Bacteria; phylum Bacteroidota; class Bacteroidia; order Bacteroidales; family Bacteroidaceae; genus Alloprevotella. The sequence goes on along the minus strand of JALFUO010000060.1, from coordinate 81 downwards.
TATGGGTTTATTAGAAATATACTTGTTGGTTGGTTTGGCAATTAAGGTCTCAAGAGTAGGGGGGTTTTTGAAAAAAACCCG
>JALFUO010000075.1 GCA_022784065.1 Bacteroidales bacterium | reverse complement strand
CCTGCATTGTGTCTATTGAATCAGTATGGCATAAAAAAACTGTCTACCGTTTCAGATAATAAGAGCAAAAAGTGTCTAGTAAAATCAGGAAAAGACAGTTCCTAAGTCCGTGAAATTTTTTCCCTTTCCCCTTGATATTTTTTCCTTTCCCCTTGATATTTTTTCCTTTCCCCTTGATATTTTTCCCTTTCCCATAAGAGATTTTTTGTTACAAACTTTCTAACATGTATTACAAACTTTGTAATATGTGTTACAAAGTTTCTAACATGCGTTACAAACTTTGTAACAAACTTTTTCTGCGCAGATAGCAAAAATTATTTAGGAGAAAATAAAAACTCTCTGCGCAGATAGTAAAAATTGTTTAGGAGAAAATAAAAACTCTCTGAGCAGATAGTATTTCCAGTCTGCGCAGAGAGTATGCTTTTTCTCGATAATTGGCAAAAAGGAAAACGATAATTGTTCCTCTTTGGCCCTATAAAACAAAAAAAATTGATTGTCTCACGACAACCAATCTTCTCTAACCTTAAATCTAATACCATGAAAAACGATGCAAAGATACGAGGCTGGCACAACAAATGCAAGAAAAATGCTAAAAACTCGCTGTCTGTTACACAAACTTAACATATCTGCGCGAGGACGCAAAGTAGAAATAGCAAAATTGAGGGTAAAAATATAAGTTTCACGTATGAAAAGGGCATAAGTTTCTTGGTTGCCCTTTGTTTTTTTCTATAACTTTGCAAGTGGGATAGAGAATAGTACCCCAAAGCAATACCATATAATATTTTGAGCCCTTTGGTTGAATTAATTATACTATGACAAAGGTATTAACTGCCTGGAAGGCAGTACGGAGCGAAGCGACGATAACCGGGGACGCAGTCCTCGGGGGAGGCAATAGCACCGGTTCTGCCTGGAAGCCAGTACGCCTGTGGTAATGAATATAGGTGTATGTCCTGTGGCGTAGTGCCTTCCAGGCACATCGTCCTTGGCTTCCCTATCCGAGCACTTCGTGCCCGGTTACTATCGCTTCGCTCTGTAGTGCCTTCCAGGCACTTAGCACATAATTCAACCCAATATTATTTAGACAAATGCCATTAAGCAAAAATAGCGGTGCATTCCCCGCCTGTTTCGTAGAAATGCCGGCAAACGCCGAAGGCCGGCGCGCGCCTTTCTATTTAGCAGCCGAAGAATACATTGCCCAGGTCCTGCCCGATACAGAAGATTATCTCTTCACGTGGCAACTCTCGCCCACCGTAGTCATGGGGCGCAACCAAATAGCGCATCAGGAGTTCGACCTTGACTTCTGCCGCCGCGAAGGCATAGACATCGTGCGGCGCAAGAGCGGCGGCGGCGCGATTTTCGCCGATAAGAACAATATTATGATCAGCCTCGTGACAGGTGCGGGCGCAGTGGAACCGATTTTCGAGCAATATGCCTCGACCGTGGCAGCCGGACTGCAAAGCCTCGGCGCACCGGCGGAGGTGTCGGGTCGCAACGACATCGTGCTGCGCGGCGGCGGCAAGATTTGCGGCAACGCTTTCTACCACCTACCGGGGCGCAACATCGTGCACGGCACGATGCTCTACGACACCGACCCGCGCCTGATGAGCGGCGCGCTCTGCCCGGCGCAGGAAAAGTTGAAGGCAAAGGGCGTGGCGAGCGTGCGCAGCCGCATCTCCCTGCTGAAAGACTATCTCACGATGGGCACGGACAATCTGCGCAAGGAACTGCGCAAAATTTTGACCAACAAACACATCGCCCTCACCGATGCCGACGTGCGGCGCATCGAGGAAATAGCAAGCGCTTACGACGACCCGCAATATCTCTTCAGCCGCACTACGGCAAGCAGCGAAGCCGTGCGCGGCGGGCGCATCGAGGGCTGCGGGCGCATAGAGATACATTTCATGCTGAGCGGCTCAATCGTGGAAAACATTGCGCTGACGGGCGACTTCTTCGAGACGGGCGATGCCCTTGCCGCATTCCGCCGCGCTTTCTGCGGACGGCCTTTCGTTGTCGCCAGCCTGCTCGAAGGCATCAGGGCAGAGCACCCCGAAACAACCCTGCGCGGCATGACGGAAGAAAGCCTTGCCGCGTTGCTGCAAAGCAGGGACGAGGGTTAGATGTCTGCTAATGACGCTTGAAGCGGGCTGAAAGCCCAAATGTTGCTCATAGCCCGGGGCAACGCCCCGGGAAAGGATGTGCAATAAACAAAACATTCGGCATTTTTGTGCCGAAGCGCAAAAATGCCACGCGCCAAAAGCGCGTAACCCTTATCGCTACACGGGGCGATGCCCCTCATAAAGCAGACTGCTCTTACAGAGCGCGACACTTTCATCAATGCCCCTCCGTTACCCAGGGCGTTGCCCTGGGCTAAGCGCAGCAACTGGGCTTTCAGCCCGCCCTAATCAATTGATTTCAATAATTTACCCTACACAATATTTATATATATGTCTCAGAGAACCTGTCTTTACGAACGCCATCTGGTAGCAGGTGCCAAGATGGTGGAATTCGGCGGCTTCGACATGCCGCTCTATTACTCCGATATCACTGACGAGCACAACGCCGTGCGCAAGGACTGCGGCGTGTTCGACGTGAGCCACATGGGCGAAGTGCTCGTAACGGGCAAAGATGCCGAGGCCTACGTGCAGCACATCTTTACCAACGACATTGCCGGCGCGCCCGTTGGCAAAATCTTCTACGGCATGATGCTCTACCCCGACGGCGGCACGGTGGACGACCTGCTGGTCTACAAAATGGGCGCGGAAAAGTTCTTCCTCGTCATCAACGCCGCAAACATCGACAAAGACTTTGCCTGGATGCAGGAGCACACTGCCGGTTACGACGTGACGGTTGAGAACCAAAGCGGCATTTACGGACAACTCGCCGTGCAAGGCCCGCAGGCAGAGGCAGTGGTGAGCGAAGTGCTCGGGCTGGACTGCAAGGAACTCGTATTCTACACCTTCAAAGAACTGCCCCACGGCGGCGAAACCCTCATCGTGAGCCGCACGGGCTACACGGGCGAGGACGGGTTCGAGATTTACGGCTCGCACGCCTACATCTGCGCCGCTTGGGACAAACTCCTCGAAAGCGGACGCCTGAAACCCTGCGGACTGGGCTGCCGCGACACGCTGCGCTTCGAAGTGGGGCTGCCGCTCTACGGCGATGAACTCTCGGCAGAAATCACGCCGATTATGGCAGGGCTGGGCATGTTTGTCAAGCCCGACGCGAAGGACTTTATCGGCAAGGAAGCCATCGTGAAGCAAAAGGCTGAGGGCGCGCCCCAGAAACTCGTGGGCATCGAACTCGAAGGCCGCGCCATTCCGCGCCACGGCTACGAAGTGTACGCCGGCGAGGAACTCATCGGCACCGTAACCACCGGCTATCAGAGCATATCGACCGGCAAGAGCGTGTGCATGGCACTCATCGACCCGCGCTTCGCGGCCCTCGGCACGGAAGTGCAAATCCAGATACACCGCCGCCGCCAAAACGGCACGGTGGTCAAAAAGCGTTTCTACGCAAAGAGTTACAAGAAATAACGATTTTAGTAAACAAGTAAACTAGTAAACAAGTAAACTAGTAGACAAGTAAACAAGACAAGTAAGTCTTGCAATTTCACATTTTAGAAGTAACATATCTCGTCTACTCGTTTACTTGTCTACTCGTTTACTAATAATTGAACCTTATCTAATAATTAAATCAAATACAAAACACATTATGGCAAAAGTAATCGAAGGCTATTATTATAGCGAAAGTCACGAATTTGTAAAAGTTGAAGGCGAATACGGCTATGTAGGCATCACCGACTACGCACAGGAACAACTCGGCAGCGTGGTCTACGTGGATATGCCCGATGAAGGCGACGAGGTGAACGCCGGCGAAGATTTCGGCGCAGTGGAAAGCGTGAAGGCCGCCAGCGACCTGATTTCGCCCGTGAGCGGCGAAGTGGTCGATGTGAACAGCGAACTCGAAGACAGTCCCGAATTGCTCAACAGCGACGCCTTCGGCAACTGGATTATCAAGGTGAAACTCTCCGACCCCTCAGAACTCGACAACCTGATGCAGGCCGCCGCTTACGAAGAGATTTGCAAATAAAATATATGCTATTTGCCCCGAAAACCTGAATACAAATCAAGGTCTCACGAGTAGGGGCGGTTTTGAAAAAGCCCCCCCGG
>JALFUO010000072.1 GCA_022784065.1 Bacteroidales bacterium | reverse complement strand
CCGGGGGGGTTTTTTCAAAACCGCCCCTACTCGTGAGACCCGATTTTACGAAAAACGCCCAATTGTAAACAAACGTTATCGCCTTTTCATTCTCTACGCAGAGCGTGATTTTCCCGTTTGCAATTTTTACGCTCCCCTTTTCTCGGAAATTTTGAAAGTTTAGGAAAATATAACGCTGACAGACTTGCGAAAAATTTTCAGGCAGAAAATTTTTGCGCTTTCGTAAGTTCGCTTCAACTATCTTATATGAGCGTGAAAACTATCTTATAAGATAATTTTCACGAGCTCGGAGATAATTTTTACGAGCTTGCTTATAATTTTCACGCTCTTGCTGATAGTTGCGTGCAAGAAAAAAGCAGGAAGTGCGCCGTGCCGCGCTCTTCCTGCTTGCAAGGCAAATTTAATCATTTATCTCCGTTTTGCCAAATCTCAAAAAGTGTTGCGAAGAGTTTTATTCTTTGAAACGACCAAATTTCACCGTCATCAAAAGAAATTTCCACTTATCATATAGGAAAAGGCGGGTATTTCGTAATTTTGCAATATGATAGGTGCGATGCCGGCATACATATAATATATAGTGTGCGCCGCCTGCGCCGGTCAATCTATAAATTCAAAACAATCCTACAATGAAGAACGGATTTATCAAAGTGGCAGCCGCCATTCCGTCGGTACGCGTGGCCGACTGCGCCTACAACACGGAACGCATTGAAAGCCTCGTGGCACAGGCAGAGGGGCTCGGCGTGGAAATTATCTGCTTTCCCGAACTCTCGCTCACGGCCTACACCTGCCAGGACCTCTTTTCGCAGCAGCTGTTGCTGGAAGAAGCAGAGACGGCATTGCTCAAATTGCTCGAATTCAGTCACAACCTCGACATTGTCATCATCGTTGGCGTGCCTATCGCCCACTGCGGTATGCTCTTCAACTGTGCCGCTGTAATCCAGCGCGGCAAACTCTTCGGGCTTGTGCCGAAAACGTATTTGCCTAACTATAAGGAGTTTTACGAACAGCGGTGGTTCACCTCCGCCGCGCAGCTCCTAACGCCCGCCAACATACGCTTCTGTGGCCAAAGCGTGCCGATGACGAGCCATCTGCTCTTCGATACCGATCGCATCACCTTTGGCATCGAGATTTGCGAGGACCTATGGGCACCTGTGCCGCCCAGCTGCGGCCTGGCGCTGCAAGGTGCGGATATTATCTTCAACCTCAGCGCGAGCAACGAACTAATCGGCAAGGCTGCCTACCTCCACAGCCTCGTCTCGCAGCAGAGCGCACGCCTCATTGCGGGCTACGTGTACGCCAGCAGCGGCTATGGCGAAAGTACGCAGGACCTCGTGTTCAGCGGCCGCGCCTACATCTGCGAAAACGGGCATACGCTGGCTGAGGGCAGGCGCTTCGCGATGGAAGAGCAGTTGGTGGTGAGCGAAATCGACGTGGAACGCCTGCGCATCGAGCGGCGCGTGAACACCACCTTTGCCGCCTCGCGCAATGTCATACAGCAGGCCCCGGCGCAGCACGTGGAACTCGAGCCCGTAGTGCAGCCTGCCGAGCGGTTCACGCTCACGCGCCCCATCAACGCGCACCCCTTCGTGCCGGAAGGCAAGGCGCTCAACGAGCGTTGCGAGGAAATTCTCTGCATTCAGAGCGAAGCTCTTGCCAAACGCATCGAACATACTGGCGCACAGACGGTTGTCGTGGGCATAAGCGGCGGACTCGACTCTACGCTCGCCCTGCTTGTCTGCGTCCACGCTTTCGATCGCCTCGACCGCTCGCGGCGCGGCATTGTGGGCATCACGATGCCCGGCTTCGGCACGACCGACCGCACCTACATCAATGCCATCAACCTGATGAAGAGCCTCGGCATCACCATTCGCGAAATCAGTATCGCCGATGCCGTGACGCAGCATTTCAAGGACCTTGGCCACGATCCCGAAAAGCACGACCTTACCTACGAGAACTCGCAGGCACGCGAGCGCACTCAAATCCTTATGGACGCCGCCGGGCAGATGAACGGTTTTGTGGTGGGTACGGGCGACCTTAGCGAGCTCGCGCTCGGCTGGGCCACTTACAACGGCGACCACATGAGTATGTATGGCTTGAACGCCTCGATTCCGAAAACGCTGGTCAAGCATCTCGTGAAATGGGTTGCGGAAAACCTCGCCGACGAAGCGTCCCGCGAAACCTTACTCGACATCGTGGACACGCCTATTAGTCCCGAACTCATTCCTGCCGACGAAAACGGCAACATCAAGCAGGTCACCGAAGACTTGGTAGGGCCTTACGAATTGCACGACTTTTTCCTCTACAACACACTGCGCTTCGGCTTCCGACCGAAAAAGGTGTTGGCGCTTGCGCTCCGCGCTTTCGACGGCACGGGCAACGGCTCGCATTTCGATGAGGAGGTGATACGCCATTGGCTCACCGTGTTTTACCGCCGTTTCTTCTCGCAACAGTTCAAACGCTCCTGCTTGCCCGACGGACCGAAAGTAGGCACGTGCTCGCTCAGTCCGCGCGGCGACTGGCGCATGCCGTCGGACGCATCGGCAGCAGCGTGGCTGGACGATTTGAAAGAAGAATAAGGCGGCGGTTTAATGAGACAAAAACAATAAAAACCGCTTGCCCAGTGTGGGCTGTCGCTCGCCTTATTGGAGTAGGGGCGGTCTGCAGAACGCCCGCCGTTTGCGCCAAAATGCTCGACTAAAGCAGTTAACCGATTACAGGGCGTGTTGCAAAACGCCCCGACAGGC
>JALFUO010000002.1 GCA_022784065.1 Bacteroidales bacterium | reverse complement strand
CTTTGCACCTCGCTTTCTTACGGACAAAGCGCATATTTTCCAAATCGCGACGAATTGTTCTCTCGGAAACTTTGTACTTAGAGGCAAGTTGCTGCAAGGTTTGCTTGCCTTCGACATAGTCTGTTATTACTTGTGATTTGTTGCGTCGTTTGCCACCTATGAATTGTTTGCCGCAATCCTTGCATTTATACATTTGGCTGGAACCTCTACGCCCATTCCTTACAACGTTTGAAGAGCAACAAAAAAAGCATTTTTTTTACCATATCATTAATAATATGGCACAAAGATATGAATATCAAGATATTGATGGGCATATCATCCTACTTTTTGTCCACCCTGCCTATAGTTACATTCATGTATTATTTCACTCAACCTATCATAAAATAAAGAAAAAGTATTATATTTGCATATTATATGATGTGTTACGGCTATGGCAAAGAGTACAATGGGGACTAAATTGCCCCGAAAATTGGAGCAGAAAATGCAGGTTGTTGGCGAGCAAATAAAACTTGCCCGTTTGCGTCGTAATTTGAGTGTTGCGCAGGTGGCGGAGCGTGCAACTTGTTCACCTCTTACGGTATCACGCATAGAGAAAGGTGTCCCCACAGTGGCGATAGGCATCTATCTGCGTGTGTTGTATGCCCTGCAACTTGATGATGATATTCTCTCTTTGGCAAAAGATGATGAACTCGGCAGGGCGTTGCAAGATATGAATTTGCCCCAGCGTGAAAGGGCATCTAAAAAAGAATAGTAGGCTATGAAGAAATTGTATGTATATGCCGATTTTGATTGGCTCAAAGAGATTGAGTTAGTTAGTGAACTTGGCTACGAATCACTTCGTGGCTCGGATAGTTATAGTTTCAAGTTTGCTGATAGTTGGATTAAAAAGTACAATGCCATTACCCTCAGCGAAGACCTTAACAACTATCCGGGGATACAATACACTCAGCCGAATAAAGATATTTTTGGTTGCTTTGCCGATGCTCTTCCTGATAGATGGGGACGCACTCTTCTCCTCCGTCGTGAACAAATTTTGGCACAAGAGGATAACAGACCTGCTCGCCGCCTCTCGTCGTTTGATTTCTTAACTGGAATTGATGACTTTTCCCGTATGGGAGGATTCCGTTTCAAAGAAACGCCTGATGGTGAGTTTATAAACGCTGACAACTCTTTGCGTATTCCACCATTGACAGACTTGCGTGAACTCATTGTAGCAAGCAAGGAAATTGAGAAAAGCGAGGAGACCAATGCACTACCCGAAAAACGATGGATTGCTCAACTTGTGCAGCCAGGATCTTCGCTCGGTGGTGCGCGTCCCAAAGCAAATGTTGTAGATACGGACCGCAGTATATATGTAGCAAAGTTCCCATCATTGAAGGATGATTACGATGCAGGATTGTGGGAACATTTCTGTCATATATTAGCCAAAAATGCGGGCATAAACGTTGCCGAAACAAAGGTACTTGAAATAAACGACAAGCATCATACACTCCTTTCTCGTCGTTTCGACCGAACAAATGAAGGCAAACGAATTCATTTTGCATCTGCAATGACTCTGCTCGGGTTAAATGATGGCGACAACGCTACAACAGGACACGGATATATTGACATTGTTGATTTTATCATTAGCGGTTGTACCGATGTTGACGCGAACTTGCGAGAACTATTCCGCAGAATTGCATTCAATATCTGCGTAGGCAACAGCGATGATCATTTCCGTAATCACGGATTCTTACTCACGGCTAGGGGCTGGACACTATCGCCTGCATACGATATGAATCCAACGCCGAACGACCATCAAAGTTTGCTCATTAATAGCAAGACCAACAAAGCAGATTTGTCAATTCTGCTTGACTCGTGTGAGGAGTATATGCTCACCCCAGAGGTTGCAAAGAGTATCATCAGCGAGATTGTAGCTGCTGTCAAGGATTGGCGAGTGTTGGCAAGCAGATTAGGAATCGCTAAGCGAGAAATGAGTTTGTTTGAGGGAGTGTTTGAAAATAGGACTAATTTTAATAAAATGTAGATATGTACAACGATAATAACAAGAGACGTCAAGCAGAAATTTTAAAAGAATGCATTGAGTTGCAGAAAGATGTAAATGATTACACAACAAAAATAGATAGAGATATTTTTGATATTAATATAGCATTATTGGGTAATGATATGGCATTAATGCAAGAATGTGCAATCCATATCAAAAATAAGTATCCAAACTTTACTCAGGCACTTCCATATAACGTAAGTTTGCTTTTACCTTATAGTATTGCTATTGAAGATATGACCTATGAGCAATTATGCCATGTCCTAATTACAGAAAGAGATGCTCTTCAAAATCTGAAAAGTGAATATGGATTATCACAAGGGATTAAAAGAGGGCTGGAACTTGCTGCAAAGTGGAATGCGGAAGATAAAAATATGTAATACTCAACATTACTATTCTATATAACAATAATTATATACCTTTGCAATAAAGTAGGAACTCGACTCTGCGAGACACTGCAAAATAGTGTAGAAATCAGGTGGAGCAATAGCGGGAGATTACGTTTGTTGCGATTCTTTAACGCAAAGATATAGAGTCATTTAGAAATGAAACTCATTTCCTGGTGGCACCACTTAGAAAGAGAGCGATACGAACGCTCTCTTTTTTGTTTTTATGGCAGGAAACAAAGAAGCGGACGGTGCGAAAAGTGCACCGCCCGCTTTTCATGAGCATGTTATCCTTAGAACGGGTAGCCGATGGCGAGGTGCAGGCCCACGCCGTCCTTGAAGCGGGGAATGTTGTACCAGCCGCTGCGGCCGGTGTCGTAGGGCGCGTGCAGGCCGATGCCCACGTCGAAACGGATGACGATGAAGTCGAGGTCGTAGCGCAAGCCCGCGCCCGTGCCGACGGCCAACTTGCCGAGGTTCTTGGCGTTGAACTTACCGCCGGGGCGGTTGGGGTCTTCGCGCGTGAGCCACACGTTGCCGGCATCGAGGAACACCGCGCCGTGGAGGCTACCGAAGAGCCGCGCGCGCAGTTCGACGTTGGCTTCGAGCTTCACGTCGCCCGTCTGGTCCATATAGGCGTATTTGCTGTCGGCGGCACGGAAGTTGCCGGGGCCGATGCTGCGCACCGTGAAGGCACGCACGCTGTTGGCACCGCCCACATAGAACTGTTCGGAATAGGGGGCGCGGAGGGCATTGCCGTAAGAGAAAATCACGCCGCCGAAGGCGCGGGCCGCGAGCTTGACATCGCGGTTGATGCGAATGGTGTGGTGCACCTCGGCTGTGAATTTGAAGAACTGCGCGAAGGGGTTGCCGAAGAGTTCCTTGTTCTGCCGCTCAAAAGGTTTGCCGAAAGCGGCGTAAATGCCCGAGATAAGGTTGCCGCCCTCCTTGCCCGCTACCTGCACCCACGTGGCGTTGCGGTGCGAGGCGGCTGAAGCGTAAGTGAGATTGTAGCCAAACGTTGGCACGAACTGGTCGCGCATACTCATATAGAGAGCGGGGTTGGCAGTCATGACAGAGTCGAAGGCGGCCGTGGTATGGAGGAGTTTGTCGAAACTAAAATCGAAGAGCGTGAGTTCGTGCTTGAGCGTGGCTTTCTTGTGCCATTTGTACGTGGCGCTGATGCCCATGCTCACCATATTGAAGAAATTGCTGCGGTTCTTCCAGTCGGCATCGATGGCAAAGACCGTGTTGGCGGTTTTACGGCGCAGGCGGCGGCTGTTGCCCGGGAACATGAGGCGGGGGAAGTCGAACGCCAGCTGCGTGCCGAGTTCGTAGGAGTTGAGCAGGGAGTTGCCGCCCTTGGCCCCCGCGCCCGTCTGCCATTCGTAAGAACCGAATATTTTCCACGACACCTTTTCCGCCCCTCGGAATGCATTGCGCTTGGCGAGTTCGTAAGAGATGCCGGGGCCTATCTGCTGGTTGCTCTTGAGCGTGGCGTTCATCTCGAAGGTGCTCTCGTAGAGTTTGTCGAGCGTGGCGGTGACCACAACGTCGAGGGTGTCGCATGTGGGGAGCGTGTCGCGCGGAATATAATCTACCGACACTTGCGAGAGCACGCCGAGCGCACCCAGTTTTTCGAGCGTGGCGTTTTCGTCGGAAAGACTGTAAAGTTCGCCGCGCCGATGGCTGATGCTGCGCCGCCAAAGCCCTGGGCGCAGGGGCATTTTATCGCCGCCGTGGATATAGTTGTAGCTGCGGCGGCGTATGTGCTTGTCGAGCTTCTCGCTGTCGTTGCGGCGCACGCTGACGGTGGTTTTGCCAATGTACCACGGGTGGCTCACTTTTTCGGGCAAGGCCGTGGGGCGCATGCGCAACTGCACCTTGCCGGGCACCATGAGGGTGTCGGCGAGGTAGGTGGTGTAGGAACCGGTGAAGAAATAGTAGCCGTTTTCGCGGAAGAGTTTTTCAAGGCGCGTCTTTTCGGCTGAAAGGTTCACCACGCTGAACGCATCGCCCTCGCGGAGCAGAGAGGCGCGGCTGCTGGCGCGGAGCAGGCTGTCCATGCCATGGGGAAAGCCTACGTATGCCACCGTGCCGAGGCGCGAGAGCGGGCCGGAGTTTACCTTATAGGCGATGCGGGCTTTCTTGGGGTTCTTGGGCGAGGTGATGACCTCGTAACCCACCTTTCCTCGGAAGAAGCCGTAGTTGTGGAGCGTATTGGTCGCCACCTTGGTGCGCACTTCGGGACTGACGGTGCTGATGAGCACGGGCTCTGTGCCGAAGGTGCGGTACACCCATTTGCCAAACTTGCTTTTCTTCTCTGCAAAGCCGTTGTGCACCCAAAGGCCGATTTGCAAGGGCGAGCGCAGCGACGACGAACCGAACAGGGCGTTGTTGGGCGGATAAGCCAGCACGGCATCCACTTCCTCTTTGGCTGTTTCAAAATCCTTCGCTTGCCGCTCTGCCGCTGCTTTGAGGCGGGCACGTTCTTCCTTGGAAAGGCTGTCGGCGGCAAACTGCGCCAGGGCTTCAAGATTGCCCGCGCCCCTGCCTTCAAGCACAGCGTTCACCGCCTTGACGGCATCGCCGATAGAGGTAATCACGCCCACGCTGTCGGGGGCGGCAGCCTTCTTGGCGGCTTTCTTGCTTTTCTTGGCAGCGGAGGAGTTGTTGTAGTCTATGTCGGCAATGCCTATATACAGCTGCTCGCCCTCGGGAAGATGCGACGTGGTGGAGCAGGAGGCAAGCAAGAGGGCGAATAGGGCGGCAAGGAGAATAGCAGGGGTATGAAGCACGCCCCTACTTGCTGACCAATTATATATATGTATAAAAAACTTCATTTCTTCTTTTTGAAAATAAAGAGTTCGCCGAGCCTGTCGGTCTTGCGGCGCAGCACGAGGCCGACGCCCGTCTTGGTGAGTTGCCCTTCGAGGGGATCGCGCGTGTCGCGGTCGTAGAACATCTTGACGTAGCGCGAGGAACTCTTGTCGAGGCGATACTCCACGCTGATGTTGTCGATGATGCTTGCTGCGGAATTGGTGGCATCCTCGCCCGTGCTCACCTTACCGCCCACGATGACGCTGATGCGGTCGCCCCAGAAGCGTTTGGCAAACTTGAAGGAGTAGTCGGTGGTTTCCGTGCCCATTTCAGACGTGCCGCTCTCCACGCCGATGCTGAGGTCGACGGTTTTGAGCGCCGAACCCGCGATGTTCTGGATTTCGCTTTGCAGGAAGGCGTTGAGGGCATTGCTGGCCTTGAAGCCCGAACCGTTCATCATGCTCTCGTCGGTGAGATACATGCCCGTGGCAAGCATCGTGACGGCTGCCTTGCTGCGCTGCTCGCGCGTCATGGCGGCGAGCTGGTTGGTCACGGCGAGGTCTTCGGGAGCTTCGATTACGAATTCAAGCCCCATATCGTTGAGCGGCTTCGTAATGGCCACACCCACGTCGAACGCCACAGAGCGCGACTGGTCGCCGTCACTCACCACGGATTTCATGCGCTCCTTTGCGGTGATGTTGAGCGTGGGATTCATCATGTCGCCCGTAAACTCGATGTAGCTGCCCTGCACGAGGTTGAACGTTTTGAGCGGAATGACGGGCAGCGAGTATTTCATCTCGCCGCTATTGATGGTGAAGCGTCCCGTGAGGCGCGTCTCGTTTTGCTGCGTCACACGCATGGTGAGGTTGCCGCCGCCTTCGATGTCCACGTAGTTCTGGCCGTCTTCGCTGAGGTTGCAGTGGAAGCGGGCGGCATCGTTCACCGTCACGCCGATGCTCATGTCGAAGGTGCTCTCGGGCGCGGGCGGGGCAACTTCCGCCGCTGTAGAATCCTCAAAACTGGTGAACGTGACGAGGTCGTGCAGGCGGTCTTCCACAGTGAGCGGCGAGTCTTTGAGGATATAGGTCACGTCGGTACGGTCGCGCACGTAGAGGTTGCCGCGAATGGAGAGATTGTCGGACGTGCCGCGCATAGTGGCATTCACGTCGGTATAGACTTTTCCGAAAATCATGGACTGCCGCTTGCGCTTGGTGTTGATCAACTCAAAATTCTCGCCCGTAAGGTCGAAGTTCATGCCGATGCGCGAGAGGTTGCTCATATCCAGAGTGCCGTTGAGGACGAGCGGGTTCTTGCCGGTGGAATAAAGATTATATCTGTCGAAAACGAGGCGGCTGTCCTTAATCTGCACGGCGCGCTCGTCGGTGCGCAGGTCGAAGCCGTAGACATCTGAATAAATGTGCGTGGAGTCGAGGTCGAGGCTGCCGTTTACCACGGGTTTGTCGAGCGTACCTTTAACCGCCAACTCGCCGCCCGCCGTGCCGGCAAGGGCAATGTCGGTGCCGGCAAGGAAACCATTGACAAGGTTGAGCGGGAAATCGTAGAGCCGCGCATCACCCTCGAAACTGCCGCCGTCGCTGTCGAAATACGTGCCTTCGGCGGCCAGCACTTCCGTACCGTTGGAACTGACGAATGCCGAGGCGTGATGCTCGCCTCCCTGCTTGGGCAGATAGATTGCCTCCACACCCACATTGCCGAGGGCGACGCCTTCGTAGGCAAATTGCGCCACTTCCATAGATGCCATGGCGGAGAAGCCCTCCGTGCGGCTGTCGGTAAGGTGAAAGTCGCCGCTGAACAGGCCCGCGAGTTTCGGCATATAGGGTAGCACGTTGGAGAGTTCTGCCATATTCACGTGGTTAAGGCTAAGGGTGAGGTCGTTGGCGGAGTCGACCGGCTCGCCATAGAGTTTAAGGCCCGTGCCGTCGTCGGCCAGCAAGTCCACATTGGCGCGTATGCTCTTGTCGCGCCCGAGGTAGATGAGGTTGTCGCGATTTACTTTGAAATTTCGGAAGGCGATGACAGGATTTTCGGGGAAGAGGCTGACGTTCATGCCTCCGTCGGCAATGGCGGCGCGCACGCCAAGGTCCACGCCCTTCACGCCCTCTTTATTGAAAAACTGGAAGCGCGCGCCCATATCTTCGCGGTGGACAAAGGCATTGAGGCGACTCTCGAATTTCACGGGGTTCTTCTTATGGTCGTTGCGCACGAAGCCGTCGAGCACCAGGCCTGCCGTATCTTGTGCCAACTCCATATCGATTGTGTCGACCTGCAAACCGGAGGTGACGAGCGTGCCGAGACGGAGCCTCCCCGTCATGCCCACAAGGGGACTGGTGTCGAGACGGAGCCGCGCGGAGGACATCTGATAGCCTTTGAGGCGCACGATGTTGGAGAGCGGGTTGTCGCGCCCGGCATCGAGGCGGAAGGAAAGCGTGGGGAAGAGCGTTTTGAGGGAATTGAAGTCAAGGTCGCGCGCCGCCATTTGGCGTTCAGCCTCACTCGTAATTTGGGAAACGGCGGCGGTGATTTCGTCGAGCGAATGTCCTGTGTCGAAATACAGGTAAAGGTCGCCGGCCGAAACGGCGGCATGGATTGTGTCGGGCGAAAGGGCGGCATCGAACGCGATGTCCTTTGCCATGGCGCTGCGCTTGGCATCGGTGAACACGATGTTGCGCAGGCTGCCCTCTGCGCCGTAGGCGGTGAACTTCTTGTCGGCGCGGGCGTCCACGTCGATATTCAAGCCGAGTAGCAGCGTGTCTTTCGTTACGCCCAAGGCACGGAGGTCAATTTCTTCGAGCGCAGCTTTGAGATTGGCGGTTAGGTCGCCGGGAGCAAGGTGCGCCGCCAGCGTGCCGCTGCCCGACACGTGCGGATTGGCGGCACGGAAGGCCGCCTCAGCCTCGCCGCGCTCGAGGTTGGCATCGAGGGAGATATGACTCAGGTCGATGCCGTTGAGCACGAGGTGCTCCACGTTGGCGGCGGCTTTCAGGCGCGAGCGCACCGACATGAAGTCGACCCCCGCTCCGCTCGCCGACACATCGGCCGTGAGGCGGTCGCCGCCGATGCCTTTCACAAAGGAAGCAATGGGGAAAGACTTTGCCGAGGCTTTCACGTTGTAGGCATCGCCGCGCTCGTTGTAGGCAGCCTTGACGCCGAGCGTACCGCCGCCGCAGAGCAGGGCGGCATCGGCTTCGTAGCGCGTGCCGCTCATCGCGCCGTAGCCGCGCAGGGAAAGCCCGTCGGGGAGGTCGATGCTTTGCCGCAGGTCTTTGGGCAGGAGACTACGCACGGCTGCCAGACTGCCCGTCCGCGCATCGAGCCACACGCGCCCCGAGCGGCGCTCTTCGGCGAGGTTCTTGCCATAGCCGTGGGCTTTGAGTTGCAAGATGCCGGGCAGAGAGGCTGCAAGGCTTTCGAGGGTGAAATGTTCCATATTGCCCATTGCCGTAGCCGTGAGCAGCAAGGGCTTTGAGGGATAACTTTTAATGGTTGCCTCGTCCACAAAACCGATGAGTGCCGTCCTGATGTCCTCTGCGCCAAAGGAGGCATCGACGTTGAACTTCATCTTGCCGAGGTTGCCGGCACGCAGGGCGCGGCGGTCGAATTCTATGCCAGCATCGAGGCGTGAGTGGGGCGTGGCAAAGCGCAGGGCGGGCACGCTGAGGCGCAGACTGTCCATATAGACCTGCCCCGAGAGGTCGCTCACTGCCAGACCGCTGCGCTCTTGCAGGGCAATACGCTGCAAGTCGAGGCGGAGCGTGCCGCAGGAGTCGTAAGACGCGGCACCGGTTTTGAGAAAAAGATTGCTGAGGGATATGTGATTGGCATCAAGCCCCACGGGCTGCACAGGCTCATAGGGGAGGTCGTAGGCGAGGGAGGTGCGGGCAATGAGGAGACTGCGCAGACCGTAATTGCCGGGTCCCGTTTCGAGCACGATGCCGCGCAAGGCCGCTTCGCCGATGCTGCCCGAAAGGCGCATGGAGTCGCCGGGCATGGAAAGGCGGAAACGCGTGTCGGCAATGTCGGCCTTGTCCACATCGATGCGCCACCGCGCCGTGGAGGTCGTGGTGTCTTTCGCCGCCGTATCGGAAAGGGCAACGCTGACATCTGCCTTTCTCAGGCTCACCTTATCGAGGCGCACGAGTTCGCGGGCAAGGTCGATGCCGTGCGACGAGGCGGTCAACTCCCCCACCCTGCCCCGCACATGGGTGTCGGGAATGAGGTCGAGGGTGTTTACTTTAGCATCGTAAATCTCAAAGCCGTCCACGTCGATGCGCCCCGAAAACAGCGGACGCAGGGGCACGCTGAGGCGCAGGGCGCGCAGGTCGAGCACAGTGTCGGAGGGCGTGGCGGCAAGCACATTGTGCACGGCGAGGTCGAGCGGAAAAGCGAGGCGCACGCGTTCCACGCCGACGCTCAAGCCGAGGCTCTCGGAAAGGCCGGCGGCAACCTTGCGCACGGCAAAGTTCTGTACGGGAGGAATATAGATGAGTATCGCTAAAAGAAGAAACAGCACGATCGGCGTTGCGACGATACAACCTGCCGCAACCAATATCCTACGCCATATTTTCTTGTGTTGCTTCTGCATAAATTCTGTAAAGGTTTATGGGTTGCGAGTAGGGGCGTTTTGCAAAACGCCCGCCGTTTGTGCCGAAGGGTTGTTTCAATGGGGCAATCATTCACCGGGCGTTTTGCAAAACGC
>JALFUO010000097.1 GCA_022784065.1 Bacteroidales bacterium | reverse complement strand
CTCCCGACTGCGCCAAGGCTGCCGATGCTGCTGCGGCTCTCCAGCCCGGTGAAGTGCTCCTGCTCGAAAACCTCCGCTTCTATCCCGAAGAGGAAGGCAAGCCCGTTGGCGTGGAGAAGGGTACGCCCGAATATGATGAGGCCAAGAAGGCTATGAAGGAAAGCCAGAAGGAATTTGCCAAGACGCTTGCCTCCTACGCTGACTGCTATATCATGGACGCCTTCGGTACTGCCCACCGCAAGCACGCCTCTACCGCTGTCATCGCTGACTACTTTGATGCCGATCACAAGATGCTGGGCTACCTCATGGAGAAGGAAGTGCAGGCCGTTGACAACGTGCTCAGCAACATCAAGCGCCCCTTCACCGCAATCATGGGCGGTTCTAAGGTGTCTACCAAAATCGGTATCATCGAGAACCTCATGGACAAGGTGGACAACCTTATCCTCTGCGGCGGTATGACTTACACCTTCGCCAAGGCACAGGGCGGCCACGTAGGTCTCTCTATCTGCGAAGACGACAAACTCGACCTCGCCCTCGACATCATCAAGAAGGCTAAGGAAAAAGGTGTGAACCTCGTGCTCGGCGTTGACTGCGTGGCAGCCGACAGTTTCTCCAACGATGCCAACACGCAGGTTGTGCCTGCCGGCGAAATTCCCGAAGGTTGGGAAGGCCTCGACGCAGGTCCCAAGACCCGCGA
This sequence comes from Bacteroidales bacterium, assembly GCA_022784065.1. Classification (GTDB taxonomy): domain Bacteria; phylum Bacteroidota; class Bacteroidia; order Bacteroidales; family Bacteroidaceae; genus Alloprevotella. Next base: position 15,890 of record JALFUO010000097.1, on the reverse strand, counting down.
ACTCTTTGCCAAAGCCATCGAAGGCGCAAAGACCATTCTTTGGAACGGTCCTGCCGGCGTGTTTGAGTTCGACAACTTCACGGGCGGTTCCCGCGCCATTGCCGAAGCCATTGCCAAGGCAACTGCCGACGGTGCATTCTCCCTCATCGGCGGCGGCGACTCCGTGGCTTGCATCAACAAGTTCGGCATGGCCGACAAGGTGTCTTACATCTCTACCGGCGGCGGTGCGCTCCTCGAAGCCATCGAAGGCAAGGTGCTCCCCGGCATCGCAGCAATTAAGGGCTAATTCCCCTCAAATATTGCATTATTAAAATAAGGCCAATAAGTCCACACCAAAAACTTGTGGCTTATTGGCCTTTTCTTTTATAAAAACTCAATAGACAATATTATATATAAGATGTCCTTTCCCTCGAAAGTCTTTTCCCTGATGCTTGCCTCGGTTTTGATGCTCGCCTCATGCGGCGGCAACTCTTCCGGCAGCGAGGCGGCGCGGGGCGGGGCAGGGCAGGGCGACACGGCAAAGGTTGATTGCTCGCTTGCCCTAATGGCCACGCTCGATTGCCTCCCCTTCTTCTACGCCGAGACGCACGGCATCTATCGCCGCCTCGGAATGGACGTGGCGGTGACGCCCTACCGCTCGCAACTTGCCTGCGACACGGCATTGACGCGCGGAGCGGCAGATATCGTCTATTCCGACCACCTCGTCGCAAAACGCGTGGGGCAGAAAGCGGCGGAGGGCTGGGAAACCGCCTTGCAGATGGGCGATGCCTGGACGCTCGTGGCCTATCGCGGCTTGCGCATCAAGCACGCCAAGGCACTCGAAGGGCGCGACATTGGCATCACGCGCAGCAGTGAAAGCCTCGAAAAGTTGGAAGCAACGTTGCAGGCAAACGGATTGAGCGCAGAGCAGGTGTATCTGCCGCAAATCAACGACCTCAACATACGTATGCGTATGGTTGCGCAGGGACAGATTGCCGCCGCCATGCTCACAGAACCTTATACCGCCGCCGCTGCGGCACGCGGCAATATGCTGCTCCCTACTGTGGGCGGCGAAACGAGCCACAGCCGCCTGCTGCGCCGAAAGGGCAAGCAGGCATTGCCCGACGGCAAATGGCAAACGATTATCAAAGGCTATAATATGGCGGTGGACTCTATCAACGAGCGCGGTTTGAATTGCTGCGCCGACATTCTTATCAACCACTACGGCCTTGACCCGCAAATGGCCGATACCATGCGCCTGCCCCGTCCGCTTTCGCATAAATAGAGCGTAGTCACCCGTTTACTCGTTTACTCGTCTACTCGTTTACTAAAATCGTGTCCGACCCAAAAACTTCAACATATTTGATAAGCGATGCGCAGAAAGCACTCGCGCAGTCGCGCCTCAGTTCCGCTTTGGCATCATTGGCCGAAGCCGCCAACGTTTTGGGCGATTGGGAAACGGGGCGTGCCGTTTCCGAACTCAGAAACGCTTACTCCGCCCTGCTCAATTATATGTCGCTCGGCGTGGCCGACCCCGACCGCCACAATCTTTACCATTCCTTTTTGAGAACCGCTGCAGACCTGTGCGATGACCTTTCCCGCGCCGACAGCGTGCGCCATGCCGATACGGCTTATGCCCGCACCCGCCGCACACTGCAAGCCCTGCCGGGACGCAGCGACTTGATGCAACTCTACTCTGCGCCCGCGCCCCTCCGCGACCGCTTCGATGTCCTGTGGACATCGCCCCGCCTCACGGCTGCCGAGCAAGATACTCTTCAAAATTTCTTTACAGCCCCAACGCTCTTTAAGGAAGAAACGCCGGCGGGGCGCGAGGCCCAGCGGCTTATGGCAGCCGGCGCGCTCACCCTCGCCTTGCTCTCCATGTTCGACGTGCGCAAGCTCTATCTCCTGCTCGACGGTTGCTCGTCGCCCTCCGCGCCACTCCGCGCCCGTTGCATCGTGGGCGTGACGCTGGCGGTCTTGCAGCATAGCAACCGCATAGCCGACTATCCCGACGCGGCGGCGCGGCTCGCAGAACTTTTAAGCCGGGAGGAATGTGCCGCGGCTGTGTGCGAGATACAGCAGCAGGCATTGCTCACCCTTGCCACCCCGCATATAGAGAAAAGCCTGCGCGAGGACATTCTGCCCGAAGTGATGCGGCAGGCCAAGAATATGGGAACGCCCAAGGCAGGCGATAATATAGATATTGACGAAATAGCCCGGCAGTTAGACCCGGAAGGTCAGGACGCGGCGGTATGGAACGTTGAGGCCGATGCTCCTTGGCGGCGCAAGATACAGGAGATACAGAAGTTTGCCGAGCAGGGAGCAGACGTGTTCCTCCCTACATTCAAGCAATTGATGCAGCGCATGCCTTTCTTCAACGTTGTGGCCAACTGGTTCTGCCCGTTCACGGCGGAGCACCCCGACTTTCCCGCCCGCAGCGCAAATAGCAGTTTTGTGCAAGCCTTCATGGCGCAGCCGATGGCTTGCGAGACCGACAAATTCGCCTTTTGCTTCATCGCCGACAGTTTTTCCTCCTTCACGGGCGGTGCGACAGGTGCGGCCTTGGGCGAGCAGTTGAAGAAAATGCTTGAAGAAAACGATTTTGCCGCACGGTTCAACGCCGCCGATGCGCCGCCGCGCAGTTTCTTGGAAGAATTGCGCGTTTACATGAAAGATCTGCGCCGCTTCTTCAGTCTTTCGCCATATCGCCGCGACGGCGCGTCACCCTTGCACCAGCACCTCCTGATGACAGACAACCAGTGGCTTGCGCCCGCGCTGCAACGCCCGGATGCCCTGATTGCCGCAGCCGACATTGCCATGCACGTGCAGTCGTTCGCCAATGCCTATCGCCTTTATAGCGACTACCTCTGCCACACCACTGGCATCGAACCCCAGGCCCATGCAGAGGCTTTGCAAAAATTGGGTTATTGCCGCGAGCAATTAGGTGAACTGGTCGATGCCGAGGAGGTTTACAATAAGGCTTTGCTGCTGTGCGGCGATAACTCTTGGGTGCTGGCGCGGCTCGCGAAGTTGCATAGTCGCAGGGCGGATTATGTGGGTGCGGCTGAACTTTATGACCGTGTGGCGCAGCTTACGGAAGAGACCGACACCACGCCCCTTGTGCGTGCCGCCGAATGCTATCTTCTTGCCGCCATGCCCGAGGAGGCGCGGCAACGGCTCTTTAAGGCAGATTATCTTAAGCCCGAGCAGCCCCGCACCCGCCGTGCTTTGGCGTGGAGCAGCCTGTTGATGGAGAAATATGAAGATGCCGAGCGGCTTTACAGTTGGCTCTTGGAGCGTCAGCCCACTGCCGCCGATTGCCAAAACGCCGCGCACCTTGCATGGATCACGCGCTCCCTGCCTGAAGCCTTGCCCCTCTATCGCCGCGCCTTGCAACTGTCGGAAGCGGGCACGCCGCCTGCCGCCTTGTTCCGTGCCGACCGCAGTTTCTTGCTTTCGCATGGATTGAAAGAAGAGGATTTGCAGCTTGCGGCCGACTTGCTTGAAGCAAATATTCCATAATTGAGGCATATTTAGCAGTAAATAGTATGAAAGTAGGAATTTCGTTGGGAGTATCTCGCACGAAATTCCTACTTTTGTGGTAAGATAATTACACATTTTTGAAAGTTATGGACAGAAGCGACAGCATTGTCATAATCCCCACCTACAACGAGAAGGAAAACGTGGAGGCAATTGTCCGCGCCGTTTTCGCGCTCGACCACGGGTTTGATATCCTGATTATCGACGACGGCTCGCCCGACGGCACGGCGCAAATCGTGAAAAACTTGCAGGCTACGGAGTTTGCCGATAGGCTCTACCTCGTGGAGCGCAAGGGCAAGCTCGGATTAGGTACGGCGTATATCGCTGGGTTTAAGTGGGCCCTGGCGCACGGGTACGACTACGTGTTTGAGATGGACGCCGATTTCAGCCACGACCCCAAAGACCTCACGCGCCTTTACGAGGCTTGCGCCTCCGAGGGCTACGATGTGGCCATAGGCTCGCGCTACGTGAGCGGCGTAAACGTGGTGAACTGGCCGATGGGGCGCGTCTTGATGAGCTACTATGCCTCCAAGTACGTGCGCCTCGTGACGGGCGTGCCTATCCACGACACCACGGCGGGCTTCAAGTGCTACCGCCGCCGCGTGCTCGAAGCCATCGACCTTGATGCCATACGCTTCAAAGGCTATGCTTTCCAGATTGAAATGAAATTCACCGCTTACAAACTTGGTTTTAAGATTAAGGAAGTGCCCGTTATCTTCGTCAACCGCCAGTTGGGTACGAGTAAGATGAGCGGCGGCATCTTCGGCGAAGCCTTGTTTGGTGTGGTGCGTCTGCGCTGGGCAGCCCTTACGGGGAAGATTAAACGAGTAAACAAGTAGACAAGTAGACGAGTAAACAAGACATGTTACTATGTAATAATAATTAGCACGACATCTTTTTCTCGTCTACTCGTTTACTCGTAAACTCGTCTACTAAATAATATATAAACCAATCCATGCATTTCAGAATACAGATTAAGAACGCCACGATAGTCAATGAGATGCGCCGCTTTGTCGGTTCGATTGTCATCGACGATGAGCGTATAGACGAAATCATTGAGGGGCGCGATGGTGAGCCGTCCAGTCCCGTGAACGAGATAATCGACGCCGAGGGCGCATACGTCCTGCCCGGCGTCATAGACACGCACGTGCATTTCCGCGACCCGGGTCTGACGGCAAAGGCTGATTTTTTCTCCGAGAGCAAGGCCGCCGCTGCGGGCGGCGTGACCACGGTGTTCGACATGCCCAACACCGTGCCGCAGACCACCACGATGCAGGCGTTCAACGAGAAATGGGAAACGGCAAAGCATAAGAGCCTCGTGAATTTCGGCCTCTTCTTCGGCGCAACGGGCGGCAACGCCTACGAGCTGGAACGCCTCAATCCGCGCAAGGTGTGCGGCATCAAACTCTTTATGGGGTCGTCTACGGGCAATATGCTCGTGGACAATGAGCGCACGCTCCGCGCCGTCTTTGAGCACGCGCGGTTGCCCATCGTGGCGCACTGCGAAGACACGCCCACGATAGAGGCAAATCTTAAAGCCTGCCAAGCGGCCTATGGCGCAGACCCCGACGTGTGCCACCACCCCGAAATCCGTTCCGCCGAGGCTTGCTATAAATCCACGGCTCTTGCCGTGAGCCTCGCCAAGGAATACGGCAGCCGCCTGCACGTAGCGCATCTTTCCACGGAGCGCGAATTGGAGTTGTTTGAGGCGGGCAATCCGCTTATCACGGCCGAGGCGTGCGTGGCGCACCTGCTGTTTACCGACAAGTATTATGCCCGCCTCGGCACGCGCATCAAGTGCAATCCCGCCATTAAGACGGAGGCCGACCGCGCCGCCCTGCGCCGTGCGCTTGCGGACGGACGCATCACCACCGTGGCCACCGACCACGCCCCGCACCGTCTGCGCGATAAAGTGGGCGGTTGCGTGAAGGCCGCCTCGGGCATGCCGATGCTTCAATACTCGCTCGTGTCGATGCTTGAACTTGTAGATGAAGGCGTGGTGAGCATTGAGCGCATGGTAGAATTGATGTGCCACGCGCCGGCGCGTATTTTCAGAATTGAAAACCGAGGCTTCTTGCGCGAGGGCTATAAGGCCGACATCGTCATCGTGCGTCCCCATACGCCGTGGACCGTAACGCCCAGCCGCATTCAGAGCCTATGTAATTGGAGCCCCGTGGAAGGGCATACATATCATTGGCGCGTGGAGCGCACCTTCTGCAACGGTTTCCCCATCTACAACAGAGGGCATATCACCGATGAGCGCTATCACGGTCAGCCCGTTTCCTTTTGCCGATAAATAAAGATGCTCGAGGCGCTCGGCTATAAGGTAGAAGATTTAGTGCCCTACATAGATTGGAACTACTTCTTTTTCGCATGGGGCATACCTGCGCGTTTCGCTTCTGCGGCGGGCGTGCACGATTGCCCTGCCTGCCGTGCGGCGTGGCTGGGTTGCTTTTCTTCCGAAGAGCGCGACCGGGCTGCCGAGGCGCAGAAACTCATGGACGAGGCCCGCGGCCTGCTCGGCGCGTGGCGCAACCGGCAGTGCGCCGCCGCTTTTGCGTTGCTGCCCGCTTGGAGCGAGGGCAATGATATTTGCGTGCTGCCCGCCGAAGGGAGTAGCGGCGTTTCGCATAACGCCGGCCCGATGCGGCTGCCCATGCTGCGCCAGCAGGTGCCCGGCGCGAATGGTTGCTGCCTTTCATTGGCCGATTACATCAGTCCCGAGCAGCCAGCCGCTTCCTCCGATGTGCGAAGCCTGCCGCCTGAGAACGTGCTCGGCCTTTTTGCCGCTTCCTTTTGCGAGGCTGATGCCGCTGTCGAGGCGGAGGATGAAGAAAAATATGGGCAAATGCTTTGCCAGACGCTCAAAGACCGCCTTGCCGAGGCGACTGCCGAGAAACTGCACGAGGACGTGCGCCGCGTTTATTGGGCTTATGCGCCTGATGAGCGGCTTAGTATGGCAGACCTTTTCGCCGCAAACTATCGCGGCATTCGCCCCGCCGTGGGCTACCCCTCCTTGCCCGACCAAAGCATCATTTTCCTCATCGACCGCCTTCTGCCCTTCTCGCAGATAGGCGTGCGGCTCACCGAAAACGGCATGATGCAGCCCCACGCCTCCGTGGCGGGACTGATGCTCTCGCACCCCGCTGCCGAATATTTCAGCGTGGGGCAAATCGACGCCTGCCAGATGGAGAACTATGCCGAGCGGCGCGGCATGACTTCGCGAGAACTGCGCAAATATTTTTTCAGAACGCTTGCGCAAGGCGAGAGCGGTTGATATTATAACCAAACGCCGAAAATGGATTGGGGCGGGCTGTAAGCCCAAAAGTCACCCATAGCCCAGGGCAACGCCCTGGGGAAATGTAGACCGCGATTAATACATTCGGCATTTTTGCGTGAAGCAAAAATGCCACGCGCCCCAAGCGCGTAAACCCGCACGCAATGCCACGGGGCGTTGCCCCTCATAAAGAAGGCTGCTCTTGCAGAGCGCGACACTTTTATCAATGCAATATCGCTCACCCAGGGCGTTGCCCTGGGCTGGGAGCAACAATTGGGCTTACAGCCCGCCGCAAAGATGTGAAAAGATTGTGCAAGGTGAGCGCAGCCGAAAATGTCAATTGAAAACGAAACATATAGTCATTATGAACTTCCTTTATAAAACCTATCAGCTATTCATCGCTTTGCCTTTGGCATTCATCGCCACCGTGCTCACAGCCCTCGTCACGATTGTCGGCAGTTTCGTAGGCAGCGCGCACTTTTGGGGCTACTATCCCGGAAAGATTTGGTCGCAATTCATCTGCAACGTCCTGCTGCTGCCCGTCAAGGTGGAGGGCAGGGAGAACATCGACCATAAGCAGAGCTATGTGTTTGTGGCCAACCACCAAGGCCCGATGGATATCTTCCTGATATACGGTTACCTCGGGCGCAACTTTAAGTGGATGATGAAGAAATCCCTGCGCAAGATGCCGCTCGTGGGTTATGCCTGCGAGAAGGCACGCCATATTTTTGTGGACAAATCGGGTCCGAAGAAGATTAAGCAGACCATCGAGAATGCCCGCAATACCTTACGCCACGGCACGTCGCTCGTGGTCTTTCCCGAAGGCTCGCGCACCTTTACTGGCCACATGGGGCGCTTCAAGAAAGGCGCGTTCCAATTGGCCGACGAAATCGGCCTGCCCGTGGTGCCACTCACCATCGACGGCTCTTTCGACGTGCTTACGCGCATGGCGGGTTTCAACTTTGTGCATCGCCACAAGATGCGCCTCATTATCCACAAGCCCATATTCCCGACGGGGCAAGGCGAGGAAAACGTGAAGCACGCTATGGAACAGTCGTACGATACGATTATGGCAGGCCTGCCTGAAAAGTATCAGGGTTACGTAGAAAATAAGGATCAATGATGCTCTCTCGCTTGCGCGGCTGGCTTAATGGTGCGGAACTGCGCCGCCTCGTGCGCTTCGGCGCGGCGGGCGTGTTCAACACCCTGCTCACCTGCGTTTCCTTTGCCCTGATGCGCTGGGCGGACGTGCAGGTCGACGTGGCCAACGCCGTCAGTTATGCCCTCGGCATCTGTTCGAGTTTTGTGCTCGGCAAGTTGTGGGTATTTTCTTCAAAAAATCCGCATTGGCACGCCGAGGCGCTGCGTTTCCTCATCGGCGCGGCGGCGTGCTGGTCGTTGCAATGGCTGTGCTTTCATTTCCTCTTGCCGCTTGTCGGCGAACCGATTGCCTACGTCTGCGGCATGGTGGTCTACACCGCTTGCAACTATATATATAATAAATGTGTGACCTTCCGTTAGTCTGATTTATGAAAAAGTTACTTTCCCTTCCGCCCAACGTCGTTAATAGTTTCCACGACGTTACGCGCCTTTCCCATGACGAATATTTTTGCACTTCCGACCCCGTAGGCCATAAACTCGGCTCCGGCGGCGGTACGGCGTGGCTGCTCGAGGCAGCACGGCGCGAAGATGCCCCCGAAACCTCGTTCAAGGAATGGCTCGCCAAGGAAAAGCGCGTGCTGCTCCACGCCGGCGGCCAGAGCCGCCGTTTGCCGGCGTACGCCTCAAGCGGCAAGGTGCTCACGCCAGTGCCCGTGTTCCGTTGGGCGCGGGGACAGAAGATTAGCCAGACGCTGCTCGACCTCCAAATGCCGCTCTACGAGCGCATCTTAGAGAAAGCCCCCGCCGGGCTGCGCACCCTCATTGCCAGCGGCGACGTGTACCTGCGTGCCACCGAGTCTTTGCAGGATATCCCCGATGCCGACGTTGTGTGCTACGGTCTGTGGGCCGACGTGGAGCAGGCTTCGCATCATGGCGTGTTTATGATGAGCCGCGAAAACCCCGATGTGCTCGACTTCGTGCTGCAAAAGCCTTCGCCCGAAGAGCAGGCGCGGCTCATGCAGACGCACTATGCCATGATGGACATCGGCGTGTGGCTGCTTTCCGACCGCGCCGTTCATCTCCTGATGCGCAAGTGCGGCGAGACGGCCGACGGACTGCTGGCGCAAAAGGGCGTGGAGGGCATCAACTACTATGACCTTTACACCGATTTCGGCGGTGCGCTCGGCCTTCACCCCACGTTCGACGACCCCGAACTGGCAGAGTTGAAAGTAGCCGTGCTGCCCTTGCCCGGCGGCGAGTTCTACCATTTCGGCACCTCGCCCGAACTGCTTTCTTCCTCGCTCGAAATTCAGAATTTGGTCAAGGATCAGCGGTATATCATTCAGAAGGGCGTCAAGAAGCAGCCCTCTGTGTTCACGCAGAACGCCGTCATCGCCCAGCGTCCCGCAGCGTGCAACAGTTTCGTATGGATTGAAAACTCCTTTATCCCCGAAACGTGGCAGTACGGGAAGCATCATATTTTCACGGGCATACCCGAGAATAATTGGCAACTCTCTGTGCCCGACGGCGTTTGCATCGACATCGAGCCTGTCGGTGCGACCGACTTCGTGCTGCGCCCTTATGGCTACACCGATGCTTTCCGAGGCAGGCTCGACGTGCCCGAAACGCTTTATCTCGGTCAGCCCGTCACGTCTTGGCTTGCCAAGCGCGGCATCTCTCTTGCCGACCTCGGCGATGCCGCCGATCTGCAAGCCGCGCCGCTTTTCCCTGCCACGGCTTCTTTGTCCGATATGGAGCGATTGCTGCAATGGTTCATCGCCGACACCCCCGACGCAGCCGTCACCGACCTTTGGCGCAGCCTGCCGCGCTATTCTGCCGACGATATCTCGGCGAAAGCCAACCTACACCGCCTCTTTGCGCAGCGCGAGCAGTTTCAGAACGACAATCTCCCGGCACTCGCCCAGAACTGGCGGCGCAGCGTTTTCTATCAAGTGAATTTGAAGGACGCGGCCCATAAATTTGCCGATGCAGCCTTGCCTCTGCCCGAGGCTTTGCCCCAAGATGCGCCGCTCATGACACGCATTCACGATGCCATGTTCCGTTCAGAGACCTTGCGTCTTGCAGGAAAGGAAGGGGAAGACGCCGCAGGCGATGAGGCGTTCCGCCTCCTGCGCGAGGGACTGACTGCCAATGCCTTGCGCCGCAAGAGCCACCCTGTACACACCACTTATTCCGACCAAATCGTATGGGCACGCAGTTCCGTGCGCATCGACGTGGCGGGCGGCTGGACCGACACGCCGCCTTACAGCCTCGTGAGCGGCGGCAACGTGGTCAACCTTGCCATCGAACTCAACGGGCAGCCGCCTTTGCAGGTCTATGTAAAGCCCTCCGCCGAACCGGTTATCATTTGTCGTTCCATAGACCTCGGGGCAATGGAACGCATCGAAACCTTCGAGGAATTGAAGCAATATAATAAGGTGGGTTCGCCGTTCTCCATTCCCAAAGCCGCGCTCACGCTCGCCGGTTTCCTGCCGGGCTTCTGCGACACGCCCTATCGCACGCTGCGCGAGCAACTCGAAGACTTCGGCTGCGGCATAGAGATTACCCTCCTCGCTGCCATTCCCGCAGGGTCGGGTTTGGGCACGAGCAGCATCTTGGCAGCTACGGTCTTGGGGGCTGTGTCGGACTTCTGCGGCCTGCATTGGGATAAAAATGAGATTTGCAACCGCACGCTCGTCCTCGAGCAATTGCTCACCACGGGCGGAGGCTGGCAGGACCAATACGGCGGCGTGCTGCCCGGCATCAAACTCTTGCAGACCAATCCCGGTTTCGACCAAAACGCTACGGCGCGCTGGTTGCCCTCATCGCTTTTTACCGCGCCCGAAACTGCGCCCTGCCATCTGCTTTACTACACCGGCATCACGCGCACGGCCAAGAATATCCTTGCGGAAATCGTGCGCGGCATGTTCCTCAACAACACGGAACACCTTGCCCTGCTCGACGACATGAAGCAGCACGCCTTGGAGATGTTCCGCACCATTCAGCAGGGCGACCTCGAAGCCTACGGCCGCCTGCTCGCCGCAACTTGGGAGCAGAACAAACGGCTCGATGCGGGCACAAATCCGCCAGCCGTCGAGGCACTTTGTCGCAAGGTGCACGATTTTTGCCTCGGTTACAAATTGCCCGGCGCCGGCGGCGGTGGTTTCCTCTATATGGTGGCGAAAGATGTCGAGGCGGCCCGCCGCATTCGCGCCCTGCTTTCTGAAAGCCCCATCATGCCTGCTGCCCGCTTCGTGGAAATGAGCATTTCGGACAAGGGCTTGCAAGTCAGCCGTTCATAAATTTGCACCAAACGTTGTTTTCTTTTGACGACAACAAAGACAACTTTGGACAACATGCAGTGTTGGGGTACGGCAAGCAAAGCTTGACGTAAAAGTTGTCTATGTTGTCGTCTTAAACTAAAACCTTTCTTGCTTTGTGCAGTAGTTGTTTATGACCACAACAAAGACAACTTGAAACAACTTGCAGTTGTTTTGCACGGCAGGCAAGGTATGTCGTTGACGTTGTCTTCTGTTGTCTATGTTGTCGTTATATATCGTGCATAAAAACGCTCATAATCTTCTTTGGCTATGAAAAAATATATTTTGCTTTTGCTCGCCCTCGTTGGGGGCTTTGCCGCCCGTGCCGGCGAGGCAGACCGCGTCACGGTGGCAGTGATTTCAATCAACGATTTCCACAGCTGTTTCGTGCGCAACGATTTCAAGCAGATGCCCGGAGCGGCGGCACTTTGGCAGACCATCGACTCGCTCAAAGCCGTCTATCCGCACAGCATCGTGGTTTCCGCCGGCGACAACTTCGGCGGCAGTTATTTCCATCAGGTAACGCGCGGGCAGCTCATTCCCGAATTTTTCCAAAACCTCGGCATCACGCTTTCCGCCGTCGGCAATCACGAGTTCGACGAAGGGCAGGCGGCGCTTGCCGACAAGTGGCGTTCGCAGCCGTTCTGCCCGAAGGATTGGCAACTTGAATATGTTTGCGCCAACGTGCGCGATGCCGCCGGAAAGCCTGCGCCGTTTGCCGCGCCGTTCTCCGTGAGGGAAATCCCCGTGGGGGCGGGCAAGAGCGTCAAGGTGGCCTTTATCGGCTTGCTCACCTCGTCAACGCCGCGCCAGGCCAGCGTGTCCAAACTCAAAGGCCTTAGTTTCGATGGCCGCTACGACCTCGTGCTCGACAGTTTGAAGCAGACGCCCGACTATGCGCCTGCGGCAGCGGCCGACATCCGCGTGTTGCTCACGCACATAGGTACGGAGATGCAGACCGACGATGAGGGCAACGCCCGCCCCGTTTGGGTTGATGCCGACGCGAAGCATTTGCAGGCCGTTGCAGAGCCTACCGTGCAGGCTTGGATTACGTCGCACACGCACGAAACTGTTAGCGGCCGCATCAACGATCTGCAATATCCCGTCCTGCAAGCCGCCAGCTACGGCCGCAGCGTCGGGGTGATGAAATTCGTGGTAGATACTACCGACATGAAGATTGCGAGCATCATGCCCGAGGTCTGTGCAGTCAATCCCAACATTCGTCTCGGCGCGAAGCAGCAGCGTTTCCAGCAGAAGATAGATTCTGTGTTGCAGCACACGAAGACCAAGGGTGGGGCGGCGTTGAAGGAGGTTTTGACCAAAGCCCCCGTTTCGCTCGACCATAGTCGCGAAAACAAACTCCGCCAAACGGAGATGGGACAACTCGTTTGCCGATCCTACGCCGAGGCTTACCGCCGCGCGGCGGGCGTTTCCGAGAAAGAGCCGGTGATTGGCGTGAGCCATTTCGGCAGCATTCGCTGCGGCTTTTCCGAGGGCGATGTCACGGTGCTCGATGTAGGCGATGCCCTGCCTTTTGCCAACAGCCTGAAAGCCTATCGCCTCACGGGGGCGCAAATCCGCAAACTCATCGACTGCGGCGTGCACAACGAAAAGTTCGGTTGGATACAGACCTCGTCTCTCAATATCGGCTTCGATGGCGACATGCAACTTGATGCCTTGATTTATGTGTCGCCCGCAGGCAAGGAGATGGAATTGCAGGACGATAAGACCTATATCCTTGTGGCTGACGACTATATGACGCACGGCGGCGACAACTACGACCCTGCTTTCTTCCCCGAAGAGGCAGAACTGAAAGTGGAAATGCCCACCACCACCGATGCCTTTATCAATTATCTGCGCACCCTCCCCGAACTGCCGCAGCCCGAAAGCGATGGCTACGACGAAATGCAGATTTGAACATACTAACGATTTTATTGAAAACGAGTAGGGGCGTTTTGCAAAACGCCCGCCGTGTGCGCCGAATGGTAAATCCATTATACTATGCGTTTTCCGGGCGTTTTACAAAACGCCCCTAATTTCCTTACAAATTATAATCATTATGGCCCTCTTCACTTTGCCGCCAAAAGCAACCGTTCCCGGTGCATACCCCGACTTTCTCAATTTCGTGGAAGGCAACGTCGACCCCGACATCACCCTCACCCGCCGCACCCTCCTGCCGGAATGGTATCCGCAGAGCGGCGTGCAACTCACGTGGCCGCACGCCGCCACCGACTGGGCCTATATGTTGCCCGAGGTGACCGAGTGCTACCTGCGCCTCGCCTTTGAGATAGCCCGCCGCGAGCCCTTGCTCATTGTTGCGCCCGAGCCGGAACCCGTGGAGCAGTTGCTCCGCGAAAAACTGCCTGCAGCCGTTTGCGACAACATAGTGTTTGCGGCTTGCCCCACCAACGACACCTGGGCGCGCGACCACGCTTTTCTCACCGTTGGCGGCGGTAGCGCGGGACTGGAATTGCTCGACTTCCGCTTCAATGGCTGGGGCGACAAGTTTGAGAGCAATCTCGACAATGCCATCAACCGCACCATCTTCGACAAGGGGCATATCCTTGGCGGCTCCTACGCTGACTGCCTCGACTTCTGCCTCGAAGGCGGCAGCATCGAAACCGACGGGCGCGGCACGCTGCTCACCACGGCGCAATGCCTGCTCAACCCCAACCGCAATCCGCAGTACGGACAGAGCGAGATAGAGGACATCCTGGCCCGCCGCCTCGGCGTGAACCATTTCCTCTGGCTCACAGAGGGATATCTTGCAGGTGACGACACCGATAGCCATATCGACACCCTCGCCCGCCTTTGCCCGGATAACACCATTCTTTATGTGAAATGTGCCGACAAGAACGATGAGCATTTTGCCGCCTTGCAGCGCATGGAAGAGCAAATCAAGGCTTTCCGAACGCCCGAAGGCGAGCCTTATAGGCTGATAACCGTGCCGATGCCCCCTGCCGTTTACGACGAAGAAGGTGAACGCCTGCCCGCCACCTATGCCAATTATCTCGTGATGGATAAGGCGGTGCTTTATCCCACTTACGGTAGTCCTGAAACCGACGAGGCGGCCCGCCTTGCTATCATCAAGGCCTATCCCTCCCGCGAAGCAGTCGGCGTGCCCTGCAATGCCCTCATTCGCCAGCACGGCTCTCTCCATTGCGCCACCATGCAATATCCCCGAGGCCTCCGCTTCGCGTGAAAAGACCTATAAAATAAAGTGCCTGGAAGGCACTACGGAGCGTAGCGACGATAACCGGGTACGCAGTGCCCGGAAAGGCGTGAATTGGACGATGTGCCTGGAAGGCACTACGCCATAGGACAGGCACTTTATACACCGCAACAGGCGTACTGCCTTCCAGGCAGAATCATTACAACAGCCTCCACCGGGCACTTCGTCCCCGGTTATCGTCGCTTCGCTCCGTACTGCCTTCCAGGCAGTCAATACCTTTGTCAAATTAATTTCAACTCAACAAGCTCGTATCTCTATAAAATCCTTTCACTTCTATAATTCATCTCTATTTTCCCCTCAATACCCTTCCCATGAGACTTCTAAAAACCGCCCTCGTGCAAACCCATTGCACCGCCAACCCTTCAGATAATCGCCAGCGCATGGCCGCTTACGTCAGAGAGGCAGCAGCCGCCGGCGCAAAACTCGTAGTGTTGCAGGAACTGCACAATACGCCGTACTTCTGCCAGGTAGAAGACACCGATAATTTCGATTACGCCGAACCAATACCCGGCCCGTCCACCGAGTTCTACGGCAGTGTGGCGCGTGAGTGTGCCGTCGTGCTGGTCACCTCGCTCTTCGAGAAGCGTGCCCCCGGGCTGTACCACAACACGGCGGTCGTATTTGAAACAGACGGCAGCATCGCCGGCACGTACCGCAAGATGCACATTCCCGACGACCCTGCCTACTACGAAAAATTCTATTTCACGCCCGGCGACGACGATTTCCTGCCCATCAAGACTTCGGTCGGCGTGCTCGGCGTGCAGGTTTGCTGGGACCAGTGGTATCCCGAGGGAGCGCGGCTCATGGCTTTGCGCGGAGCGGAACTCCTCATTTATCCCACGGCCATAGGCTATGCCGCCTCCGACACGCCCGAGGAGCAGCAGCGGCAGTTGCGGGCTTGGCAACTGGTGCAGCGCGGCCACGCCGTAGCCAACGGCCTGCCCGTCATTGCCGTCAATAGGGTGGGGCACGAGCCCGATCCTTCCGGCGCCACGCCTGGCATACAGTTCTGGGGGCATAGTTTCGTGTGCGGCCCTCAGGGCGAGTTTTTGGCCGAGGGCGACGAGGCTGACCGCCTGCTGCTCGTCGACATCGACCTCACGCGCAGCGAGCAGGTGCGCCGCTGGTGGCCTTTCCTCCGCGACCGCCGCATCGAGTGCTTCTCTCCCTTGGCCGCCCGCTATTTGGATTGACAATCAGCCCTTTTATATACTGTCCAGTCTCCGAGAACCACAACGCGTTCTCGGAGATATTTTTTGCTATCTCCTTGAAAGTTTTTCCTCTCTGCGCAGATAATTTTTATTAGAAACTTTGTAACAAGCGTTACAAAGTTTCTAATATGAGGCTGTGTCGTAATTAAGGTTTACGGCGCAGCCTCTATTTTTTTAGCCACAGAGGTTTGGATATTTTTCAGGCGACCGATTTCTGATGTTTTTCC
>JALFUO010000096.1 GCA_022784065.1 Bacteroidales bacterium | reverse complement strand
CTCATGCCACATGCATAGTACTCACGAAGAACTGATAACTTGAACGATTCGCTGTACTTCTGATTTTTACGACTCATTTAGTAGTGTTTTAGAATTATAATGGAAACTAAATGTGTCTACCTATATCAGTATAAGACAGAATATTATCAAGGAGAAAATAAGATTTGCCCGAAGGAACAAATGATGGTTTGTGCCGATGGCAGCGCGGGCAACAGCTGGAGCAAACTTTTTAGCGGCAGGAAAACAGAAAAGTCGGGGCTTATGCCTATATTTGCAGCGGCATGCCAGCCAATATAATATAATATGGTGTCATGAAGAAAAAAGAGAAATTCACCGACGAGCAGCGCGAGTACATCTTGAAAAAGTTTGTGCAGACGTTTCTGCCGAAGGTGCCGAAATATCACCGAAACATGGCGAACGAACTGCATCATGTGTCTACGACTACCGCACGCCTCATGAAGCGTCTCTTCGGCCTGCACACGGATTTCGCGGAGATGTCGGCCATTTTCCAAAGCATGGGCTACGCTTTCTTCACGCGCGAAGGCGTTTACAACCCCAAGACGCAGCGCGTCACGGTGATGCGGCGCGACAGCCTCTTTGCCAAAGGCACGGAAATAGAGCAGCCCGACGTTGACTTCCTCTACGTGAACGTCAATGCGCAGACCGTGCGTATGCTCCGCCTTTGCACCATTCCCACGCCGCCCAATACGAGCGAGGAAAAGGTGGACGACCTTGATTATCTGAAACAAATGGTCGATAAATTCCAAAAGCGCATGATTGCCGAGACGCAAACGCCGCTGTTTTTAGATGTTGAGAAGGAGTAGGGCCTTGAAAATGAACTATGTTTTACCGCAGCGTTAATAGCAAAAAAATGGCCCGGGAGATTGCACGTAGATAATCGGAACTTGAAAAGGATGGTCGTGTGCAATCGTCCCGGACCTGAAAAAAGGGAAAACGCTTCTTCCCGAGAAAGTTCTGTGATGGGGTTAAGTTCGAGAGGGTCTTGGTCAGAGCATCTCGAATTTTTCTTTCAATTTGCTGAAATACCTGCGGCTGGCATATATCTCCTGATTGTCGAACGGGGCGCAGAGACGGCAGCGTTGCGTGCTGTTTTCCACGGCCGAGAGATAATTGAGATTTACAATGCAACTGCTGCTGACGCGCACGAGGGCAGGGTGCAGTTTGAGTATATCTTCTGCCGATGTGCCCTTGCGCAGTTGGTGCTCCGTGCCGTTGGTCAGGATAAGTCGCCAGTTGCGCGCCGTTTTGTGGTATTCTGTATAAAGTATCTCGTCCACGGTGAGCAGGAGCAACTCGCTGATGGCCTGTACGGCAATCTTGCGCGGTGCGCCGTGGCGGTGGTCTGCGCTGTTCGTGCCGATGCCCGGTGCGGCGTGCGCCATAACGAGGCGTTCGATGATTTCTTCGAGCTCTTTTTCCTTATACGGTTTGAGCAGATAGTCGAAAGCCGAGCGGCGGATGGCATCGAGCATGTAATGGCTGAAACCCGTATAGAAGACTACGCGGAAAGAAAAGGAAAGGTTGCCTTGCAAAGAGTCGATAAATTCCAGCCCCGTTCGCCCCGGCACCTCAACGTCGAGAAACAGCACGTCGGGCTGTTGCTCAAGCAGCGGCAGCGTGGCATCACTGTAATTGGAGAAGGCAAATACCTCGCCGATACAAGGATGCTTCTTCAAGTCGGCCACGAGTGCCTCGCGCGGTCCGGCCTCGTCATCCACGACAAAGACGGTGAGGCGCGTTTGCGGCATATTCGCAGGCAGGTTCTCTTTTCTCATATCGATATCAATAATGATAAAATCCCTTTTCGACCGCAAATTTAGTTTAATATTTTGTATGTTATATGGCAGTATGCGTCGTGTATGCACTTAAATGGTTGCTCTCTGTGCTTAAATGGCAAAAATATTGGTTTAATTTGCTTTATTTTTTAATCTTCCATATATGGAAAAAGCGGAAACCGATGTGCGGCGCGTCTGTCGCGTTGCTTTTTCGGGCTTTTTAATCCTTGTCTATAAGCAGCAAAGTGCGGCGAGAAATCAAAAAAATGCTTTTTCATATAAGAAAACACGAGAAAAATGAGTAATTTTGTGCGCAATAAAACCTTAGCGCATTTATGATATCTGATTTTATTGCCGACAAAATTGTCATGGACGGCCTTACCTATGACGACGTCCTGCTTGTACCAGCGTACTCGGAAGTTCTGCCCCGTACCGTTTCCCTCAAAACCAAGTTCTCGCGCAACATCGAGTTGCAAATCCCGTTTGTCACTGCCGCAATGGACACCGTGACCGAGGGTAAAATGGCTATAGCCATTGCCCGCGAAGGTGGTATCGGCGTGATACACAAGAACATGAGCATCGAGGAACAGGCGCGGCAGGTGGCTATTGTGAAGCGTGCCGAAAACGGCATGATTTACGACCCCGTGACCATTCGCCGGGGCAGCACCGTGCGCGACGCGCTGGCCTTGATGAGCGAATACCACATCGGCGGTATTCCCGTAGTGACCGACGAGGGCTGCCTCGTGGGCATCGTGACCAACCGCGACCTCCGCTTCGAGCGCAACCTCGACAAACTCATCGACGAGGTGATGACGAAGGACAACCTCGTGACCACCACGCAGCAGACCGACCTCATGGCCGCCGCGCAGATTTTGCAGGAAAATAAAATCGAGAAGCTCCCCGTGACCGACAAGAACGGCCGCCTCGTGGGACTGATTACTTATAAAGATATTACTAAGGCCAAGGACAAACCCATGGCCTGCAAAGACGAGAAAGGCCGCCTGCGCGTAGCAGCCGGCGTGGGCGTTACCGCCGACACGCTCGAGCGAATGGACGCTTTGGTGAAAGCCGGAGCAGATGCCATCGTAATCGATACGGCGCACGGGCACTCTAAGTTTGTCATCGACAAACTCAAAGAGGCAAAGGCAAGTTTCTCCAACGTAGATATAGTAGTGGGCAACGTTGCCACGGGCGAAGCAGCCCGCATGCTCGTGGAAGCCGGTGCCGACTGCGTGAAAGTGGGCATTGGCCCGGGCAGCATCTGCACCACGCGCGTGGTGGCAGGCGTGGGCGTGCCGCAACTCTCCGCCGTATATGATGTGGCGAGCGCCTTGAAAGGCACGGGCGTGCCCCTTATTGCCGATGGCGGCCTGCGCTACTCGGGCGACGTGGTGAAAGCCCTTGCCGCCGGCGGCTACTGCGTGATGATCGGCTCGCTGATTGCTGGCACGGAGGAAAGTCCGGGCGAGACCATCATCTTCAACGGGCGTAAGTTCAAGACTTATCGCGGTATGGGTTCGCTCGAAGCCATGGAAAATGGCTCGAAAGACCGTTACTTCCAGGGCGGCGTGAGCGAAGTGAAGAAACTCGTGCCCGAGGGCATCGCCGGTCGCGTGCCTTACAAAGGCAGCGTGCAGGAAGTCATCTACCAGATGGTGGGCGGCCTGCGCTCCGGCATGGGCTACTGCGGCGCGGCTACCATTGAGGATCTGCATAACGCCAAGTTCGTGCGCATCACCAACGCCGGCGTGCTCGAAAGCCACCCCCACGACATCACCATCACCAGCGAGGCACCCAATTACAGCCGCCCGGGAGAATAGTAGGGGCGGAACAACACCCGCATCATTATGGAATAGCTTATCAATAAAAACCTCACAAAAACCGACATGAAAAAAACTTTGTTTGCGCTCCTCTTCGCCCTCGGCTTGCCCGCAATGGCGCAGACCGCTGGCGACCCCGTGCTCATGACCATCAACGGAAAGGACATCACGCGCTCCGAATTTGAATATTCCTACAACAAAAACGGAAACGTAGAGGGAGCAGTAGAGCAAAAGACCATCGAAGAATACGTGCCGATGTTTGTAAACTACAAACTCAAAGTCGCCGCCGCTGAGGCAGCCAAGCTCGACACGCTCGAATCGTTCAAAAAAGAGTTCCTTACCTACCGCGACATGCAGCTCACGCCGTACATGGTGGATCAGTTCTTTATCGACTCTATCTGCACCGACGTGTACGCACGCACCGAGAAGCAGCTCGGCGGCATGGACGTGATCAAGCCCGCGCACATACTTATCCAGCTCAAGCAGACCGCCGGCGAGGCGGAGAAGCAGGCGGCCAAGCAAAAGGCCGACTCGATCTACAACGCCCTGCTCGGAGGAGCTGAATTTGCCAAAATGGCTGAGCTCTATTCTGCCGACCCCGGTACGGCGAAGCGCGGCGGGCAGTTGCCCGAACTCGGTCCCGGAGCCTTGGTAAAGGAGTTTGAGACCGCTGCCTACGCACTCAAGAAAGGCGAAATGTCGCAGCCGGTGCTCTCGCCCTATGGCTACCACATCATTAAGATGACCGACCGCCACGCCCTCGCGCCCCTCGACTCCCTGCGCCCCGAAATCATCGAGGCCCTCAAGCGTCAAGGCATTGAGGAAGCATCGGCAGAATACCGCATCAAGAAACTCGTGGACGCTTCAAACGGCCGCCTCACGCGCGAAACCGTGCTCGACAGCGTGCTCGCCGCCCACGAGAAGGACAACGCCGAACTGCGCTACCTCGTGCAGGAGTACCACGACGGACTCTTGCTCTACGAAGCCAGCAAGCGCGACGTTTGGGACGTGGCAGCCGCTGATGCCAAAGGCTTGGAGCAATATTATAAGCAGAATAAAAAGAAGTATGCTTGGACTGAACCGCGCTTCAAAGGCTTTGTCTATCAGGTGAAGAACGTCAAAGATGCCAAGCGCCTGGCTAAACTTTTGAACAAAAGTATCGACGGCGATTGGCGCAAGGCAGTAAAAGAGCAGTTCAACAAAGACTCTGTCACCGTGTTCGTGACCGGGCCTTACATCTGCAAGGCGGGCGAAAACGGCTATGTGGACGCTTATGCTTTCAAAACCAAGTCAGAAGCCCCCGCACCCATGAAGGGCTATGTGCAGACGGGCGTGGCCGGCAAGGTGCTCAAGCAGCCCAAGAGCTATCTCGACGTTAAGGCACAGGTGACCAGCGATTATCAGGAACAGAAAGAAAAGGAGTGGGTAGAAAGCCTGCGCCAGCGTTTCCCGTTCTCTGTTAACCAAGACGTGCTCAAAACCGTGAACAAGCATTGAGAAGCGGTTCCCGACATCCTATATATATATAATATTGTATGTTCAGAAAAATCCTTTTTGTCCTCGCCGCTGTTCTGCCTGTGCTTGCCGCCGCGCAGAAAAACGTGGTGGACGAGATAGTGTGGGTGGTAGGCGATGAACCTATCCTGCTCTCCGACATCGAGGAAGTGCGCATATCTTCCGAACTGCCCGGCAGCGACCCTGTGGACAATCCTTACTGCACCATACCCGAACAAATCGCCCTGCAAAAACTCTACCTGCACCAGGCAGAACTGGACAGCATCGAAGTGAGCGAGGGCGATGTGATACGTGCCGTTGACCAGCGCATCAACTACCTCATTCAGCAATACGGCTCGCGCGAGGCGGTGGAAGTGTTTGCCCGCAAGAAGATTTCGCAGCTGCGCGAGCAGTACAAGAAGATGGAGCGCGAGAAAGAAATGATGTTCGAGGTGCAGCGCAAACTCGTGGGCGGCGTGAGCGTCACGCCCGCCGAGGTGCGCGAATATTTCAAGGCGATGCCCGAAGACAGCCTGCCTTTCGTGCCCACGCAGGTGGAGGTGCAAATCATTACCTCCCAGCCGCGCGTGTCGCGCGAGGAAGTGGAGCGCATAGAAGGGCAGCTGCGTGAGTTTGCGCGGCGCGTGACCAGCGGCGAGACGGAATTTTCCACCCTTGCTAAGTTTTACTCGCAGGACGGATCGGCGCGCGACGGCGGCGAACTCGATTATGCGGGACGCAACCAATGGGTGCCCGAATTTGCTAACGTGGCATTTTCCCTGACCGACCCCAAAAAGGTGTCGAAAGTAGTGAAGACCGAGTTCGGATACCACATCATACAACTTATTGACAAGAAGGGTGACCTCGTGAAAGTGCGCCACATTCTGCTTAAGCCCGAGATAGAGGAAAGCGAATACCAGCGTTGCCTCACCCGCCTCGACTCCATCGCCGCCGACATCAAGGCCGACAAATTTTCCTTCGACATCGCGGCGCAGGAACTCTCGGAAGACAAAGACACGCGCTACAATCGCGGCATTATGGCCAACTTGCAGGAAGAAACCAATACGCTGACCTCCCGCTTCCAGATGAAGGACCTGCCGCAGGACGTGGCAAAGGTGGTGGAAAAGATGCAGGTGGGCGAAATCTCGCCAGCCTTCCGCATGACCAACGCGAAAGGGCAGACTGTCTGCGCCATCGTGAAACTGAAAAACCGCATCGACGGTCATCGCGCCAATATGACCGAGGACTTCCAAGTATTGAAAAACGTGGTAATCTCGAAAAAGCGCGAGGAAAAACTCGAAAAGTGGATCAAAGAAAAGATAGCCAGCACCTACGTGCGTATCAGCCCCGACTGGCGCGGCTGCGACTTCAAGTATAAAGGCTGGATTAAATAATCAGACCGACAGATTATAGGCAGACTGTACCCGTTCCCCGAAAGCAAAAGGGTAGGGGCAGTCTGCTTTGGCATACGCCCGCCCATATACATATAATATATATGACCAAAAAGCACCAACCCCTCCTTCCCCTCCTCTTCCTGTTCTGCTGCAGCATCGCCGCCCCGGCGTGGCAGGTCGCGGACGAAAAGCGCAAGCAGGCAGTGACGGAAGAAAAGGATAAAATACATTGGGAAGCCGACAACCACCGCTTCAACGAGTTTGAAGACAACGCGGCGCAGAGGCTGAGCGGCAACGTTGTGTTTCGCCACGGCGGCATGACCATGTACTGCGACAGTGCCTTGCTCTACGAGGCCTCTGAGTCGTTTGACGCTTTCGGACACGTGCGCATCGTGCAGGGCGACACCTTGCAACTCACCGGCGACGTGCTCCATTATTACGGTGAAAACCTTATGGCCGAAATGCGATACAATGTAGTCATGACCCACCGCAACCAAATTCTGAAGACCGACAGCCTAAACTACGACCGCCTCTACAACGTGAGCTATTACTTCGAGGGCGGCAGGCTCATCGACGGCACCAGTGTGCTGGAAAGCGACTGGGGAGAATACCACACCGACACGAAGCAGTCGGTCTTCAATTATAACGTGGTGCTCACTGATGAAGATTTCAAACTCGTCACAGATACGCTCCACTACGATACGCAAACCAAATGGTCGAAAGCTATCGGACCGACGAATATTTATAGCAACGACGACCGTATCTATACCGAACTCGGCTATTACAACACCGAGAGCGAGCAGGCGCGCCTTTACGACAGAACGATGGCCTTCGGGCGCGACCGCATCATGAGCGGCGACACCGTTTATTACGACAAGGCCACCGGTGTGATGGAGGCATTCAACAACATCTCCTGCGAAGACACAAAGAATAAGAACATCCTTACCGGCGACTACTGCATTTACTTCGAGCAGACGGGCGAAGCCATGGCCACGAAGCGGGCACTGGCGCGCGAGTTCTCGCAAGGTCCCGATACGCTGTATGTCCACGCCGACACCATAAGGATGTTTACTTACAACATCGACACCGACTCCGTGTACCGCAAGCTCCACGGCTATTTCCACGTCCGAGCCTACCGCACCGACGTGCAGGCCGTGAGCGACTCCCTGGTGTTTAACTCGAAAGAGGGAAAACTCACGCTTTACAAGGACCCCATAGTATGGAGCGATACGAAACAGGTGCTTGGCGAGGAGATAAATGTGTATATGGCTGACTCTACAATCGACAGCATATATGTTGAGCGGCAGGCACTTATGGTAGAGCAACTCGACTCTGTGCATTTCAATCAAGTGACCTCGCAGGAAATGCACAGTTACTTTGAGAACGGAGAAATGCGCGAGAACCAAGCCGTCGGCAACGTGCTGACCATTTTCTATCCCTTGGAAAAAGACAGCACCATCCTCTATTCCAATTACCTCGAAACGAGCATCCTCAAAATGTTCATGAAGGAGCGCAAACTCGACCGCCTTTGGGCGCCCGCCTCGCCCGTAGCAGTGCTCTATCCTATCGGTATGGCACCGCCCGATCGCCGACAACTCGCCAATTTTGTTTGGTTCGACTATATCCGTCCCCTTAATAAGGACGACATTTACGAATGGCGGCCAAAGAAAGCCGGCACAGAACTCAAACCCTCCATACGGCGCACGCCGCCTTTGCAGAAGTTAGAAGGAAAGAAAAAGAAATAACAGACCTCCATGAGCGACATCATACATCTCTTGCCCGACTCCGTGGCCAATCAGATAGCGGCCGGCGAAGTGGTGCAGCGACCCTCATCGGTGATTAAGGAATTGGTGGAAAACTCCATCGATGCCGGCGCCACGCAGGTGCAGGTCATCGTGGAGGACGCGGGGAAAAGCCTTGTGCAGGTGATAGACAACGGCAAGGGCATGAGCGAAACTGACGCGCGCCTTGCTTTCGAGCGGCACGCCACGTCAAAGATTTCCGAAGCCAAAGACCTCTTTGCGCTCCGCACTATGGGTTTCCGTGGCGAGGCTTTGGCTTCTATCGCCGCCGTGGCACAGGTGGAACTGCGCACGCGGGCTGCCGACAAGGATCTCGGCGTGAGCATCGTCATAGAAGGTAGCCGCGTGGTGGATCAGCAGCCTGTGAACTGCCCCGTCGGGGCGAATTTTGCCGTGAAAAATCTTTTTTTCAACATTCCCGCCCGCCGCAAGTTCTTGAAGTCCAACCAGACGGAACTTTCCAATATCCTCACGGAATTTGAACGCATCGCCTTGGCTCACCCCGAAACCTCCTTTTCGCTCCATAGCGGCGGCGCGGCGATGATGAACCTCCCCGCTGGAAATTTCAAGCAGCGCATACTCGGCGTGTTCGGCAAACGCTTGGAAGCAAAGCTCATACCCGTAGAAGTCAAGACGACATTGATAAATCTAAGCGGTTTCGTGGGCGTGCCCTCGGCCTCGCGCCGCAAGAACGCGCAGCAATTCTTCTTTGTCAACGGCCGCTACATGCGCCACCCCTATTTCGCAAAGGCGGTGCAGACGGCTTACGAGCGTTTGATACCCGACGGCGAGCAAGTGCCTTTTTTTCTGAACCTTGAAGTTGCGCCCGAGAAAATCGATGTCAATATCCACCCCACCAAGACCGAGATAAAGTTTGAGGACGAAACGCCAATTTGGCAAATCCTCCTGGCTGCCGTGCGCGAAGCACTGGGTAAGCACGGCGTTGTGCCGTCACTGGAATTCAACACCGAAGGCCGTCCCGACATTCCCGTTTTCACGCCGGGTGGCAACGATGTGCCTGCGCCGCAAATCGAGGTAAATCCCGACTATAACCCTTTCGCCACCTCTCCCGCCTATCTTTCGGGCAAGGGCGGCGGAGCTGGCGGCTCGTTCCATACATATAATAATAAGGGTGCGGTGGACAGGCATTGGCAGAATGCTTATGCTGCGGCTTTTCCCCAAAAGAATGAAAATGATTTCGGCGACCTGCCCGACTTGCCCGCCGATCAGGACGCGCCGGCGGCGCAGATGTTCCAAAGTCTGCCCTCCGAAGAACAGGGAGAAATGAAAAAGAGCGAGACAGACTACTTCCAGTTTCGCGGACAATATATCATAACGCCCGTCAAGTCCGGCCTGATGCTCATCGACCAGCACCGCGCGCACGTCAGAATCCTGTACGACCGCTTTATGGCGCGGTTCGCCGACAAGCCCTCCGTGACGCAGCGGCTGCTCTTCCCCCAACGCCTCACGTTGCCGCCCTCAGAGGCCGTGGCCTTCGAGAAAATGATGCAGGACTTGCAGAGCGTGGGTTTTGAAGTGTCTTCTCTTGGCGGCGGCGACTTTTCTGTGCTCGGCACCCCCGCAGGGACGGAGGGTTTGGACGCATCAGAACTTTTGCAGGATATACTCCAAGAAACTTTAGACGGGAAAAGCGATGCCGCCGACGGCATTCGCCACCGCATCGCCCTCACCCTCGCACGCCGAGCCGCTATGCCCGTGGGCGAATATCTGTCGGGCGTGGAAATGTCTGCGCTCGTCGATCAGTTGTTCTCCACAGGTACGCCCAATTTTACGCCTGCCGGGCAGACCGTTTTGGTCATTTTGGCGGTCGAAAATATAGAAAAACTATTCGGGAGATAGGGTAAAACGGAAAAAATTGGTATAAATTGCCTTTTTGACCGTAATTTTCTTGTATTTAATTGCACGAACGATTTATAATTTGCTAACTTTGCGCCGTGAAACGCGACTTTGCTTATAGGAAAAGCATTGCCGCGCTATATTGGAAGAAATTATTTTATTGTTTTTATTTCTAAATACTCTTAGTCATGAAAAAGTTAATGATTGCGCTTGCATTTGTAGGTTTTGCCGCAAGTGCTATGGCACAGGACACTGTTGCTCCTACCAAGAAGTACAGCGTTGCTACAAACTCTTTCTGGGCAAACTGGTTCGTAAGTGCAGGTATCGAGTCTACTGCTGCTTACACCTCTCAGGAACAGTGCTGCAACAAGAACCCGTTCAGTGTTGATCGCACCACGCTCGGTTTCAATGTTGCCGTTGGTAAGTGGTTTACTCCCGGTATCGGTCTCCGCACCAAATTCCAGGGTGCTTGGGCCAAGGAAGTCAATACACGCGACAACCATCCTTCTTATGCTTATTGGAACATTCACGAGGACGTAATGTTCAACCTCTCTAACCTCTTCTGCGGCTACAACGAAAAGCGCGTTTGGAACTGCATTCCTTACGTAGGTCTCGGTGTAATTCGCAATATGAGCGCCGGTGGTGACAACTACGACCTGACTTATAACGCTGGTTTGCTCAACAACTTCCGCGTATCTAAGCACTTCCAGATTTTCCTTGACATCTACACCAACTGGTTCGAGGGTTCTGTTGACAGAGGCTTGAACGACAATTGGGCCGACTACAGCAAAACCAAGAGCCGCTACTGGGACAAGCTCGTCGGCGTTTCTGTAGGTGTTACCTACAACCTCGGCAAGTGCACCTGGGAGAAAGTGCCCGACGTAGACGCTCTGATGGCTATGAACAAGGAGCAGATGGATGCCCTCAATGCTTCTCTCAAGGAACAGCAGGACGAAAATGCTCGCCTCCGCGAGATGCTTGCTAACCAGAAGCCTGTTACCGACTCCAAGACCGTTGTTGAAAAGGTTGCCGAAGTTGTTTCTACTTCTCAGTCCGTATTCTTCAACATCAACTCTTCTAAGATTGCCAGCCGCAAGGATTTGGTTAACGTTAAGGAAGTTGCCGAATACGCTAAGGCTAACGGTAAGAAGATCGTTGTTACGGGTTATGCCGACAGCAAGACGGGTAGCGCTTCTTACAACCAGCAGCTCTCTGAAAAGCGTGCTAACGCTGTTGCCAACGAACTCGTTAAGATGGGCGTTAACCGCGACGATATCATCGTTGAGGCTAAGGGTGGCGTGAACACTATTGCTCCCTTCTCCTACAACCGTCGTGCTACTGTCAAGATTCAGTAATCAGATAGTTTAAGTCTATAACAATTCCCCTCACATGCCGCGCAGTAATGGCAGCAGGCGTGTGAGGGGAATTTTGATGTTATCCTGTTTATATTATTCGTATGATGCTCAATAGTAAATATAGTTCCGCGCTCGCCTTGCTCTTATTCGTCCTGCCTTTCTCTGCTCTGGCGCAAAATGCCGGGCAGATGTGCGATTATTTCGGCGAAACCCTGAAAAAGGGCGGTACGGCTGGCGTTGCCGTGCCAGAGAGGAGAATTGCAATAAACAAGATTGGCCGTGTGCGCGAGGCGGTTTGGGAGGCGTGGCGGCAGGCCAATGAGGCTTTTGAAGAGGAAAAACTTATTCCCCTTAAATCCATCGACACCGCCAATAGCGGCAAATGGTTGCTACCCGATAGCCTCGAACCTCAGGCCACGCTCAATTATTATTTTGTCAGCAAAGGCGAGCAGCCGTCCGGCGGTTATCCGCTCTTCCTCTACTTGCACGGCAGCGGGCCGCGCGACCGCGAATGGGCCACGGGCTTAAAACTCGCACAGATGTTCCAGGACGCACCGAGCCTCTACTTCATCCCGCAAATCCCCAACGAGGGACAATGGTATCGCTGGTATCAGCGCAGCAAGCAATTCGCTTGGGAACGCCTGTTGCGCCAGGCACTTCTGCGCCCCGACGTTGATCCCAACAAGATTTACGTATTCGGTATTTCCGAGGGCGGTTATGGCAGCCAGCGCATCGCTTCCTTCTATGCCGACTATTGGGCGGCGGCAGGACCGATGGCAGGCGGCGAACCGCTGAAAAACGCGCCGGCGGAAAATCTGCGTAACATCGGGTTTAGCCTGCGCACGGGAGCGATCGATAAAGGCTTTTACCGCAATATCCTCACGGGCTACACAGCTGATGCCCTCGACAGTCTCGAACTCCTGATGCCCGACGGCTTTCGCCACAAGGTGGAACTCATTCCCGAGCGCGGACATCATATTGACTACGCCCCGACTACGCCCTGGCTGCGCAATTTCACGCGCAACGCTGTGCCGCATCATGTGAATTGGGAGGACTATCCTATGGACGGACGCTATCGCACCGGATTTTATAACATAGCCGTGCTGAAACGCCCGGCGGCAGACGGGCGCACGTATTATCAGATGGACATCAACCGCGTCGAGAACAAAGTGACGCTCACCGTCGACGACGTGACTTACCGCACCGTGCAGCGCGACAGCATCTGGGGCATAGAAATGAAGTTTGAGCGCGACTATAAGCCCGCCGAGCAAATGGCTTTCCGCCTTTACTTAGACGAAACGATGATAGACTTCTATCGTCCCGTCACCGTGACGGTCAACGGCCGCACTGTGTTTGAGGGCAAACTCCGCCCCAACCTCAATGCCATGCTCGCCAGCGTCGCCACTTTCTACGACCCGCGTCGCATTTTCCCCGCCTTTATTGATATAGAGTAGGGGGCTATATCTCAGAACAATAATATACAAGTGACTTATCTCGTCTACTCCGGCACTTGTTTACTCTTTTACTAAGATATCAACTTGTATGCCTAATCACATCCCCGCTTCGGCCGTATTCTGTGACACCAAACCCCATTACGACTTGCTTGACGGCTTGCGCGGAGTGGCCGCGCTGCTCGTCGTTTGGTACCACGTTTTCGAAGGCTATGCCTTTGCAGGCGCAAAACCTTATGTCGAGTGCATCAACCACGGCTACCTGGCCGTTGACTTCTTCTTCATATTGTCAGGCTTCGTTATAGGCTATGCTTACGACGACCGCTGGAACAAGTCGCTGACGATGAAAGGATTTTTCCAGCGCCGGCTTATCCGTCTGCACCCGATGGTCATCATGGGTGCCGTGTTGGGAACGATTACCTTCCTCGTGCAGGGCAGTGTTCAATGGGACGGGACGCATGTCGCCACCTCCGCCGTAATGCTCGCCCTGCTGCTTGCCATGTGCTTCATTCCCGCCGTGCCGGGCTGCGGCTACGAAGTACGCGGCAACGGCGAGATGTTCCCGCTCAACGGGCCGGCGTGGTCGCTGTTCTTTGAATATATCGGCAATATCCTCTACGCCCTCTTTATCCGCCGCCTGTCCGACAAGGTATTGCTGGCCCTGGTCATCGCCTTGGGGGCAGCCTTGGGTTGCTTTGCCATTTTCGATGTTTCCGGCTACGGCAGCATCGGGGTGGGGTGGACCGTAGACACGGTGAACGTACTCGGCGGTGCTTTGCGCATGCTATTCCCCTTCACCGCCGGTCTGCTGCTCTCGCGCTGCCTGCGCCCGGTGCGTGTGAAGGGTGCGTTTTGGATTTGCTCCGTGCTACTGGCCGCCCTATTGTTTGTCCCCTTTATCGGAGGGAACACGCCCATTCTGAGGAACGGCCTGTTTGAAATTTTCTGCATTGCCGTAGTTTTTCCCCTCATCGTTTGGCTCGGTGCGTCCGGGCAGACAACCGATGCCTTCTCTACCCGCGTCTGCAAGTTCTTGGGCGACCTCTCTTTCCCGCTCTACATCGTCCACTATCCGTTTATGTACCTGTTTTACTCATGGCTCATCAAGACGGAACGCTATACCTTCGCGGAAACTTGGCAAGTGGCCTTGTGCGTCTATGCTTGGAATATCCTCGTAGCCGTTATCTGTTTGAAATTGTATGACGAACCGGTGCGCAAATGGTTGGCGGCGCGGTTTATCAACAAGCAGAAAGCGGCGAGATAAAACGTTTTGCTGTCCGTTTTAGGGCGTATTGCAAAACGCCCCTACTTGTCCAGCCATCGGTCGATGAGTTTCCTTGCGAGGCTCACCTTGCCCGGTATGTCTGGTAGGTTTTGTCGCGTGAACCAGCCGCCCTTGTTGAGTTCGGAGTGTTGGAGGATGATTTCTTCATCGTCCGTTTCTGCTTCAAAGCCAATCATCAGACCGCAGGGAAAGGGCCAGGGCTGCGATGCCACGTAGCGGAGGTTTCTGATCCGCAGGCCCGTTTCTTCCATTACCTCGCGCGCCACGCATTCCTCCAGCGTTTCGCCCGTTTCCACGAAGCCCGCCACAAGTCCGTAGTAGTCGCCGCGAAAGTTCTTGCTTTGCACCAGCAGTATCTCCTCGCCGCCGCGCCGTGTCACCGCCACGATGATCGCCGTCTGCAACGCCGGCCACACTTCATTGCCGCAGCGCGTGCATCGCT
Source organism: Bacteroidales bacterium (assembly GCA_022784065.1). Taxonomy (GTDB): domain Bacteria; phylum Bacteroidota; class Bacteroidia; order Bacteroidales; family Bacteroidaceae; genus Alloprevotella. The sequence goes on along the minus strand of JALFUO010000096.1, from coordinate 2,574 downwards.
TCGAGATGTCCGTGTGCATCACCATCGGTGCGCCGCAGCGGCCGCAGTAGCGCGTCGTCTTGTCCCAATAAAGCAATTCGGCAGCCTTGCCCGCCATCATATATATATTGTTTGGCAGCAGGTCAAACGCCGCCCGCAGTCCCACGCGGTGCAAACCTTTGGCCGGTTCGGCATCTGCCGGCAGCGCAAGGGCGCGGCAGGGCAGTCCGTCCAAGTCGGGCAGGCGCAGCGCGCCTTCTAATTCGGGGAATGTAGGGATTTCGTTTTGCTCCGTGAGCAAAAGGTCGTTTTCGATAAAGAGAAAACAAAGCATAATTCTAAAAAAAGCGTCCGGCGCAGCCTTTTGCGGTGCAGCCGGACGCATATTATTTATGGTTGCTTATTAAATGCCGAGGCTTGCCTTCACGGCTTCCACCTTTTTAAGGGCTTCTTCGCGGGCGGCTTCGTATTCGCAGGCGCATTTCATGGCACCCTTTACTTCCATGTAGAACTTAATCTTCGGTTCCGTGCCGGAAGGACGAACGCTCACCTTAGTGCCGTCCTCCGTGTACCATTGCAGCACGTTAGAGGCTTCGGGCATGTCAAGCGGCGTGGCGTTGCCGTCGGCATCGTATGCCGTGAGCGTGCCGAAGTCCTTGGTGCACACCACCTTCGAGCCGGCGAGCTCGGAGGGACGGTTGGCGCGGAAGTTCTCCATCATGGCCTTGATTTCGTCTGCGCCGCTCTTGCCCGGCTTCACCACGTTGATGGTCTTGTTCACGCTAAGGCCATATTCCTTATAGATGTCCATAAGCACGTCGTAGAGCGTCTTGCCGTTGTCTTTCGCCCAAGCGCAGATTTCGGCCAGCAGTGAGCATGCGCTCACGGCGTCCTTATCGCGCACGAAGTCCTCGGCCAGGAAGCCGTAGCTCTCTTCGCCGCCGCCGATGTACTGCAGTTTGCCCTCGTCGAGGCGGATCTGGCGGGCAATCCATTTGAAGCCCGTGTAGCAGTCGTACATCTTGATGTTGTTCTTGTCGGCAATGGCCTTGATCAGCTCGGTCGTCACGATGGTCTTGACGATAAACTCGTTGCCCTGCATCTTGCCCTGCGCCTTGCGGTTCATGATGATGTAGTAGAGGAAGATCATGCAGGTTTGGTTGCCGTCGATGAGCACCCATTCGCCCTTGTCGTTCTTGCAGGCCATACCCACGCGGTCGGCATCGGGGTCGGAGGCCATCACGATGTCGGCATCGAGTTTCTTGGCCAGGTCGAGCGCCATAGAGAGCGCCTCGCCGTTTTCGGGGTTCGGGCTGACCACGGTGGGGAAGTTGCCGTCGGGAATCATCTGCTCGGGCACCGTGTTCACGTTTTCGAAGCCCCAGATTTTGAGCGACTGCGGAATGAGCATCTTGCCCGTGCCGTGGAGCGGCGTGTACACAATCTTCAAATCCTTCTGGCGGGCGATGCATTCGGGGTCGATAGAAAGCGTATGCACCTTTTCGAGATAGATGTCATCAATCTCTTTGCCGATGATTTCAATCAGTTCGGGCTTGCCCTCGAAACGGATATCGGCCACGCTCACCTTGTTCACTTCGTCGATGATACCCTTGTCGTGGGGTGCGAGCACCTGTGCGCCGTCGTCCCAATAGGCCTTGTAACCGTTGTATTCCTTCGGGTTGTGGCTGGCTGTGAGGATAATGCCGCTCTGGCAGCCGAGGTGGCGGATGGCAAACGACATTTCAGGCGTGGGGCGCATGTCGTCGAAGAGGTACACCTTGATGCCGTTGGCAGAGAAGATGTTAGCGGCCGTTTCGGCGAAGAGGCGGCTGTTGTTGCGGCTGTCGTGACCCACTACCACCTTGATTTCGTCGAGGTCCTTGAAGTTCTTGTTCAGATAGTTCGAGAGACCTTGCGTGGCCGCGCCCATCGTATAGATGTTCATGCGGTTTGTGCCCGGTCCCATAATGCCGCGCAGTCCGCCCGTGCCGAATTCGAGGCTGCGATAGAAAGCGTCGATGAGCGGTGTCTTGTCCTCGTTTTCAAGCATGGCTTTCACGCCGGCTTTCGTTTCTGCATCGTAGAGCGGCGAGTCGAGCCACGACTGCGCCACTTGTTCACACTGTTTGAGCGTTTCGTTTTCCATAGATGTTTATCAAGATATTTTAGAAATTAGATAAATGTCATATATGATAATGCAAAACTACGAAAAAACTACAAAAGCAAGCCAGCAGCGGCAAAGAATTTAGCCTTGAAAGAAAATATGGTAGAAAATCGCGAAACCTTTTGCTGCAATCTTAAACCCCGAGAGCGGCGCTGCTATCAAGCAGAAATTTTTTCCTTTCCTCGAGCAAATTTTCCCTTTCTGCCTGATATTTTTTACTATCTGCGCAGATAATTTTTATTACAAACTTTCTAACATGCGTTACAAACTTTGTAACATGTATTACAAACTTTCTAACATGTGTTACAAACTTTGTAACAAAAACTTTCTTATATGACAGGAAAAATTATCTTGCTGATAGTGAAAATTATCTTGCTGAAAAGAAAAATTACCTCGGGGATAATTCGAGGGCAGGCGGGGCAGACCAAGGT
>JALFUO010000045.1 GCA_022784065.1 Bacteroidales bacterium | reverse complement strand
AATGTTGGGTTGACGTTTTGTCATCTTTTGTTTTCTTTTCGGTCTCAATCGTAAGTCTCATCGGTCACGTAGCCCGCTACGCTCCCTCTTCAACTTACAATTTATCCTCGAAAATAAATCCAAAATCTGCCAAAGCGAATTAATAGAACCCACCTTAAAGATTATACCCAAATAACCATGCTTGAAATAAAAGACCTGCACGCCGGCATCGAAGGCAAAGAAATCCTGCGCGGCGTGAACCTCACAATCCGCGACGGCGAAGTACACGTGCTCATGGGGCCTAACGGCTCGGGCAAAAGCACGCTGAGCAATGTGCTCGTTGGCAACCCTAAATACGAAGTGACGCAAGGCAGCATCATCTTCAACGGCAAGGACCTGCTCGCGCTTTCGCCCGAGGACCGCTCGCACGAAGGCATCTTCATGTCGTTTCAGTCGCCGATTGAAATACCCGGCGTGTCGATGACGAACTTCCTGCGCGCAGCCGTCAATGCCCGCCGCAAATATCAGGGGCTCGACCCGATGCCCGCCCCCGATTTCCTGAAACTGCTGCGCGAGAAGCGCAAGCTCGTGGGGCTCGACGCGCACTTTATGAGCCGCGGCGTGAACGAAGGCTTCTCGGGCGGCGAGCGCAAGCGTAACGAAATCTTCCAAATGGCCGTGCTCGAACCGCTCTTTTCCATTCTCGACGAGACCGACTCGGGGCTCGACGTGGACGCGCTGCGCATTGTGGCTGAAGGCTTCAACACGCTGCGCGGCGAGCGCACCTCGGCTATGGTGATTACCCATTACCAGCGAATGCTTGACTATCTGAAACCCGACTTCGTGCATGTGCTCGTCGATGGCCGCGTGGTGCGCGAAGGCACAGCCGCGCTCGGCTACGAAATAGAAGAGAAAGGCTTTGACTGGATTAAAAACGAAATCGCGCAATGAGCATTCCTGCCGACAACATAAAACGCGCAGCCGCTGCCTTGCAGCAGTATGCCGCGCTCTACAAGGAGCAAGGCGAACTCCTGGCCGCCCACACGCCGGCCGCCTTGCGCCAAAGGGGCGACGGGGAGATATTGGCGTATCTTGACAACCTTTGCCAAAAGGGTTTCCGCGATGAGTGCTTCAAATATACCGACATCATGCAGGCCCTCGCGGCTGACTACGGACTGAACCTGAAACGCACGCCTGCCACCGACAACCCTGAGAAGCGCTATCACTGCAACGTGCCCTCGCTGGGTGCTCGGACGCGCTATGTGGCCAACGATGTGCCCGCCCCCGATGCCGCCGCTGCGCCCCTGCCCGACGGCGTGCGCTTCGGCGCTGCCTCGGAAGACGAAAGTCTGGCCGCCCTCGCACATACATATATATATAATAATGGTGCGCTCCCCATCTTCGACCCACGCGACCCTTCCGATGCGCTTTGCCAGTTGCTCTCGCAAGACGCGTTTGTGGCAGACGTGGCGGACGGCGTGGCGTGCGGCGTGCCCCTGCAAATAGTGAACGTGGCCGACGCGCGGGTGCCGATGATGATGAACCGCCGTATCGCCGTGAACGTGGGTGCGGGCGCCGCGCTCGACCTCATCGTCTGCGACCACAGCGTTAGCCACTGCGACACGCTTTCCACGCAAAGCATGCACATCTGCCTCGGAAGCGGCGCGACGCTGCGCCTCACGTTTATCGAGGAGAACGCCTCTACAGCCACTCGCTTCAACAACGTGAAGGTGAACCAAGGAGACGGCAGCCGTTTCGTGTGCAACGTGCTCTCGCTCCACACTGGGCTGTCGCGCAACACAATCAATATTTTCCAAAACGGCACGCAAGGCGCATACGCCGAGGTGAACGGCGTGGCCATTACCGATGAAACCGAACATTTCGACAACTATGTGAAGGTACACCACCTCGGCGGCATAGATAATGAGAGCCGTATGCTGATGAAGTACGTGCTCGGCGGCAGTTCCACGGCGGCTTTCACGGGCGAGGTGTATGTGGGCAAGGACGCGCAGCGCATTCATTCGGAACAATCCAACGCCAACCTGCTCACCTCCGATGCGGCGCGCATCCTCTCGCGCCCCGTGCTCGAAATCTATGCCGAAGACGTGCAGTGCAGCCACGGCTCGACTATCGGCAAACTCGATGAAAACGCGCTTTTCTATATGCGCCAGCGCGGCATTCCCGAAACCGAAGCCCGCTTGCTGCTGCAACACGCCTTTGTGAACGAAGTGCTGGCACGCATTGAGCCAGAACCTTTGCGCGAGCGCCTTTCCTATTTGGTGGAAATGCGCTTCCGCCGCCGCTTGAAGCAATGCGGCTCATGCACGCTGTGCAAACCCAATAACCAATAGCCCACAATGCTCAACATCGAAGAAATACGCAAGGATTTTCCCATACTCTCCCGCACGGTCTACAACCGCCCGCTGGTCTACCTCGACAACGCGGCCACTACGCAGAAACCCCGCGCCGTGGTGGAGGCGATGACCGAAGAATATTATTCGGTGAACGCCAACGTGCATCGGGGCGTGCATTATCTTTCGCAGCAGGCCACGGATCTCCACGAGCAGGCGCGTGCCAATGTGCAGAATTTTATCAATGCCCGCAGCGAGGCGGAAATTATCTTCACGCGCGGTACTACCGAAAGCCTCAACCTCGTGGCTTTCTCCTTTGGCGAGGCTTTCCTTAAAGAGGGCGACGAAGTGCTCGTGAGCGTGATGGAGCACCATTCCAACATCGTGCCTTGGCAGATGCTCCGCGAGCGAAAAGGCATCGTTCTCAAAGTTGTCCCGATGACCGACGAGGGCGAGATTGACCTCGAAACCTATAAAAGCCTGTTTTCACCGCGCACGCGGCTGGTTTGCATCGCCCACGTAAGCAATGTGCTCGGTACGGTGAACCCCGTGAAAGAAATGGCTGCAATCGCCCACGCCCATGGCGCAAAGGTGCTGGTGGACGGAGCGCAGAGCGTGCCCCATCGCCGCGTGGACGTGCAAGACATCGGTTGCGACTTCCTCACTTTTTCTGGCCATAAAATATATGGGCCCACGGGCATCGGCGTGCTTTACGGCCGCGAGGAACTTTTGGAAAAGATGCCGCCATATCAGGGCGGCGGCGAGATGATAGCCCGCGTGTCGTTTGAAAAGACTACTTACGAGCGGTTGCCTTTTAAGTTTGAAGCAGGTACGCCCGACTTTGTCGGCTCGCACGCCCTCGCCGTGGCTTTGGACTACGTGAGGGGCATAGGGCAGGACATCATAGCCGCGCATGAAGCAGATCTCACGCGCTACGCCATGGAACAGATGAGCCGTATCCCTGGAATGAAAATTTACGGCACGGCGCGCGAGAAGGAAGCCGTCATCTCTTTCAACGTGGGCGATATCCACCCCCTCGACCTCGGCACGCTGCTCGACCGCCTCGGCATCGCAATCCGCACAGGCCACCATTGCGCCCAGCCGCTCATGGCACGCTGCGGCGTAGAGTCTATGGCACGCGCCTCTTTCGCGCTCTACAACACCCGCGCCGAAGTGGACGCGCTCGTCGCCGGTATCGACCGCGTCAGAAAGATGTTTTAAGAAAAGAGCCCCGATTATCCGTATATTCTGGATTTTCCGGCTTTCAAATACCCCCCTCTAAAAAATGCTCCTCGCCCGCTACAATCCCGACATTTTGCTCGAAGCCGGCTGCGACGAAGCCGGTCGCGGCTGCTTGGCAGGCAGCGTGTATGCCGCCGCAGTTATCCTGCCGCCCGACTATAAGAACGAACTGCTCAACGACTCCAAACAGCTCTCCCCTGCGGTGCGCTACGCGCTGCGCGAAGAGATAGAACGCGTGGCTTTGGCTTGGGGCATAGGCATCGCTACGGCGCAGGAAATCGATGAAATCAATATCTTGCGTGCCTCTATCCTTGCGATGCACCGCGCCCTCGACCAGCTTGACCCGCGCCCCGAGCGCATCATCGTCGATGGCAACCGCTTCTCGCCTTACGGCCTTACGCCTTGGAACACAATAGTGAAAGGCGACGGCAAATACATGTCGATAGCCGCCGCCTCTATCCTTGCCAAGACCTACCGCGACGACTATATGAAGCAGCTTCACGAGGAATATCCCCATTACGGCTGGGACCGCAACGCAGGCTATCCCACCAAAGAGCATCGCGAAGGCATCAAGCTCCACGGTCTCACCCCTTACCATCGCCTCACGTTTCGTCGGGGATGATAAATTTGCCCTATGGGTCTCAAAACTTTAACGCAGATACAAAAAACGCGGTGCCTGGAAATTTCCAGGCACCGCGTTTGCAATACTAATTATCTACCTTTAATCTTCAATCAGGTTCTTGCCCGTCATTTCGGCAGGCTGCTCCAAGCCCATGATGTGCAGGATGCTCGGGGCCACGTCGGCCAGAACGCCGTTTTGCACCTTTGCGCCCTTGTTTTTCGTCACGTAGATGAAAGGCACGGGGTTGAGCGAGTGCGCCGTGTTGGGCGTGCCGTCCTCGTTGAGGGCGTTGTCGGCGTTGCCGTGGTCGGCAATGATGATGGTCTCGTAGTCCGTCTCGTTGGCGGCGGTCACCACGTCGCGCACGCAGGCATCGACAGCCGTTACAGCCTTTTCGATGGCGGGATAGATGCCCGTGTGGCCCACCATGTCGCCGTTGGCGAAGTTCACCACGATGAAGTCGTACTTGTTCTCGCGGATAGCGGCTACGAGCTTATCTTTCACCTCGTAGGCCGACATTTCGGGCTGCAGGTCATAGGTAGCCACCTTAGGCGAAGCCACGAGAATGCGGTCCTCGCCCTCGTAAGGCGTTTCGCGACCGCCGTTGAAGAAGAACGTAACGTGGGCGTACTTCTCCGTCTCGGCGGTGTGGAGCTGCTTCAAACCCTTAGAGGAAAGGTATTCGCCGAGCGTGTTCTCCACATTTTCCTTCGGGAAGAGGATATGCACGCCGGTGAAGGAAGCGTCATAAGGCGTCATGCAGTAATATTGCAGGCCGGGAATGGTAGCCATGCCTTCCTCAGGCATGTCCTGCTGGGTGAGCACCACGGTAAGTTCCTTGGCGCGGTCGTTACGGTAGTTGAAGAAAATGACCACGTCGCCCTCTTGAATGCGTCCGTCTACGTGCGCATTTACGAGCGGTTCCATAAATTCGTCGGTGTTCTTGTGGTCTTCGGAGTCGGTGTCGTAGCAGCTTTGCACGCCTTCCACCATATCTTCCACCTTGCGTCCAACGCCGTGGACGAGCTGGTCGTAAGCCACCTTCACGCGGTTCCAACGCTTGTCGCGGTCCATAGCGTAGAAGCGGCCGATGATGCTGGCGATGTGCGCGCCGTTGGCGGCGCAATGCTTGTCGAGGAGTTCGATGAAGCCCTTGCCGCTCTTCGGGTCGGTGTCGCGGCCGTCCATGAAGCAGTGCACGAAGGTGCGCTCGGCAACGCCGTATTCCTTAGAGATTTCCACGAGTTTGAACAGGTGGTCGAGCGATGAGTGCACGCCGCCCGTGGAGGTGAGGCCCATGAGGTGCAGGTTCTTGCCGTGCTCCTTGGCGTAGCTGTAAGCACTTACGATTTCGGGATTTTGGAGAATGCTGCCGTCCTTGCAGGCGCGGTTGATCTTTACAAGGTCTTGGTAGACGATGCGTCCTGCGCCGATGTTGAGGTGACCCACTTCGGAGTTACCCATCTGCCCGTCGGGCAAACCTACGTTCTCGCCCGAGGCGAGGAGCTGGGAGTGCGGATAATCGGCGTCCAATGAATCCATGAAAGGCGTGGGCGTCTGATAGATTACGTCGCCTTTGCCGTGTGTGCCGATGCCCCAACCATCGAGGATCATCAGCAGAGCTTTCTTTGCCATATTTTGAATAGAAATTTAGAGGTTTTCTTACAGAATACTTTACGTTTACAAAGTTAGTAATTCTTTCACACGCAAAACGCGGCTACGGGGCAAAAAGTGCGATTTTGTAGGCAGAGAGTTGTCTTTTGCGTGTGGTTAATACGGTGTTTTGTCCGTTTTCTGCTCCCATGCCTCAAAGGTGGCGATGGCTTCCTTTCCGAGGAGTTGCTCTGCGCGGAGGGTGCGCTCGGAAAGCGGCAGGGCGAGTTCTTTGTAGATAAAGGCGTCGTCGAAACCGATGCGGGCGGCGTCGGCCTTGGTGTTGCCGTAGAAGAGGCGGTCGAGGCGTGCCCAGTAAATCGCGCCGAGGCACATGGGGCAGGGTTCGCAGGAAGAGTAGATGTCGCAGCCGGAGAGGTTGAACGTGCCGAGTTTCTGCGCCGCCGCACGTATGGCCGACACTTCGGCGTGTGCCGTTGGGTCGCAGTTGGCAGTGACGCGGTTCACGCCTGTGGCGATGATTTCTCCGCCGCGCGCTATGACGGCGCCGAAGGGTCCGCCGCCGTTTTCAACGTTTGCCGAGGCAAGGCGTATGGCCTCGCGCATAAGTTCTTCTTGATTCATGGTATGAGGTTTTTAATAGTGGCTATGATGTTGATAGTCTCTGCTCGTTGGGTGGATGAAACAAAAACAGTCAAAACCGCTTGTTCTGTGTGGCCTGCGGCTCGCCTTATCGGATACAACCCGAGCCAGAAAGCAGAGCTTTCGCCTCGTGTTTTATCCGTTAAGGCTGCGGTCGGTTCCCGCCCGCCCACACAGAACAAGCAAAAAACAGAAAAAAGTAAAGCATCTCGTCCTTACTATTTACAGTAAAAAGTAAATGTCCACTTTTTCCTGTTTTTTGCTTGCGGCGTTTGAAGCGGGCGGGCACCGACCGCAGCCGCTGGGCTTAAGGGCGAGCGAAAGCCAAGAGGCTTTCAGGCTCGGCGTTAAGCCCGGCGGCGTGCCCTTGGGCTTCAAACGATGCAAGCGGTTTTTATGGTTTTTGTCAAAATCTACAACTAATTCATCTAACCCGCAGTCTTTGTAGATTTCTTCAAGGCTTTTTATCAACCAAAAAGGAGGAAGAGCGTGTGCTCCTCCTCCTTTTTACTAAACTGTCGGTGTCTTTATTCCTTGAAGTCGGCGGGGAGCATCGAAATGGTGATGCAGTTTCCGTCTTTGAGCAAGTGGTTCTTCACGAAGTTCTGGATATCTTCAGACTTCAAGCCGCTGATGGTGGCTTCATAGCCGGTCTGCTCATCGAAGCCCCACATGTTCTTGCTTTCGATGAGGTTCTGCCAGTAGCCGTTCTTCTTCTGCTTGTCGGCAAAGTCTTTCAGTTCGAATTTCTGGAACTTATCGAGTTCTTCGGCCGTTACGCCCTTGGCTGCGATGTCCATGATGCCCTGCTTCATGAGCAAGAGGGCAGAGTCGCGCTTTTCGGGTTTCACGGGGCAATAGATTTGCAGCTGATACATTTGGTTCTTGCCGAAGTAAGCACCGCCGGCTGCGCCCACGCTGTAAGCCATGCTGCCTTCTTCGCGGATGCTCTTGAGATAACGCTGCGAAAGGATTTCGCCAAGTGCGTTGGCCACTACGCCATCCTTCATCGTGTAAGGCAGGTCGCCCCACCAAACCTGAACGATGTTGGCCTTAGGCGTTTCCATGGCGCGGGTGAAGAGGTTGTCCACCTTGCCCTTTGCAGGTTTGATGTTGAGGTTCGTCATTTCCTCGCGCTTGGCAACGGCGGGCATAGATGCGATGTAGGTTTCCACGAAGAGGCGGAGGCTGTCTTCGTCGAAGTTGCCCGTGAAGTAGAAGTCGAAGTCTGCGCCCGTGGCGAAGCGTTCCTGATAAATCTGCTTGATGCGCTCGAAGCTGACCTTGTCGAGGTCGGCAGCCTTCATCGTCTTATGGCGCGGGTGGTGCTGGTAGATTGTAGACTTGACAGAGTCGGAGAAAGCCATTTCGGGCAATTTCTCTGCATTTTCAAGCTGCGATTTGAGCAGGGAGATGAGGTTGTTGTAAGCGTCTACATCGTTGCAGGGCTTCTGGAAGCGGAGGTAAATCAGTTCGAAGAGCGTGCGGAGGTCTTTCGGCGTGGACGAACCCGAGAGGTTGTCGGTCACGGCGCCGAGAGCGGGCGAGCAGCTTGCCTGCTTGCCTGCGAGTTTCTTTTCGAGTTCCGTGCTCTTGAAGTTTCCTAAGCCCGTGGAGCTCATCACCATGTCGAAGAGGTCGAGGTTAAGCTGGTCTTTCTCGCTCACCTTGTATTCGCCGCCGAAGCTGGTGGCGGAGAAGAGCACCTCGCTGTCGTTGAAGTCCGTCTTCTTGAAATAAACCTTGGCGCCGTTGCCGAGCGTCCAGCAGGTGTAACCGAAGGCAGCGGGCTTTACGCTGATGATGTCGCCCTTCTGGGGAACTACGGGCACGAGCGGCTCGTTCTTCACGTTGTCCACGTAGGCTTCGAGCTTAGCCTTGGCGGCCTTTTCGACAGCCTGCTTCAAAGCGTCGGCGGTGGGTACGGCATAACCTTCCTTATCGGGATACATGCCGAAGACAACGAAGTTCTCTTCCGTAGAATTTTCCTTAAACATCTCGTCGATGCCCTGCTTGAGAGCGGCAACGGGCATCTGGGTAGCAAGCGCCTGATAAAGCTGATACTCCAGTTCGATGCCGGGAATAGGCTCGTCTTCGAGGAAGTGGCGCACGTACTGCGGGATATAGAAGCTGTTGTACTGCTTGTCGCGGTTGTTGTAAATCTTCTCGATTTGGCTCATAAACTCATCGCGGGCACGGAGCAATTCCGTTTCGGTCACGCCGTGCTGGCTTACGCGCACGAGTTCCTGCATCACTACGTTGAGCGCCTCGGCGTCTTTGCCGGGTTTGGGAAGAATGTATACAGAAAGCGCGTCTTTAGTCTTGCTGACAATATAATTGCCATGGTCGCAACCGGCGGCGGAGAAGGGGCAGTCGGCCTTTTGCGTCAGTTCGTTAAGACGGGCGTTGATGACAGAGCAACCGAGGTTGATCATCATTTCCATGACGTACTGCATCTGCGTGCCGCGAATCTCGTCGGGCATGGGGTCGGACTTGAAGAATACCTGCATAACGCCGGAAGCCTGTTCCTTGTCCTTATCCACAATGTAAATCGGCTGCTTGTTGTCGGGCACGGGGTAGTGCTCGTAAGCGGCAGCGTTTTCAGGCATCTTGATGGAAGAGAAGATTTCCTTGATGCGCTGCTCTACTTGATTGACGTCGATGTCGCCGACCACGATAATGCCTTGGAGGTCGGGGCGATACCACTTCTCGTAATAGTTGCGCAGTTCCTGCGGCTTGAAGTTGTCGATGACGCTCATAAGGCCGATGGGGAAGCGTTCGCCGTAGCGAGAACCGGGATAGAGTTTCGGCAGGCAGCGCTCCATAATGCGCATTGAGCCGGAAGAACGCATGCGCCACTCTTCGTGGATTACGCCGCGCTCCTTGTCGATTTCGCTCTCTTCGAGCAGCAGGCCGTCGGCCCAGTCGTGCAAGATGTAGAGGCAGGAATCGACGTTCGTGGCCGAAACGGGCACGTCGTTGATGTTGTAAACCGTCTCGTCGGTAGAGGTGTAGGCATTGAGGTTCTCACCGAACTTAACGCCGATGCTTTCGCAGAAGCCCACGATGCGGTTGCCGGGGAAATGCTGCGTGCCGTTGAAGCACATGTGTTCGAGGAAGTGGGCAAGGCCGCGCTGCGACTCTTCTTCCTGCACCGAACCTACCTTTTGCGCGATGTAGAAACTGGCGCGATCCTTCGGCAGTTCGTTGTGACGGATGTAATACGTCAGTCCGTTGGGCAGTTTGCCGTAGCGCACTTCCTTGTCAATCGGCAGCTTCGGCATCTGCGGCATTCCCTGTGCGTCGATGCGCTGCGCCGGCGCGAGGACAGCCAGTGCAAAGAGCGACAGGAGGATTTTCTTGATGTTCATAATGGTAAAATATTAGTTGATTAAGAGTTTCCTAGTGGTTAGACGCAGCAAACGCGCGGTTTGCTACAAGATAAGATGAAAAACTTGCGATACAATATTAATATAGGTACTCAAAGCCGCTATTTTGCATAAAGGGCGCACTTTGCGAATATAATCTGCCTGCAAAATTACGCATTATCTGCTATTATAAGGGCAGATAATGGAAAAACATTTGTAGATTTGCACCAAAAATAACGCGCGGAGGCAAAACGATGCTTGTTTCAGTGCCGCGCCGCAGCCTATTTCCCAAAATCTGGTAAAATGGTACGCAAATTTGATTTTCTGATTATCGGTTCCGGCGTTGCCGGAATGAGTTACGCCCTGCAAGTGGCAGAAGCCGGCAAGGGCAAAGTGGCACTCGTTTGCAAAACATCAATCGAAGAAGCCAACACTGCAAAGGCACAAGGCGGTATCGCCTCCGTGACCAACCTCGAAGTAGACGATTTCGAGAAGCACATCAAAGACACGCTCATCGCGGGCGACTATATCAGCGACCGCCGCGCCGTGGAGCAGGTGGTAAAAGGTGCGCCCGAAGGCATACGCCGGCTCGTGCAGTGGGGCGTGAATTTCGATAAGAAAGAAGACGGGCAGTTTGACCTGCATCGCGAAGGCGGACACTCCGAGTTCCGTATCCTGCACCATGCCGACGACACAGGCTTCGAGATACAGCGCGGCCTGATTGAAGCAGTGCGCCGCCACCCTAATATTACGCTGCTCGAAAATCACTTTGCCGTGGAAATCATCACGCAGCACCACCTCGGCGTAGAGGTGACCCGCCGCACGCCCGACATCGAATGTTTCGGCGCGTACGTGCTCGACCCCGATACGCACAAGATCGATACAGTGCTCTCGCGTGTCACGGTGCTCGCCACCGGCGGCTGCGGCGCGGTGTATGCCACGACGACCAACCCCAACATTGCCACGGGTGACGGCATCGCCATGGCGTATCGCGCCAAAGCCACCGTGCAGGACATGGAGTTCATACAATTCCACCCCACTGCCCTGTTCCACCCCGGCGAGACGCACCCCGCCTATCTTATCACCGAGGCCATGCGCGGCTACGGCGGCATACTGCGCCTGCCCAACGGCGAGGAGTTCATGCAGAAGTACGACAAGCGCCTCTCATTGGCTCCGCGCGACATCGTGGCGCGTGCCATCGACAAAGAGATGAAGAAGCATGGCATCGACCACGTGTGCCTCGACGTTACCCACAAGCCGGCGGAAGAGACGCGCCGCCATTTCCCGAATATCTACGCCAAATGCCTCTCCATCGGCATCGACATCACCAAAGAGTATATCCCCGTCGCGCCTTGCGCCCATTATCTGTGCGGCGGCATCAAGGTAGACCTCAACGCCTGCTCGAGCATACGCCGCCTCTATGCCATAGGCGAATGTTCCTGCACGGGACTGCACGGCGGCAACCGCCTCGCCAGCAACTCGCTCATCGAAGCCGTGGTGTATGCCGAGGCGGCGGCGAAGCACAGCCTTGAGCATGTCGGCGAGTACGAGTTCAACACCGCCGTGCCCGAATGGAACGACGAGGGCACGCTTTCCAATGAGGAGAAAGTGCTCATTGCGCAAGACGTCCGCGAGGTGGGGCAAGTAATGTCGTCGTATGTGGGCATCGTGCGCAGCGACTTGCGCCTGAAACGCGCCTGGACGCGCCTCGACCTGCTTTACGAAGAGACGGAAGAACTCTTTAAGCGCGTGAAAGCCACGCGCGACATCTGCGAGCTCCGCAATATGATTAACGTGGGCTATCTTATCACGCGCCAGGCCATGGAGCGCAAGGAGAGCCGCGGGCTGCACTACACCATCAATTATCCCAAGCACGCCTACGACCAGAAGTAAAAAGCCTCAATCTATAACGCGCGGCGGGCAAGAAATGCAGAAGCATTGCTTGCCCGCCGTGCGTTATTCCGCCTTCGCGCCCGCCAGCCACGGCACGGTGCGCGTCAGTTGCTTCCAGCACCATTGCCTTGCCTGGTCGAGCAGGGTGCAGAGCAGATATACGCAGCACATCGTGCTGAATATCAGGAGCGGGCAGGCGATGCCCGAATAATTTTTGTAGATGTCCTTTACAATGGGGTGATAGACCGTTTCGATGAACGGCGCGGTGCAGTGCAGCACGTAGACCGCAAACGAGGCCGTGGCGCAGATGCCGATGAGGCGGTTGCCTCTATTGATGCGCAATTTTGTGAAGGCTAAGAGCAGGAAAGTCGCGCCGGCAATGGTGAGCGGGTTGGTGTAGTGCAGGGCAATCTTTCTTAAAAATGGCAAGACGTGCCAGCCGATGCAGAGAAAAAGCAGCGTGCCCAAGAGCGTGCCGCAGGCAAGGTAGATGAGCAGGTCGGTGCGCGCCCGCAGTTGCGTCCAGCGCGGCCGATAGAGGCGCATGTAGCGTGCCAGCAGATAAAGCCCGATGAACGAAAGGGGCGAATAGCCGTCTGAGAAGAACTGCTGCCCGCCGTCGCCGAAGAAGTTGAACACCGTTTGAAAGATGAAGAAACCTATCAGCGTGGCGGCAAAGGTGCGGCGGTCGGTGTGCGCGACGAAAGCGTTGAGTATCGGCGAAAGGATAAGCAGCATCAGATATGCCTTCACGAACCACAGGCATTTGCTTAGCTGCAAGGCGTCCAGCACGAGGTCTTTGTCGAATGTCACGTAGCCTGTGGCGGCGAAGAACACCGCCGAACCGATTGAGAAGAACAGGGCGGTGAAGATAAACGACGTGTAGCTGCGGCGGCGGGCGTTCAGGCCGAACCAGCCGGAAATCATTACGAACACATCGACTGCCACAATCGTCATCGTCTCAATCCAGCAGCGCGTGAAGGAGGGTAGGGCGGCGTGGAGGCATTCTTGTTTGTCGGGCATGCCGAAGGGGTAAAAGTTAGCGTGCAGCGCGAGCACCATCATCATGCACACCACGCGCAGCAGTTCTACGTTCATCTGCCTTGGCGCTTTCTGCAACTTGATGTCCATATATATAATATTGTATGGGGTGGGGGAAAAGAAAAGCGAGGGCATGCTTCGTGCACGCCCTCGCGGTTAGGTTTATTTTAGAATGGGAAGAAGAGCGGTATCATGAAGATGGCCACAATTCCCATAATGATTTGCAGCGGCAAGCCTACCTTCACGTAGTCGGCAAAGGTGTAATGGCCAGCGTTCATCACCATGGCGTTGGGCGGCGTGCAAATCGGCGTGGCGAAGCAGCAGCTGGCAGCCACGGCGGCGCACATCATGAACGGCGTGGGCGATACTCCGAGTTGCTGGGCCGATACCCAGGCGATGGGGGCTACGAGGATAGCCGTTGCCGAGTTGCTGATAAAGGTGGAGAGCAGCGACGTGACGAAATATACGCCTGCCATGGCGGCGATAGGTCCGTAGTCGCGCAGCATTTCGACGAGCGAGGTGGCGATAGCGGCCGAAAGCCCCGTCTTGGAGAGTGCCGTGCTCATCGGCATCATGGCAGCAATCAGCACGATGCTTTCCCAACCGATCATCTTGTAGGCGGCATCGACGCTGCGCACGCAGCGCGTCAGCACCATCACCAAGCCGGCGATGATTACCGAGGCCACGGGCTTGATGCCGATTTGGTCGGCAAATACCATGCAGAACACCATAGCCACCATAATGCCTGCGGCAAGCGGTGCCTTGTGGTCGAGCGCAACGCTCTCGGCATCTGCCTTCGGGTCGCCGAAGACAACCCACTCGCGGCTCTTTTTGGCCATGCTTTCAATGCCTTTCCACGAGCCGTGTACCAAAATCATATCGCCGGCCTTCACGGGCGCATCGAGCATATCGTCGAAAATATATTTGCCGTTGCGCTTCACGGCGAGCACGTTGAGGTTGAAGCGCTCGTTGAAGTTGGCGGCGCGCAGCGGGCGGTTGATAAGTGCCGATTCGGGCGTGATGAGCACTTCGGAAAGGCCTATTTCGTAGAAGTCGAGCTTTGCTTTCGTGCCGCGCTCCTTGTCTTCGTGAATGATGAGGTTGTGCGCATCGGCGAAGGTGTGCACGCGGTCGTATTGGCCGAGCACAAAGAGCGTGTCGCCCTTTTGGAACACCGTGTCGGCCTTGACCAGTTCCTGTATCTTCGTGCTGAACATCGACTTGTTGGCGCGTCGGATTTCGAGTAGCGTGATGCCGTAGTTGTGGCGTATGTTAAGCTCGCCTACCGAGCGGCCTTCGAGCAGCGAGTGCCCCTCGTCGACTTGCAGGCGGAACACGCAGTCGCCTAAGTGGTATTCTTGCAGAAGCGCGGCTATGCTTCGGTCGTCGCCCTTTTCTGCACCGTCGCGGTCGTTCTTGTTAAGGAAGAATTTGCAAAGCGGATAGAGGAGAAGCAAACCCGTGAGGAGGCAGATGATGCCGATGGGCGTGAAGTCGAAGAAGCTGAAGCCCGGCAGGTTGTTGTCGCGCAGGTAGCCGTCCACGATGAGGTTAGGCGGCGTACCGATGAGCGTGAGCACGCCGCCCATGCTGCTGGCAAAGGCGAGGGGCATCATCAGTTTGGCGGGGTTTGTGCCGGAGGTTTTCGACATGGCGAGGATAATGGGCAGCAGCAGCGCCACGGTACCCGTGTTGCTCACGAAGGCTGCCACCACGGCGGTCACGATCATCACGAGGAAGAAGAGCCTCTTCTCGTCCGTGCCGGCGAGGCGCAGCAGCTTGCCGCTGATGGTCTTGGCAAGGCCGGTTTGGAACACCGCGCCGCCCACGATGAACAGGCCGATCATCATCACTACGGCCGAGTTGGAGAAGCCGGCGAGTGCCTCGGAGGGCGTGATAACGTTGGTGGTAAGCAGAATGGCCATGGAGCAGAGCGCCACAATGTCGGAGCGCACTTTGTCGGCCATGAACGCCACGATGGTCAGCAGGAACGTGAGCACCACGATGGCCTGCTGCGTGTCGAGGAAGGGGAAAATGAAATTAAGGATTTCCGTAATCGTTTCCATTTCGATTTTTGGGAATGATAATAATAATTAGATTTAGGTTGTAAGGTTTGGTCTTTCGATAAAACAGCACAAGAGGCGTCTCATTCAGGACGAAACGCCTCTTGCTGCGCGCAAAGTTAGTATTTACAAACGAATTAGGGGCTTAAAAACGCTGCTTTTTCGTTTTCAAGCCCCTAATTCGCTATTTTTTCTTAGTCAATATCTTCGTCAGCCTCGTATCCGCCCATTTCGCGGATAGCGTTTTTCAGCATCACGTACTGCTGGAAGAGGTGGTTCACGGGCACTTCGCCCTTTGTGTAGTCGTGCATCGGGCTCTTCAAGAAGAAGCTCAGGAAGCGCTGCGTACCGTAGCGGCCTTTGCGTGCGGCGAGGTCGGAGAGCAACACGAGGTCGAGCAGCAGCGGTGCTGCGAGGATAGAGTCGCGGCAGAGGAAGTTGATCTTGATCTGCATGGGATAGCCCATCCAACCGAAGATGTCGATATTATCCCAGCCTTCCTTGTTGTCGTTGCGCGGCGGGTAGTAGTTGATACGCACCTTGTGATAGTAGTCCGTGTAGAGGTCGGGCTGTTCTTCCGGCACGAGAATGCTTTCGAGCGTAGAGAGCTTGCTCACTTCCTTTGTGTGGAAATTGGCAGGTTCGTCGAGCACGAGGCCATCTCGGTTACCGAGGATATTTGTGGAGAACCAGCCGCTTAGGCCGAGGCAGCGCGTGCCGATAATCGGGGCGAAGCCCGACTTCACGAGCGTCTGGCCCGTCTTGAAGTCCTTGCCGGCAATAGGCATCTTGGTCTTTTCAGCCATCTCCCACATAGCGGGGATGTCCACCGTCGTGTTGGGTGCGCCCATAATGAACGGTGCGCCTTCTGCGAGGGCGGCGTAGGCGTAGCACATAGAGGGGGCGATGTGCTTGCGGTCGTCTGCCTTCATGGCTGCTTCGAGGGCGGCGAGCGTGCCGTGCACCTCTTCGTCTACGGGTACATAGATTTCGGTCGACGCGGCCCAGATAACGACGATGCGGTCGCAGCCGTTCTCTGCCTTGAACTTGCGAATGTCCTCGCGCAGGGCTTCAACCATATCCCAGCGCGTGGCGCAATCTTTCACGTTGTCGCCGTCGAGGCGCTTGGCGTAGTCGCGGTCGAAAGCGGCCTTCATCGGCTTAATGGCTTTCAGCTCGTCTTCAACGGGGAGAATGTCTTTGGCTTTGAGCACTTCGGCGTTCACGGCGCTTTCAAAGGCGTTGGCGGGATATACGTCCCACGCGCCGAACACGATGTCTTTCAAATCTGTGAGCGGCACGATTTCGCCGTAGTGCAGATATTTCTTGTTTTCACCGCGGCCTACGCGGATTTTGTCGTACTGCGTCATAGAGCCGACGGGCTTAGCGAGGCCCTTGCGTGTCATAAGCACGCCGGTGATGAATGTGGTGGTCACGGCGCCGAGGCCGACGCACATCACACCGAGTTTTCCTTTTGCTGATTCCATAATAAGTTTATGTGAATATTAGATTTTGTACTATGCAAAGCACAAAATTACAAATTGTTTTATTAAAGGTGCTAAGATGTGTTTTGACTTTTCTTCTAAGAAGAATTTTTGAATGTTTTTGTAGCGTTTGCGAACAATCAAAACGTCTTTTCTTGCCATTTAAGCGTTAATTGTCGCTACTTGCTTGCGCTTGCAGCCCATCGCGCAGCACAAGGCGGGCCTCTGGACCGAGGTTGCACAAAAGGTCGAGTATGCTGAGGTTCGGCAGAAAGCCGGTGCGCTCTTGGAACACCTGATAATAGGGTCGCGCCATAAAACCGCTCTCCGCCGCCGCACTTTTCTTGGGACTGATGGCGGTACGCAGGTCGAGCGCGTCGGGATATTCCGATGCGGCATTTATATAATGCGTGGAGGGCGTTACGGGCGTGTGCAGTCCCAGCAGTTCGCAGCACACGTCGCGCAGGGCGGCGTTGAAATCAACCAAAAACTCATATTCTCCAAAGAATGCCCCGCGCAGGTCGTCTTCGTAATATTCAAAGAAAGGGCTGCTCTCGTAAGCAGAGGCAATGGCCTGCCAATGCAGCCGCTTCCAGCCGCCGTGGTCGCTGAGGCGCACCTCGCCGATCGGCGTGTGCGACGCGCCGCTCCGCTCCACGGGCACAGTCAGCGGCAGCGGCCCGGTGGGCGTGGCTATCAGGCAGCGGTTGCGATACGTCTGTTTCAGATAATGCTCGTGCCGCTCCTCAATGGCCGCGTCGGCGGCATAGAGGTGACAGTAATATTCTATCGGCGCAAAGTAGGCGGAAGAAAGCAGAACGAGCATGGACCTCAATACTTACTTAACGTGTTGGTTGAATATGTGCTAAGTGCCTGGAAGGCACTACGGAGCGTAGCGACGATAACCGGGTACGCAGTGCCCGGAAGGACGATGCATGGACGATGTGCCTGGAAGGCACTACGCCACAGGACAGGCTCTTAAACATTTCCACAGGCGTACTGCCTTCCAGGCAGAACTTTTGCAACTGCCTGTTCCGAGGACTTCGTCCCCGGTTATCGTCGCTTCGCTCCGTACTGCCTTCCAGGCAGTTAATACCTTTGTTATATTAGACAAGTTCGACTAAAAAGTTCTTGAGACAAAATAATGGTGAGGGAACTAACGTGCCGAATGGCAAGCCCCTACTTGATATCCCCCACCCACTTGAAGAAGCGGCTCCAGCGCATCTTGCCGTCGAAGAGGCCGTAGTCCGGGTCGAGCGAAATCCAGATAAAGAGCGGTTTGCCCACAATGTGGTCTTCCGGCACGAAGCCCCAGAAGCGCGAGTCGGCGGAGTTGTCGCGGTTGTCGCCCTGCATCCAGTAGTAGTCTAACTTAAAGGTATAGGAGTTGGCCTCTTTTCCGTTTATATAGATTTTGCCGCCGCGCACTTCGAGGCTGTTGCCCTCGTACACGCGGATAGGTCGCTCGTAAATCGGCAGGTTGGCGAGCGTGAGGCGCAGCGTTTCGCCCTTTTTGGGAATCCACAGCGGCCCGTAGTTGGCCGTCGTCCAGTCCTTTGCCATATTCTGCGGATAGAGCCAACCTGCTTCGGGCACGGCGCGGGTGATTGATGCCACGATGTCCTTACGCGCTTCCAGTTCCTTGCGCACCTTGTGCGTCAGCGGCATCCACACCGTGTTGCCGTTGCGCTGCGCGTAGAGGTCCTCTTCCGTGATGCCCAGCTCGCGTTTCAGTTCGTCGGGGAGGTCTTGCTTGAAGGTCACCTCATAGGCATACTGCACGTTCTCCGGCTCGGGGTTGGGCTTCCCGTCGAGATAAACCGTGTCGTTCTTGATTTGCAGCGTCTGTCCCGGCAGGCCCACGCAGCGTTTCACGTAGTTCTCGCGGCGGTCTGTGGGGCGGCTTGTAATTCCGCCGAACTCCTCGGGGTGCTGGCGCATATAGGCTGCTCCGGCGGCGTACACATTATTATATATACGTTGCTGCTCCTCGTAGCTTGTCTCTGGCAGGAGCGAGGCGGTGGCGGGAATGACGATGGTTTGCGGGAAAATCGACGTAGTGTCTGCCGTCTGCGTGCCCAGCAGCTGGTCGCCAATCTGATAGGCGAGGCGGTAGTAGTCTTGATTTTGCTGCGCGAGCGCTACGGTGTCGCCGGCAGGATAGTTGAACACCACGATGTCGTTCACTTCCACATTGCCCAGTCCCTTCACGCGGCGGTAGTCCCAGTGCGGGTGCTCGATGTAGCTTTTGCAGCCCACGATAGGCAGCGTGTGCTGCGTCATGGGCATAGTGAGCGGCGTTTGCGGAATGCGCGGGCCGTAGGCGAGCTTGCTCACGAGGAGGTAGTCGCCCGTGAGCAGCGTCTTCTCGAGCGATGATGAGGGGATAACGAAGTTTTGGAAGAAGAACTGCGTGAGGAAATACACGCCGATGAGTGCGAACACTATGGCGTCGACCCAACTCATGATGAAGCGCGTGGCGGGGCCTACTTCAGGCTCTTTCCACCAGCCCCATTTTATTTTTTTCGTGATGCAGCTGTCGAAGATAAAGGGCACGACAATCAGTCCCCACCACGATTCCACCCAGTAGAGGAAGGCAAGGTAGGGGATAAGGTAAAGCGCGAATTTTACGTAAGGCATAAGAAATTAATTTTAGTAAACGAGTTGACAAGTAAACGAGTAAACGAGACAGGAATGTTATGAAAAATATATTTATACGAGTAACTTGTCTTGTTTACTTGTCTACTCGTTTACTTGTTTACTAAAAGTCAAACAAATCGTCCATCGTGAGCAGTCCCGAGTGCGTGGCGGTGAACTCGGCGGCGAGCACTGCGCCGAGGGCAAAGCCCTTGCGGTTGTGCGCGTCGTGGGTAATGCTGATGCAGTCCGCCTCGCTGTCGTAGCTCACGGTGTGAATGCCCGGCACCTCGCCGTGGCGCACCGCGTCGATGCGGAGCTTTTCGCCCGGCGTCTGCTTCGTGCCCTCCACGGTGCCGTCGGGCAGGAGGAGCGTGCCGCGCGCCCAGCCCTCCTTGCGGTCGAGGGCGGCGCACACCTGTTCGGCGAGCGTGATGGCCGTGCCGCTCGGCGCGTCGAGTTTGTGTACGTGGTGCGTCTCCTCGATGCTCACGTCGTAGGCCGGGAAGCGGTTCATGATGCGTGCGAGATATTTATTCACCGCCGAGAAAATCGCCATGCCGAGCGAGAAGTTCGAGGCCCAGAAGAGCGTGTGCCCCTCTTGCGTGCAGAGGCGGCGCACGTCGTCCTCATGCTCTGCGCGCCAGCCCGTAGAGCCGCTTACCACCTTTACGCCCTGTGCGAAGGATTTCAGGTAATTGCCATAAGCAGCGGCGGGCGAGGTGAACTCAATGGCCACATCGGCCGAGCGGAAAGCATCGGTGTCGAAATCTTGGGGGTTGTCAACGTCAATAATCGCCACAATCTCGTGGCCGCGTTCGCGGGCGATGCTTTCAATCATACGCCCCATTTTGCCGTAACCGATAAGCGCGAATTTCATCTTCTTTGAGGGTATACAATATATTATATATAGGATAACGAGGCAAAGTTATAAATTCTTTTTCATATAAGCGCCCTCGAAGTATCCAACGTGGCCGTTTTCGCTTCCTGCCAAGATGATTTTTCGTTGCTCCTTGAAAATTTTTCCTTTCTGCCAAGACATTTTCTTCTTTCTCCTTGAAAATTTTTCCTTTCCTATAAGAAAGTTTTTGTTACAAACTTTGTAACATGTATTACAAACTTGCTAACACGCGTTACAAAGTTTGTAACATGTATTAGAAACTTTGTAACAAACTTTTCTTGGCAGAAAGGAAAATCTGTCTGCGCAGAAAGCGAAAAATTGCTTGGGCTTAGTAAAAAATATCTCGCTTAAAATGGATATTTGCCGTGCAGGCCGCGCGGACAGCCATAGCAGATAGGCGGCACAGCAGCGGGACAGAAATAAGCGGGCTGCGTTATGATTCATCGTAAAGGCAGCAAATGACAAATTATTAAGTTTTGTGTTGTTTCATTAAATAAATTTGCATACATTTGCAGACGTTATATTCTTAATTATTTTGTAATCATGAAACGGATTGTCCCTCTGATTTTATTTTTTATCCCGTTTGGGGGCGGTAGCCTCTATGCACAGAGCAATTTGGAAGAACAGGAAACCGTAATTGCAGAGCGCAAGAACCTGCAAAATCTGACCGAGGCCGACCTTAAAGCCCGGGTGACGAAGAATGCCCGCAAAGATGCCAAGGCGTTGGCACGCGAGGGCTGGAAACCCATGCCGGGAACGACAGATTTGGCACAGCAGTTGTCCGAAGTGCGTTTCAGACAATATGCGCTCGCCGGCAAATTCCCGAAATACATTGTGGGGCGCGGCTCGTCGGTAGCCGCCACGCCCGGCATGGCACGCAAGCAAGCCCTTGCCCGTGCCCGCGTAGACGTGGCCTCGACCATGGCGGTAGAAATTGCAGCCCTGACCGAAAGCACCGAGAGCACCACGGAACTCACCGGCGGAGAGGCTGAGACCATTGCCAAGACCGTGGAGACAAGCAAGGCGATGGTGCAGCAGAGCCTCGGACGCACCGACGCTATCATGGAGATATATAGAGAGAAAGACGGCAAGGCAGAAGTGCAAATCGCCGTGAGCTGCGACGGCGGCCGTGCCAAGGCAGAAATCCTCAAACTCTTTGGCGAGGAAGAAAAAGAACTGAAAGCGAAACTCGAGAAATTGCTCGACGGAGCAGAGTAACAGCATCTGTGCCTGCCTGCCATGAATAACGCAAGCGACCATAATAGCGTGCAGCCTCCCAAGACGGATCTGAGAAAGCATTTGGGAGTGACTTTTCTTGCGATTGCCATCACCGGCTTCTTCGCCCTGATTGCGGTGAAGGCCAAGCCGCTCGACCCTATCCGCCGCGCCGTCAGTGAGTTTTCCTTTACAGATATTTACTACGAGATACAAAAGGAGACGAGCAGCGCAGACACAAGCCGCGTCATCACCATTGTAGACATTACCGAGCAGCAGACGCGCGCCGAAATGGCCCAGACTTTATTAGACATTGAAGCCTGCCGCCCCACGGTGGTGGGTGTCGACGTGTGCTTTGAGGGCGAGCGCGGCGACATCGGCGGCAATGACTCCCTCATACACGTGGCGGAGACCTATGATAATATTGTGTTCGCCATGAAGTTCTATGACTGGAAAAACGAGGAGCGCGGCTGGACCACGGCTGTGCACTCTTTTTTCTATGACGTGCTGCCCATCACCGAGGGAGCGAGCAATATGCCCCGCGCTCTTTACGACAACATGAAGCGCAAAGTGTCGCTCGCAGAGCGTTACGAGGGGCAGAATTACCCTTCGTTCGCGCGGCAAATCATCAACAAGTATGCCGGCGAGGACGTGCTCGGCGACCGCACCGACGAGGTGAACATCAATTTCTCCCCCACCTGCTTCCGCGTGTTGCGACCCGAGGAGGTGAAGCAGCATCCCGAGCTGATAGAGGGGCAAATCGTGCTCTACGGCGCGATGTACGAGGGCAGTGATATGCACTGGACGCCCCACGGACGCATGGCGGGCGTGAACATCTGGGCATACGCCCTGCAAAGCATCATCGACCGCAACGAGGTGTACAATGTGCCCTTTGTGTTGCTTTGCGTCATCTCGCTGCTGGTCATCTTCCTGGTGGAGGTGTTGCAGTCGGGCTACCTCGGGCGCACGCAGGCCTCGAAGAGCGTGTTCGTGAAGTACATCGTGGGCTCCACATATTTCCTCACGGTGCTCACCTTCCTCTTCACCTCCGTGTTCCTCGGCATCTCTTACATCGTGTTCAAGCAGTTCTACATCAGCTTCAACCTCGCGTGGGCACTCACAGTGATTACCTTCCTCGGCACCTCGCGCAGCATGTACACCGCCCTGAAAAACTACGTGTTGGCACTGCGCGAGCAGCACGAAACAGGCTATATTCACCGCTTCTTCAATTTCGTGGTGCGCAAAATCAAAGAAGGGAAAGAGGCATGCGGGCCACGGTGTAAGAGAATGCAACAACGTATAAAGCATAATAAAGAGAAATGAGAAACTTCTATATATGCGCAGAATGGGGTAGGGGCGTTCTGCAAAACGCCCGCCCATTTATCCGCAAGGCTTCCATTAAAATTAAATATGTATGCCTCGCCTGCTTGGCTATGACGTTTGCCGGCACGGCCCTGGCGCAGAAACTTATTGCCTATCACGTGGTAGGCGACGTGGTGCGCTATAAGGACGGCAAGGCGCAGCCGCTCGTGATGAACGCGGCGGTGGAGTGGGGCGACGTGATCAATGTGCCCTATGCCGGCAAGGTGGAGTTGCTCGACGAAAAGAACGCCCGCCGCATCACCATCAAGAAAGCCGGAAAGGGAACGGTCAAGGTGCTGAGCGAGAACAAGAACAACAGCATCGCCGCCCTGTCGCTGGGCTATGTGCAGTATGTCAAGAAACAAATGACCAAGAAAGGGCTCGTGTCCAAGCAGCGTTACAGCGACTTTGCCTGCGTGACGCGCGAGCGCGACTCCGTGGCAGCAGCCCAGAAGCCGGGCAAGAAGAAAAACCCCTTTGAAGAAGAGTTTCAGAAATTCAAGAAACAGGCCAATAAGGAGTTCGACGACTTCCGCGAAAAGTGCAACCGCGAATATCTCGCCTTCGTGCGCGAGGCGTGGGCAGAGTTTGGCATGGAACCGCCCGTGCGGCGGCCGCAGGAGCTGCGGGTGAAACCCGTGGTGTGCAGTGACACGGCGCGGCAGACCATAGCGATCGGCAAGGCGCCTGTGAAACGCCTGCCGCAAAAAGTGAACCTCGTGCCCGCCGACCCCGAGCGCGTTGCCCCCAAGGTGATGCCGCCCTTTAAGATAAAGCCCCTGCCCATCGGTGAGGAGGACAAAGAATACCAAAACATGCCCGTCACTTTCTTCGGAACGGAGCTGCGCGTGCACCTCGGCGAAGACCAGCGCATCAACCTTGGCGAAATCTCGCCCGACCGCGTGGCCGATGCCTTGGAATATTTCTCCGGCGGCGACTACGACAACCTGCTCTACGACTGCCTGCAAATACGCAAGAACCGCAAGCTCTGCGACTGGGCGTATCTGCTCCTCGTGCAGACCATTGCCGACCAATTCTGCGGCGCGCAGACCAACGAGGCCGCCCTCTTGGCAGGTTATCTCTACTATCAGTCGGGCTATAAAGTGCGCTTCGGCAGCGTGGCCGACAGGATTTACCTGCTCGTGGCCTCGCGCCATTTCATTTACGACAAGGAGTCGGTCATTGTGGACGGCGAACGCTTCTATCCCCTCGAGGACGTAGGCGGCAACCTCAGCATCTGCCGTGCCTCTTTCCCCAAGGAGCAAAGTCTTTCGCTCTTCATCCCCCAAAGTCCCGCCTTTGCCGAAACCGCCCCAGCGGATGAGCGGACCATTGCCTCGCACCGCTACGACGGTCTCGAATGCAAAGTGCAGGTGAATAAGAACCTCATCGACTTCTACGACTCTTACCCCGCCTCTATCGTCAATCAAGACGTTACTTCGCGCTGGGTGATGTATGCCAACACGCCCATGAACGAGGCGGTGAAAGAACAGGTGTATCCTGCCCTGCGCGAACGCCTCAAAGGCTTGGGCGAGTTGGAAGCTGTGGAGCGGCTGCTCAACCTCGTGCAGACCGGGCTGGAATATGAGTACGACGATAAGGTGTGGGGCGGCGACCGCGTGTTCTTTGCCGAGGAAAGTCTCTACTATCCCTTCTGCGACTGCGAAGACCGCGCCATTCTCTTCACCCGCCTCGTGCGCGACCTGCTTGGGCTGGACTGCGCGCTGATTTACTATCCCGGACACCTCGCCGCCGCCGTGCGCTTTGCCCAAACGCCGACCGGCGTGTGCTACTCACTCAACGGCAAAGACTACTCCCTCTGCGACCCTACCTATATCAATGCACGTGTGGGTATGGAAATGCCTCAGATAGATAACACCAACGTAACACTGATACCGCTATGATGCGCCGACTCTATACATTTATATATATATTGCTCCTTACTGCCACTGCCGCCGCTTACGCCGATAAGGACACAAAACCGCGTAAAGTGCACGGCAAGGCTACGCTGATACTCTCCGAAAACGACAATATGACGCTCATCGAAGCCAAGCGCGAGTGCGTCAAACGCGCCCGCTACGAGGCCATTAAGGAAGCCTTTGGCGAAAGCCTCTCGTCTACGACCAACATCGTGGAAGGCACGGTGAACGGCACGGACATCTCCAACTTCGTGGAAGAAACCACGCTGAGCGCAAAGGCTGAGTGGGTGGAAGACACGAAAGAGCCGGTGGTGAAATACGACTCCGACGGCGAGCGCATCGTCTTCACGGCAGAAGTATGGGGTATGGCGCGGCCCATTACAAGCGCCGCCATAGAACTGGACTGGAAAGTGCTCTGCGGCGGTACGGCCGACAGCGACGAAAGCGACGAGTTCAGGCATAAAGAAAGGATTTACATCAAATTCCGCGCACCCGTGTCGGGCTTCCTCGCCATTTATCTGCTCGACAGCACCAACAAGGAAGCCTCCTGCCTCCTGCCCTACAAGCACAACGTCATGGGGCGGCACGAGGTGATGGGCGGCAAAGACTACATCTTCTTCGACAAAGAGTCCGACCCCCGCGCCATTCCCTATTGCCTTACCACGAGCATGCCGCTCGAAATGGATCAGGTGGTGCTAATTTTCTCGCCCAACAAGTTCACCAAGTGCAACGAAATCACCGGAGACCGCCGGCACCCCAACTCGTTGAGCATCGACGACTTCGAGGCGTGGCTCAAACGCCTCAAGCAGCAGGACGACGATATGGTGGTAGACCGCAACAAATGGATTAAAATATATAACAAACAATAATACCTAATCACAATGAAAAAACAACTAACCCTGCTGGCGGCCTTGCTCTTCGCACTGACCGCCGCGGCACAAATCGACGAGAACAAACAGCAGCTTCTCGATTACGAGGAAGACACAGCCAACGTGGTGTCACTCGCCGACATCTTAAAGATGCAGCAGGAGGTTTATAGCAAAAACTACAACCGCGAAAACCTCCAGCAAGTGTGGAAGCGCAAGAAAACCTTTTCCGTGAGCTACAACACATCAAGACTGACAGCCAGAAAAGTGCCTTTCTACGAGGCAAAGGAAGACGCCTACAATGTGAAAAGCTACAAATTTGAGAGCGATTGGGGCTTCTCACTGCAAAGCGCCAACACCTTCCGCCTGCACAAAAAGCCTATTGCCAACACCGTGGCGTTCGGACTCGAGTTCTCGCCGCTCAACCTTTCGGTGAACCACTACAAGCAGATGCCCGACTTTGCTTACAACAGCAGTATCGTAAAAGACGGCTCCGACACGAAAAACCTCATCTATTATTCGCCCTGGGGACTGGAAATGTACGACATCTCCTATGGCATGCACATCGGTCCCTCAATCACCGTTGCGCCTTTCACCGCCTTGAAAAGCAAAGGACTGGCACACCTGCGCCTACAAGCCTATTTCGCCCTCGGCTATCGCTTCGACATCATGTTTCGCAGCAGCGACAAGGACAAAGACGTCAACGACCCAGAGGCAGAGGCGGGCGACATCAACGATCCTGCCTACAATGGCACAGCGGCACAAACAGCTTACGACAAGGTGAACAGCAGTAGCCTTATCACGTGGGCGCACGGCCTCTACACGCAACTCGGCTTCCGCATCAACTGGAAATTCATCGGTATCTCCTACGAAATCACAAAAGGCGACTGGAAGCACAAATCGGTTGAGACAAAAATCTTCGGTTCGCAGAAAGAAAAGTTTAACGCCACCAGCAGCCGCATCGGCCTCACCTTCTTTTGGTAAAATTAAAACCCGTTTACTGAAATCATGAAAAAGATATTTGCACTCCTCATTGCCGCGTTGCTCGGTGCGACCGGCCTCTCCGCACAGGATTACATCACAACCGATGGTAAGTGCGGCAAAGACGTAGCGTGGACCTTCGATGGCAAAACACTCACGCTCACAAATACCAACACCAAAGGCTTCACGGCCATTATGGACAACTACGACGCGCAGAAGCACCTCGCGCCGTGGATAAAGAAAAAACTCAACGTGCAGGCCGTGCGCGTGGGTCGCGGCATAGAAAACATCGGTTCGTGCGCCTTTGCCGGCTGCCGCGTCCTCACGGAAGTCATCTTCGACGACAACGTTTGCAACAAAATCGGCTGGGGCGCATTCATGGACTGTGAACGCCTCGTGAATATCTCTCTGCCCAAACAACTCAAAAGCATCGGCACCATAGCCTTTGCCAACTGCCGCTCACTCACCTCCGTGAAAGTGCCCGACCAGTGCCACGTGCAGGACCAGGCCTTCTTAAACTGTAGCAGCGTCCGCTCCATTGAGGTTAGCCCCACCGCTACCCTCGGCCGCTACGTCTTCGCCTCCGAAATAAGGGTGGACGGAAAGGTGCGCCACACGCTCTACAACGACGAGGTGCGCCGCCTGCCCATTCAAATCAACTCGCGCAACGGCCACACCTACGGCTTCTCCAAAGACGCCATCGAACGCTATCGCAAGGGCGGCAACTCTAACGCCCTCGCCGACTACGACTACATCACCTCCGAGGTAGACAGCATTATCCCGAGCAATATCTACGTGAAGCGCGACACCTACGCCCTCATTATTGGCAACGAAAACTACCGCTTCGTGCCGCAGGTACCTTATGCTATACACGATGCCCGCGTGTTCCGCCAGTACTGCGAGCAGACGCTTGGCCTGCCCGCCGAACACATCCATATTTGCGAAGACGCCACCAAGCAGATTATCCTTGAAGATGAACTCCCCTGGCTCGAATCGATACCCAATCGCGACAGCAAGAAACTTATCGTTTATTATGCCGGGCACGGTGTGCCCGACGTGAGCCAGAAGAACAAGGCATATCTCCTCCCCACCGACGTGCGCGGCACGAAGCCGGCTAACGGCATTGCGCTCGACGACTTCTATGCCCGCATCGGCGACTTGGCTTTCAGCCAGACCTGCGTATTCCTTGACGCCTGCTTCAGCGGCATCGACCGCGACAACCGAAGCGTGAACGAGGGTGAGCGCGGCGTGGAAATCGCCGCAGAGGAAGGCACGCTCACTTCTGGCAACGTCATCGTGTTCTCTGCCGCGCAGGGCAATGAAACGGCGCAGGGGTATCAGGAACAGGGACACGGCCTCTTCACCTACTACCTGCTCAAATCGCTGCAATATACCTCGGGTTACGTTACTTTCGGCGAACTCTCCGACATCCTGCGTGCCAATGTGAGCAAGCGCGCCTTAGAGCTCAAGCAGCGCAAGCCGCAAACCCCTTCTACCTCCGCCTCGCCCTCTGTCAGCGAAATTTGGAGATCCTTGATGTTTTAAGGTGGGTTCTATAAATTCGCACCTTAAGATATAAGCAAAAACAATTGCGGTCGGTTCAATCCTGTTTTGAACCGACCGCAATTGTTATAAGAAGTAGGGTGTTCTGCGGAACGCCCCTACTTTGCAAACTTCTTACCATCTATTATATATATGCCTTTTGCATTAGGCACGGTGCGGCGGCCGCTAAGGTCGTAAGCCGGAGCGGCGGGGCGCGCGGCGGGCGCGGCAGGTAGGGCGGCGATGCCGCTCTGCGGCGCGGGTACGGCGATGGGGGCGGAGGGCAGGGAGAAGAGGTCGCCCTGCGTGCCGTAAACGCGGTAATAATATTGCCCGGAGGCGGAAAGGCCGCTCACGGCATACTGCGTGGCGGTGCCCACATTCAGGCGGTCGTAGGGTGGCACGGCGTGCCACACGGGTTCGCCGCCGTGGCGGAGGCGAATGTCATCGACTGCCAAGCCGCCGCTGCCGACGCGGCGGTAGGTGAGGCGCACGGCGATGCAGCTGTCGGGCAAGAGGCTCGTGCTGCCGGCTGGTGCGTCGGCGGCGCAGGCGAGGGTGTAAGTGCTGCCCGAGGCAGGCGCGGTGTCGGTGAGCCACAGCGTGTCGGCGTGCTGCCAGTCGGCACTGCCGCCACAGAGGGCGTCGATTACCACATAGTTCTCGCCACAGGGAGCGTTGCGCTCGCGATACCAGAAGGTGAGGGCGCGGATGCCGTCGGCGTAGGGCGCACTCTCGATGTACATATTGTCGGCAGAGAGGGAGGCAGACGGGGCCGCCTCGCCATAAGCACCGGCGGTGGAGAGCGTCATCTTGCAATTCGTGGTCCAGCCTGCGGGCAGGTTTTTAAGACCGTCGGTAAAGTCGACCGTACTGCTTTCAGGGTCGGAGAGGGTGCGCGTGAGCACGTCGAGGGCGTAGCCCGTGGCTTCCGGCATAGCCTCCCAGCGGGCGGTGAAACCCGTGGCAGTCACGTCGGCGGGCTCTAAGGCTGTGGGGGCGGAGTAGGCAAAGGTGGCAGCGGGCGTGGTGACGCTCACGGCTTCCATCGTGCTGCCGGTGGCCGATGCGCTTTGTGCCTTGACGGTGAAGAAATATTCTGTCTCGGCTTGCAGGCCCGTTACGGCGCAATGCGTGGCGGTGACGGTGCAGGGGTGGAAACCGTCTACGTAGCGATTGCCCCGGTCCGTGCGTGTCCAAACGTCCACGGCATAGGCCGTTGCGCTCTCCACGGCGTCCCAACGGGCGGTGAAGCCGATGGGCGTGACGTCGTCGGCGCGGGCATTCTCTACGGCGGGCAGCGTGGGCTTGCCGCCTGCGATTTTAAGTTCAATGAGTCCGCTCTTTTCCTTAATCTCCGTAATAGGCACGCCCGTGGGGAGTCCGTCGCTGTCGCGCAGCGAGGGCGTGGTGTCGTCGGTGAGGGAAGTGACGTTGTCCGTGCCGGGGAAGGCATCGGCAGGGCGCGTAGCATCGCCCGCACTGCCATCGGCTTCCACGAGGTCCACGCCTTGCAGCCATGGCGTGGAGTTCACCTTGTTGGACTGCCAAAGGTCAGCATCGTACGTGATGTGCCAAACGAGCATGCCGTGTCCGGGCAGATAGGTGTCCCAGCCCGTTTGCTGGCGGTTTTCGAGCAAGAAATACTCGTCGGCTCCCTGTTGCGTGGCTATGCGCAGGGCGTGGCCCGTGGTGACATTTTCGAGCACGATGTTGCGCGGCGTGGCATCGATGTCTTCTGGCGTGAGCCAGCCGAGCGAGAGGCGCTCGTAGGCGGAGTAGGTGGGCGGCGTGTGCGCATGGTTGTTGTGCGAACCCACGTCCATGATGGTCCAGTTGCCGGGCGTGAGATAGCCCGAGCCGGAGGTGTCGTAGAGGTCGGGGAAACCGAGTACGTGGGTGAACTCGTGGCACACGGTGCCGATGCCTTCGAGGTGCATCTCCGACGCGCCCGTGGCGGGATTGACGATGGGGCGCAACTCGTTGGAGCAGGCGTAGCGGTTCACGCGCACGCCGTCGAAGACATACTGCTTGCCCGTGATGGCCTCGATTTCTGCCGCGTGCTGCCACACGGTGTAGGCAGGGCCGCCCGTGGCCTCGCCTTGTCCGGCGTAGAATATATATATATTGTCTACCGCCCCGTCCTTGTCGCGGTCGTAAATGGAGAAATCAATTTCGTCGTCGAGTTGCGTGCAAGCCTCTATGGCCATGTTCCAGGCGTTGAGGTCTTCGCCCTGCACGCTCTGTCCGTAGAAGCTGATGTCCTTGCTGAGGACTACCGGGCCGTAGACGTCAAAGGTGAGGTTGAACTTGCCGCCGGAACCGTCGATGAAGTAGTCGTGTACGCTGCCCGTTGCGCCGTCGTAGTCGAAGCCTTCCTTGTTAAGCATATCGCTGAACGTCTGCCGGGGATTGGGCACGGTGAAATCCGTTGCCTCGCCGTCGGCTGTGGTCTTGGGGAAACTCACGAGAATGGCCAGTGCGCGCTGTGCGCCCGTGGTGGGGTAGGCCTGCGTGCCGATTGTGCCGGCCTTGATGCCCAACCGCTTGCCGGGGGCGCGGCGCAGGGCTGCGCGTGTTTGCCGCAGGGCATCGAGCGCGGCGGTTTTGTTGAAATTCTTTACAAAAGAGATTTCCTCGGGCGTGCGCTCGGCGATGTTGCGGGCGCGGAGGGCGGTGGCGTTGAGGTTGCCCTCGCCCACCGTGGCGTAATAGAAGAACCCTTCGCGCTGCACCAGGGGTAGGCTGTCGAGGGAAAGGTGGTAATGGAAATGCTCATCGCCGCAGAGGCGCACGATGAGGGTGCTGCCGTCGGGCTGCACTACGCGGCGCGGCGCGGGGTCGGCCGGTAGGGCGCGGAGCATGGGCGCGGCGGCGAAGAGCAGCAGGGAGAGAAGGAGGTTGCGGGTGTTCATGGGGAAGGATTTTTTGAGTAGGGGCGTTTGCAAAACGCCCCTACTTTTTTTATTTCACAAAAACTTTCTTGCCGCCAACGATATAGATGCCTTTGCCTGCGCGGGTGACGCGGCGGCCGCTAAGGTCGTAGACGGGTACGGGCTGGCTGGATCTTTCAGGCATGAGGATAGTGCTGATGCCCGTGGGGCTCACGAAGGTGGCAGGCGAGAGGATTGACTCGCCGGTAGTGTAAACCACCGAAACGGCATAGTTGTGCTCGCCGGCAGGCATCGTCTCGCTGTAAGCAGGCTCGGCAATGGGCGCAGCGGTGAGTTTCTCGCCGTCGCGGTAAACATTGTAGCCCACGAAAGTGAGGCCGTCGGCGGCGCGGCGGTAGGCGATGTCGTCGATATATAATATATACTGGTCGTCCGACACGCAGCGGATAGCAAACCGCTGGGCACTCTCTGGCAGGTCGAAAGAGATTTGCCGCCAAGAGCCCGGCACGGTGATGGTGCTGCCTATCTTGGTAAAGTCGGCGGCATCAGTGCTGCCCTCTGAATAGAGTACCTCGATGCTCTCCACGGTGCCGTAGGTGGTGTTGCTGGGGCTCTTAGCCCAGAACGTCACGGTCTGGCTGCCGTTGACGGGCGGCGAGATAAGCCAGTCGTTGTTGACAGCAAGGCGACCGCTGGTGAAGGCGGCAAGCACCTGCTGGCCAGAGTGCGGTTGCCAAGTGAAAGAGGTAAGGCCAGCCTTCGAGGGATTGAACACCTGATAAGCCATGGCGGCGCCGGCGTTGGGGTAGTCGATGTAATCGCCATAGCCGTTCTGTATGCCAGCCGTGAGGCGGCCGTCGCCGTCGTAGAGCGTCCATTGCCCGAGGTTTTGGATAGTGAAGGCGGTGTACGACTCAAAATCTTCTACCACGTCGGTGGCTTCGGACGACTCGTTGAAGAAAGGTTTTTCCCAAGAAAGCGTGCAAACGCCATCGGCATAATTCGCTGTGACGTTGCTCACAAACGGCAGGCCGGGCAGCACGGTGACGGTGACGGCGTTGGAGAGATTGTCCGTATCGCTGAAATCATGCTCTGCCACGATGCGCGCGCTATAAACGCTCGATTCGGCGGCGTCGGAGTTGGGCGTGTCGGTGAGCGTGATGCTTGCCAGCGCGTCGGGGGCTACTTCCGCGCCCTCGGCGGTGCAGACCACCTTGCCGTCGCGCAGCAGTTCTACGCTGTAATCCGTAGCAGGCAGCGAGCCGTTGTTGCGATAGGAGAGGGTAAACATGTTGGTCTCGCCCACTTTCACTTCGCTCTTTTCGGCCGCGAGTGTGCCTGCGATGAGGTCGTGCTCGTGCCAGTCGAAGACGGAGATGTTGTCTACATAAAGCACGTTCATCAGTTCGGGCGAAAGATGCCCGAGGGCTTGGAACTGCACTTGTATGGGACCGGCGGCGGCATAGGGCGCGAGCGAAACGTAATGGCGCGTCCATTCCTTTTCAACGTCTGCGCCGCTCATCTCGTTCTCTTTGAGGCGCAGCACTTCGTGGCGATTGCCAGCGCCGTCGCGGATAATGACTGCCAGTTCGTTCATCGCGCCGTGGTGGCGGAAGAAATGGAAGCGCAACGTGGGATTTTCTGCGCCGGCGAGCGAAATTTTCGGAGAAATCAGTGCGCCTGTGGTGCCTTCCGCACCGTTGATGTAAGCCATGAGACCGCCGTCGCCGTCCTGCGCGTCGCTGTAACTGCCCATGGCGAGGTATTTCCATTCAAACACATCGCTTTCCTGAATAACCCACGGCCCGCAGTCGATGCCGCGTTTGCTGAACGACTCGGCGTAGGGCTGGGCATAGGCGTCGCCCACAAATACCGTGTCGGCGGGCGTGACGGGGCCGTTGCCTTTCAGGCCGCGCGCCTGGATGCCGAACCATGCCAGCGTCTGCTTGCCCGCAGTGGGCGTGACGGTGGTAGAGAAGGTGCGGTCGGTGGTTTCGGTCTTCTGTCCCTGCATGTCGGTGACGGTGTAGGAGAGCGTCGAGGCATTGACGTAGCCGCCGTGCGTGCCGACCGACGGTGCGTCCCAAGAAAGCGAGATGTTGCCGGAGGCATCGCAGTTCACCTTGATGTTCTCAACATTGCCCGGCGTATCCTCGCCCACATAGGCTGTTGCCTTTGCTACAAGGCCTGGGCCGTAGGCGTTAGAGGCGATGACGGTATAAGAGAAATTGCCGTTGGAGGTCGGCGTGTCGTTCACCGTAATAGTTTGTCCGGGCGTGACGTCGGTGAGCGTGGCGATGGTCTGCGTGCTGCGTTTCACCACAACCTGCGTGAGCGCATCGAGCGGTGCGCCGCCGATGTCGGTCAGCGGCAGCGTGCAGGTAATCGTTGCGCCCAGTGCGCCGGCAGCGGCTGCCGTTACCTGCACGTCCGTTGCTGCTGCGGGGGCATGCACGGAAGCCAATTCGCGGAGCTGCAAATCATCGATGGTGAGGAAATAGCCCGCTTCGTAAGTGCTTGTAGCGTGCAGGCCGATGCAGGCGCGGCCGTCTGCTTCGGGACGGAACATGGCAGTGAGTGTGGTGGCAGAAGCCTTGTTTACCTCCGTTTCGGGCAGGACGTTCTGCGCCATTGCCCCCGACTGCGGGCGCGTGCCGAGCCAGGCGGAGATGATGTCGGCGTAGCCGTCGCCCGAGGCTGCCTTGAACGAGAGTTCGTAAACGTGCTCCGTGTCGAGGAGGAAGGGCGGCGAAATGAGCCAGTCGTCGCCGTCGAGCATCGATGCTTCGGCGTAGGCATACGTCACGCTGCCTGCTTCGTAGAACCAAGTATTGTTGTCGCCATTGGTGTCTTCAATCGTAAACGACATCAGACTGCTCGGCGTGTTGAACGTTTCCTTGTAGGGCAGGGGCACTTCCTTGCCGAGCACTATTTCTTCCGTCGTGGCGGTTTCGCCTTTCATGCTGCTCCAATAGGTTTCCACGTCGTAGGTGTAAACGCCGAAGCGCGCAATCTCTGCCGCCTCGGTGCAGGAGGTGGCGTTGCCCTCGTAGATGGTTGCGCCGTCGGGTTGGCGCACCACTTTATAGGTAACGGCCGTGCCGTCCACGTAACCGCCGTGCGTGCCCTGCGCCGCGCCCCAAGCCACCGTGACAAGATTGTCTGCGCCGAGCGTGGCGGTGGGGTTGACAGCCTTGGGCGTGTCGCGCCCTATCCATTCGCGCAGCACGTACACGGGGCAGCGGCCGGCGGCGTTGCTGGCATCTATTTTAATAATGTGTGCGCCTTCGGCCATCGTGGCAGGCACGCCGACGCTGCTGCCTGCGGCTGCGGTGCCTTCGGCAATGACGTTGCCGTCAATGCGCACGCGGTAAGCGAGTGTTCCCGAAAGGGCATCGCCGCCAAAGGTTTGGCTTGGCAGCGTGAAGCGCACGGTGCCGCTCGTCGCGCCTTGGGGAAAGTCGGCGGCAACGCTGCCGATGCGCCCGGGAGCGCCGGCGGGGGTGAAGGGAGAGGTGGTGTAAAGCCCCACAAACTCCATGTGCTTGTCTACAACCGTGAGTTTCTCGGCTGCGCCCGTTGAGAGGTTCACTTCGCATACCTCAACGTCCTTCTCCGTGCCGTGCGGCGTCATCACCCAGAAGAGGCGGCCCGTGGCATAGTCGAACGTGGCGGACTGGTCGTATTTGATGTTCTTGCCCGTGGTGCCGATGAGCGTCAGCGCGGCGGTTTCCTTGTCAACGCGCATCAGTTCGGCATATTCGCCGATGCCGTAGAGTTCGCCCTCCCTGTTGCAGGAAAGGGTGAAGAGTTTTTGCGAAAGGTTGCCGATAGGCGTCACTTCGCCTGTGAACACGTTGAGTGTGCCGAGGTAATAGCTGCGCCCCGTTTCGTCGTTACCCAGTCCGAAGCAGCCGAACACCTGGTCGGTCACGGGGTCGTAGGTGAGGTCGGAGGCAATGCCCGTGGTGTTTTCGAGCGGCGTGTCGCTGATGAGTTTCCAATTGTCACGGGTGTCGTAGGCACGCAGCGAAACGGTAATCGCGTCAGAATATGTTTCATAACTGACGATATAATATATGCCGTCGATATACACGCCGCCGCCGTTGGCTTTGAGTTCGGGCGAGATGTGTACGGCCTGCGGTGCCGTGCCGTCGTTGGCGGGAATAGAATATACGCCATACGGCGGTTGCTGCATGTCGCCCCAACCGTAGGCAAAAATCACGCCGCCGTAAAGTGTGGGGTAGTCGGCGGTCTGCGCGATGCCGCGCCCTGCGCCTGCGAAGCAGCAAAGCAGGAGACAGGCGATTTTGAGTAGATAGTTCTGCATATTAGGGTTTTGAATTAAGGAGTAGGGACGTTTCGCAAAACGCTCGACAAATGCGCCGCAAGGCATCAATCAATGAGGCAATCATCAACCGGGCGTTTTGCAAAACGCCCCTACTTTAGAAAGGCTATTTTGCAATTAGTGGTTTGTATTCATTACGGCACGCGCACCGTGACGCCCTTGCCGCCGCCGATACGAACCACGTAGATGCCGCTGCCCGTGGCGATGCGGTTGGAGGCATTGCCGCTGAGGCTGCTGATGCGGCGGCCGTCGGTGGCAAATACTTCTACGGGCAGACCGTTAGCGCCTTGCACCACGATGCAGCCCTTGGCTGTGCCGATGCGCATCTGCTGCGAGGTGAGGCGGTTAATGCCTGTTGCCACAATCTGCAGGGCTTCGGAGAGCTGCGACTCGCCCTTGTCGTAAACGGCGGTCACCTGATAAGAGTAGCTCGTGCCTTCCGTCACGTGGTCGTCATACCACACGGTTTCGGGCAGAGGCTCGGCGTTGGCCTTCACGCCGTCGCGGTAAACGTTGTAGCCCACGAGCGAGAGTTCCTCCGTCGTTGCGCCTACGGGAATGTAGGTGATGTCGTCGAGCATGAGGGCAAACTTGCTGTCCGAAACGCAGCGGATAGCGAAGTAGCGTGCGCCTTCGGGCAGTTCCACCTTAAACTCTTCCCAACCCGATACGTTGGCGATGTCGTAGGTGTCGCCAATCTTCGTGAAGGCTTCTACGGTCGGCGTGGTCGTGGAGTAGAGCACCTCGAAGCTTTCGGGCGTGTAAACGCCGCCCATTCCCGTCTTGGCGTAGAACGAAATGGTCTGTGCCGCGCCGTTGAGTTCGGGCGAGATGAGCCAGTCGTCGTTGGGCGTTTCAGTCTGTCCCTCGTCGGGCGAGGCACATTTGAAGGCCACGAGCATCTGGTCGCCGCTGTGTGCGTCCCAAGTGCTGAAGGGGATACCGGCTTCAAGAGAGTTGAACACCTGGAATGCCATCGGTGCGCCGGCGTTGGGGTATTCCAGCGGGCCGAACGAAGCGTCCAGCGTTATCTTAATCGTGTTTTGTCCGTCGCGGTCGATCACTTTCCAGTCGCCGATGTTGGCGATAGCGAATGCCTCGTAGGTTTCGAAGCGTTCCGTGACGCTCGTTGCGGGCATGTCGGCAAAGTCGGGTTCTTCCCAAAGGAGTTTTACGGCGTTACCCACGCATTCGCCCGTCAGTCCGCTTACGCGGGGATATTGCGGCATGATGATTTCAACGCTTGTGCTGTTGCTTTCATTGTTGGCGCTGTTCTCATCGAGCGTACAGTTGATTTTGGCGGAGTACAGGCTGATTTCCTCGTCGAGGATAGTGGGCGTGTCGGTGAGCGTGAGCGTCAGGGTGGCGCCTACGGCGATGTCCTTGCCCGCAGTGGTGCTGCAAAGTTTGCCGTTCTTATAGAGTTCCACTTCGTAGCCGCTGCCGCGCAGAGCCTTGTTGCCCGAGTTGCGGAGCTGGAAGGTGAAGGTGCCCTGTTCGCCCACCTTAATCTTTTCGGGTGCGGTGAGCGTGCCTGCCTGCAAGTCGTAGTCGATGGCCTCGGTAATGGCAAAGTTGTCGAACGAGGTGATGTCCGCCGTGCTTTCAACCGAGATGCCCGTGAAGGCGATGCGCACGAATTGCGAGTCCTTATAGGGCGTGAGGTCGGCTGTGAAGCGGTGCCAGCCCTTGGTGTCCTGATTGAGCGTGATGAGTTTGAGTTGCTGGTAGTCGCCGTGCTCAACGCTGATTTCGATGCGCACTTGGTCGGACTTGCCCGTGAGGTAAATCCAGCTCGAGAGTTGCGGCTTGCTCATCTTCGAGATGTCGATTTTGGGGGAGATGATGCGGCTCGAAACGCCGAGTTTGCTTGTGCTGAAAGCAATCACGCCGCCGTCGCCGTCCTGCGTGCCGGCTTGCGTTGCAGAACCGTCGCACGGTGTCCAGCGGGCTTCGCCGATTTCGCCGATGGCCATTTCTGGCAGCCACGGCGCATAGGTCATGTGCACGCCGGCGAAGCTTTCCGTGAGCGGTGCTTCATAGGGTGCGCCGGCAATGGCAACCACCGTCTTCCACACGTAGCGGCCGCTGCCTGCGTTGTTGAGGGCATACACAGAGTAGCCTTGGTAAGCCTGTCCGCCCGAGATGTCGAGCTTGTCGCGGAAGGTCGTTTCGCTTGTGCCGTACTCATCGGAAGAGTAACCTACGGACACTTCATAGAGCAGGCCGGCGGGGTCGATGTAGCCGCCGTGCTGGCCAGTGTCGGGCGCGTCCCACGTGAGCACCACGGTGCCCGGGTCGCTAAGGTCTTCCGTTGCTTTGAGGTTGCGCACGGGTCCCGGTGCGTCGAGGCCGATGTACTTGCTCTGCGTGTCGAAGTCGCCCGTCACGCCGCCGGCGATGCTATATATTTTATATGTATGCGTGTCTTGGCTCACGCCCTCCGTGTCGCTCACGCTGATGGCCTGCCCCGGCGTAACGTCGGTGATGCGGGCTATTTCCGTGCCGTCGCGCTCAACCACGCAGCAGTCGAGGCTGGCGAGCGTGCTGCCGTTGATGGCTTTTGAGGGCGCATTGAAGGCGATGGTGGCAGAAAGCGCACCGCGCTCGCCCGGGGTTACAAGGAGGTTTTCGGGTTTGCCTGGAGCCGTGGCGGGGGTGACTGTCACAGCCACATCGTCCACGTAGACGGTACTCATGTCGGCAGGGCTGCAAGCCTTGACGGCAAAGTAGTAGACGCCCGTTTCGGTGGGCTTGAACGAGCCGCGCAGGTAGTGCATGCGGGGTTCGTATGTGATGACGGTGGGCGCAATCAACTCGGTCGTCATGGCTGCGGGCGTTGCCTCGCGTCCCACGTAGCCTGCCACAGCCTCGTCGAGCGACGTGTTGTAGGCGGTGAAGGAGAGGTGATAGAGGTTGCCGGCTTCGAGTTTCAGCCCGGGCGTGAATGCCCAGTCGTCGGCTGCGTTCTTCGTGTTGTACTTATAGGAGATGCGGCCGCCGTTGAGTTCCCAAGTCGAGCCGTCGCTGTTGTTGTCTGTGATGACCCAGCCTTCGAGGGCGTTAGCTGCATCGAAGTTCTGCGTATAAGGCACGCCCTGATAAGTGCCCAGTTGCAGGGCGTTGGAGGTCTTGGCCTCGCTGCTCTGCCCCTTGTAGTTGGCCACGACGTCGTAGGTATAAGCCGTCTTGATGTCTGAGGTGATGAGGTCGGTGCAGGTCTTGTCTGCGCCCGTGTATACGGTTACGCCGTCGGGCTGGCGCGTCACGGTGTAGGTGAGCTGCGCGGCATCGATGTAGCCGCCGTGCTCGCCGCGCGTGCCTGCGGTCCAGCTGATGTTGATGTGGCTGCCTGCGTTGTCGGTGCCGGTCAGCGTGGCGGTCACGGTGCTGGGCTTAGCCGGCGAGTCTTCGCCAATCCAGCCCTGAACGGTGTAGGGCGCGCTCAATGCCGTGCCCTTCGAGATGACCACCGTCACCGTGTGCAAGCCGGCTGCTGCCACGCTCACGGTTTCCGTCACGGTGCTGCCTGCTTCGGCTGTGCCGCTGGCGGCTGTCGTGCCGTCAATCATGAGGTCGTAGCCCAGCGTGCCTGCGAGGGCTGCGCCGTCGGCATCGGTTGCGGGCATCGTGAAGGAAATCGTACCCGTGAGGGCATCGTTCACAAAGGCGGCGCTAATCGTTGTGATCGGCGCGGGCGCGGTTTGCGTCGCTACGTCTTGGAAAGTGGTCAGGCCGCAAATATAGTCTTCGTTGTATGTGCCGTTTTCCCCATAGTCGCCTATCAGAGTGGCTTGCGCCGTGGCGGGATCTATCATCCACAGGCCAAATTCGTAGTATGCGGTGGCGTATTCATAGATGGTGGTCCAATAGATAACGCCCGTTTCCATGTCGCAGCATGCGGATTGCTTCCAAGTTTTGATTGCGGGTACGTTGATAGTGCCAATTTCTGTAGCTGCGCCCGTGCTCTTGTCGATTGTATAAAGTTTGCGCGATACGCCGATAGAGTAAATCACGCCGTCCTTGTTGCAGGCAATGGCCACCATGCGTTCGGGCAGTGTGGCAATCGCGTCCACTTCATAGCCGTTGTCTACGGGCGAGTGCATCTTGATGCGTCCGAAGACGTTGAAGGCGTATGCCGTTACCTCATCGTCGAAGATGCCGTAAATTGAGCCCGACGTGGGGTCGAAGGTGATGTCTGCGCCGAGGTTGTTGAAGTTGCTCGTTGCAGAATACATCCGCTCCTTTACCTCCCATGTCTGCGTGTCGTAGAGCGTGAGGGTGGCGGGGAACGTGATTTGCGAGCCGCTTTCCTTATAGTCGAGGGCGTAATACGTCTTGTTGCCGTAGGTGCCGCCGGCGTAGGCTTTCTTGCCCACGGCTACTGCCGACATATTCGAGGCATCGTTGATATCGAGAGAATAGATGCCTGCGCCGCTGTAGTACGCGCCATACGAGTCGTAGATGTAGCCATAGAGCGCCGGGGCGTTTTCTACAACTCTCATTGTGGGTGGTGCGGCCTGCCGCTGTGCCTTGACGGCGGCTCTGCGCGCGAGTTCCTGGTTGCGCTGTTCTGCCGCCGTGCCTTGCGCCGCAGCGTTTTGCGGCAGGAAGGCAGAAATCACGGCAACGAGCACCAGGGAAATGCTTCTGAGAAGTGTTTTCATCTTCATGTTTTTGTGGTTTTATGGATTTGATATAATATTGATTGCCAATAATAGCGCATATAGGCTGCCAAAGTTACGAAAAACTATTGAAATCGTGCACTTTGTGCTATGATAGTGCGCTTTTTTGAGCAAAATATAACAGTTTTGCAACGTTTTCCGTGCGTTTTGCCTGTGCGTTAAGCGGCTTCTCGGCTCTTTGGCATACAAATCGGAGGTGCGCCAACCGAGAGGTGCGCCTCCGTAGTGCCATTTGTTATGTAACAATTCCATTCTTGAGCCTTTTCGCTCCCGCCGCTCATCAAGGCAAAGGGCAGGCAGGGGAAGAGATAAGCAGTAAAATGTTTCAGATAATAAATGCTTTTGAGTAGTTATTCTTTTTCGGATATGTTTTCCTTGCAAATGTATGAATTTTTATATATCAACTTCTACCCCCCCCCGATTTTAAGGTAGATTTAACCATCAACAAAAATATTCCGACTCAGAAGAAATTCAAAACTTGTTAATGCCGCTCCACGCTCTGCGCAGAGCGTTCACGGCGCGTTTGCAATCGTTAAGGCGACGCGGCGCAAAGATTTAGGGATAATTAAGAAAAGGGAAATTTGCTCCGTGATAATTTCGACAGAAATCAAGGAGATTTTCACTTAAAAGCACATCGGAAAAATTATAAAGGAGCAAATTTTTACGGGCTTGCTTATAATTTTCACGCTCATATAAGATAATTTTTCCGCTCATATAGGATAGTTAGCCCCAAAAACGCAAAAAGAGGAAGCGCTTGCGCTCTTCCTCTTTTTGCTGATGCAAATGTATGGTTTTTCTTCGGTTTCTCCAAAAGGCGCCAAGTTGTGCCGCTGGCTGTCAAAGCGGTTTAGCTCACGCCCCCTTCGCCCACGTGCCATTCCTCCACGTTGCCGAAAGCGGAGAGGAGGGTCTCGTCGTGGCTCACCATAACGATGGCGGTCGTGGCTCGGCGCAGTTTCAGTTCGTCGATGAACCGCGCCTTCATCAGCGTGTCGAGATGCGTGTCGGGCTCGTCGAGCAAAAGGAGGTCTGCCTTGCCCGCCAAGGCGCGGGCTATGAGCGTGCGCTGCCACTGCCCGCCGCTCAATTCGGCAATGGGGCGCTCGGCGAGGTCCGACAGGTGGAACGTTTGCAGCAGGCGGTCGGTCTCGCTGCGGTGTGCCGCCGTGAGGCGTCCGCCGAGGCAGCCCGTGCCGAAGCAGCCCGAGAGCACCGTTTCGCGCACCGTGGTGGGGAAGCGGCGGTCGATGTGGCGATATTGCGGCAGGTAGCCCACGGCCAGTCCCTCGCGGCGGCGTATGCTCCCCGCCGTGGGCGGCAGTAGTCCCGCCATGAGCCGCAGCAGCGTGGTCTTGCCGCCTCCGTTTGCGCCCGTCAGCACGATGAAATCAGCCGATTTCACCGTGCGGTGCAGGTGGCACAGCACGTGGCGCTGCCCGTAACTCAGGCACGCGTTGTCGATTTCGAGCAGCGTGTCGCCGCCGGCAGGAAGGAGGTTGTTTGCAGGAGAAAATATCTTTTTGAGAAACATAGCGTCAAGGGGTAGGGGTTTGCTGCAATGCCTCGGCAATCTTTATCCACTCTTCTTCGACGTTTGCCGACAGGGGATTGATTTCCACGACCTTTGCCCCGATGGACTCGGCTATGCGGCGGGCGGTCTTGCCAGAGTGCTCACGCGACACGAACACCACGCGTACGCCCTCAGCCTGGCACATCTGCGCGATTTGCTGCAACTGGCGGGGCGAGGGCTCTTTGCCATTGCGCTCCACGGCTATCTGCCGCAGGCCGAAGTCGCGGGCAAAGTAGCCGAGCGCGGGGTGATGGATGAGGAATGTGCGGCACGTGGCCGCGCTGAGGCGACGGGCCACTTCCGCTGCCACGCTGTCGAGATGCGCTTTATAGCGGACGGCGGCGGCGCGATAGGCTGCGGCGTTGGTGGTGTCGGTTTCGCAAAGCGTTTGGCACAGGTTGTCGGCCATGGCTTGCATGTTGCGCGGCGACATCCACAGGTGCGGGTCTTCGCCCGAGGCGTGGTCGCAGTCCTTATCGCCGAGTT
The DNA here is from genome assembly GCA_022784065.1 of Bacteroidales bacterium. GTDB lineage: Bacteria > Bacteroidota > Bacteroidia > Bacteroidales > Bacteroidaceae > Alloprevotella. The sequence continues at coordinate 20,391 of JALFUO010000045.1, read as the reverse complement.
TTTCGATATTGCTGCCGAGGCTCACGATACGCGTGGCAGGCATCGCGCCGCCGAGCCGTTCCGTGAGCGTCTGCTCAAAGCCGAGGCTGCCCACGCGCAGGAGCAGGCTGCTGTTGCCCAGTTCGAGCACGCGGCGCGGCGTAAGCTCGTAGGTCTCGGGGCTCATGCCGTCGGGCATCAGCGTGCTTATGCCATACTGCTCGCCGGCGATGGCGGCGGCCAAGCCCGAGAGCGGCGCAATGCTCACGGTGATGGTGCGCCCGGGGCTGCGCTCGGCGGCACCTTTGCAGCCTGCGAGGCAGAGGACCAGCAGGAGGCTGCTTATGGAAAGGAGGGATATAATTGATTTCATAGATTCTATAAGTTACCTGTTGAGGACTTGCAAGTAGGGGCGTTTTGCAAAATGCCCGCCGTGTGCGCCGAATGGCAAACAAAATGCAGTCAACCATTTACATAATGTCGGCTGCACTCAGCATAATCAGAACTTGGGCGGGCGTTTTGCCAAACGCCCCTACCTTAGGCAGCGGCTTGGAAATAAGCCTGGATGAGCAGCCAGTAGCGCACGTATTTGCCTGCGGCTACGGTGGCTATGGCGTAGATGAAGCGCACGCGCAGAAAACCCATCGCCACGGTGATGACGCTGCCGAGTATCGGCACCCACGCCAGCAGACCCGCCCACGCGCCGTAGCGGCGCACGCCGCTGAGGCTCTTGTGGAGCCGCTCGGGCGACACCTTGCACCAGCGCGTAATCCATTCCTCGCGTCCCAAGGAACCGATGCCGTAGTTGAACGCTCCGCCGAGCGTGTTGCCCGCCGTGGCCCAAACCAGCAAGTCGTCGGGCGCGGCGCCGATGCCGAGCAGCCCGAGCATCACCAGTTCGGAGCTGAACGGGAAGAAGCTCCCCGCAAGGAAGGCGGCGACAAACATGCCGTAACTGCCGTAGCTGATGAGATATTCTACAAGTTGTTCCATTCTTCTATAAAATATGGGTGGCGACGGCTATACATATATATAATATAGTCATTGCCCAAAACCAAATCTCGATGCCGCGCCCGCGTGCCAGCGTCCAGTAGTGCGCGATGAGCGGCGCGCTGTTCACGAGGAGCAGGGGGAAGGTCCACGCAAAGTGCTGCGGCAGCATGAAGGCGGCGGCGAGCAGGAAAATCTCGGTGATGATGATGCTGTGGAAAAACATCCTGACGCGGATGCGGTCGTTGTAGGAGGTGCGGAAATAATGGAAGATGCCGATGATCGAGAGCGCGGCGAGGTAGATGCCTACCACCTTTTCGGGCAGGGAGAGCAGCGCATAGTCGGGCACTGCAAGCAGGGGCGCATGGCACGCGCCCGCAACGTTGCCCGCGAATGCCAGGGCGGCGGTGGCAAGGTCGCCCGTAAAGACCGCCCACACGAAACTGCACCAATAGGGCACGGCCAGGCCAAGCAGTCCCGCCACAAACGTGCGCCACGTGAGGCAGCGCAGCTGGAAAGTCATGAAGATATATTGCGGCGCAACGAGCAGCCACGCCACGGGGGTGAGCATCGTGGCGATGCCGGTGGAGAGAAAGGCGTGGAACGCCTTGCCTTGCGAGCGCGGTTGCTGGTAGCAGGCAAAAAGCAGCAGGTAACTGACCGCAAGGCACAGCGCGGGTGCCAAACCTTCGGCGGCAGTGTGCAGGAAGGGGCTGGCGCACATCAGCAACAGAAACGACGTGCTGACGAAGCGCGAGCGTATGCGCAGCAGGCCGTAGCGGTTGTTCCATTCCGCGAGGGCGTAGGCCGTGAGCGCGGCGAGGAGCAGGCTTATCCACATTGCGCGGCTGCCCGCAGCATCGGCCACCCACACGATAAGCGTGAGCACCGAAACCACGGGCAGCGTAAACGTGCTCGTCGCCATTTTGTTGCGGAAAGTCTGCATCATGCGTTATTTCTTGGAAAATATCTTTTTACTCGTTGGTCGAATTAATCAAATGATATTGATAAAAACCAGTAAAAACATCTTGCTTCGTTTGAAGCCTTTGGGCTACGCCGCAGGTCTTAACGCCGAGCCTGTGAGCCTAATCGGCTCACGCTCGCCCTTAATCCCTGCGGCTGCGGTCGGTGCCCGCCCGCTTCAAACGTCGCAAGGAAAAAACCATAAAAAACCGTGAGACCTTGATGCCGTGGATATAGACATGACTGGGTACTTCATTAACAACGGGTTTTTCCTGGTTTTTCCCTTGTTCTGTGTGGGGCGGGCGGGCACCGACCGCCGCCTTATCGGATAGGACGCGAGACGGGAGCCGACAGGCTCACAGGCTCGGGGACTATCCGATAAGGCAAGCGACAGCCCACACAGAACAAGCGGTTTTTAATGGTTTTTATCTTAATTCAACCAACAGACCTATTCTACAAATCCTTGCCGATGTCAGTTCTGAAATACTTTTTCTCAAACTGTATGTTGCGGGCGCCCTGCATAGACTTCTGCAAAGCCTCTTCTTTCGTTGCGCCATAGGAGCTGACGGCAATGACTCGGCCGCCAGCCGTGACGATTTGCCCGTCTGCGCCGAACGCCGTGCCGGCGTGGAACACCACGCTGCCCGGAATGTCTGCGCCCGTGATGGGATAGCCCTTGCCGTATGCGCCGGGATAGCCGCCCGAAACGCACATCACGCACACGGCAACCCGCTCGTCGAACTCAATCTCCTTTTCCGCCAGCGTGCCTTCGGCCACGCCTTCGAAGAGGTCCACGAGGTCGCTTTTCAGACGCAGCATCACGGTTTCCGTTTCGGGGTCGCCCATGCGGCAGTTGTATTCGATGACCTTCGGTTGCCCGTCACAGTTGATGAGGCCGAAGAAGATGAAGCCCTTATAGTCGATGCCCTCGGCGGCAAGGCCTTCCACGGTGGGACGGATAATCTCGCACTCCACCTTTTCCATCCATTCCTTGGTGGCAAACGGTACGGGCGAGACACTGCCCATGCCGCCCGTGTTCAGACCCGTGTCGCCCTCGCCGATGCGCTTGTAGTCCTTGGCTTCGGGCAGGATTTTATAGCTCTTGCCGTCGGTGAGCACGAAGACGGAGCACTCGATGCCGCTCAGGAACTCCTCGATCACCACCTTTGAAGAAGCGTTGCCGAACATGCCGCCCAGCATTTCTTTCAACTCGCGCTTGGCCTCTTCGAGCGTTTCGAGAATCAGCACGCCCTTGCCGGCGCAAAGGCCGTCGGCTTTCAGCACATAGGGTGCGCGGAGCGTTTCGAGAAAGCGCAAGCCCTCTTCAAGATGCTCGCCGTCGAAGGTGGCGTAAGCCGCAGTGGGGATATTGTGGCGCAGCATGAAAGCCTTGGCAAAATCTTTCGAACCTTCCAGCTGCGCACCGGCTTTCGAAGGACCGATAACAGGAATGCCGCGCAAGGCCTCATTGTTTTGGAAATAATCGTAAATGCCTTTCACGAGCGGGTCCTCCGGCCCTACGACTACCATATTAATATTATGGTCGAGGGCAAAGCGTGCCACGCCGTCGAAGTCGGTGGCTTTGAGTTCCGGCACATTCGTGCCAGCCTGCGCCGTGCCGGCATTGCCGGGCGCGATAAAGAGTTGGTCTACTTTGTTGCTTTGGGCGATTTTCCATGCCAGCGCATGTTCGCGGCCGCCGCTGCCGAGCAAAAGGATGTTCATGGGGAATGTTTTTTGTTTTTATAGTAGACGAGTAAACAAGTTGACAAGTATACGAGACAGAAGTGTCTTGCAAACTATATTCTTTAGGAGAAACTTATCTTGTTTACTCGTTTACTTGTATACTTGTTTACTCGTTTACTTGTTTACTCGTTTACTTGTTTACTCGTTTACTTGTTTACTTCGTGATTTTCGGCTGCGCTCAGCATATCCCGAACAAGTTCGGCTCTGCGCTCGCTTGCACGAAAATCTCCTCGTCTACTTATATATGACTTTTGAAATAGGCAAAAAGCAAAGAGGATGCACTCTGCGGAGCGCATCCTCTTTTTAGTGATCAGAAACAAAGTTCCGGGAACGCTATTAAGCGTTAACCTTAGCCATGTGGGCGATGAGTTCGAGAACCTTGTTAGAGTAGCCGATTTCGTTGTCGTACCAAGAAACTACCTTAACGAAAGTGTCGGTGAGAGCGATACCAGCCTTAGCGTCGAAGATAGACGTGCGGGTGTCGCCGAGGAAGTCGCTGGAAACGACTGCGTCTTCCGTGTAGCCGAGTACGCCTTTGAGTTCGCCTTCAGAAGCTTCCTTCATAGCGGCGCAAATTTCAGCGTAAGTAGCGGGCTTAGCGAGGTTCACGGTGAGGTCAACAACAGAAACGTCAAGAGTCGGAACGCGCATAGACATACCGGTGAGTTTGCCGTTGAGCTCGGGGATAACCTTACCTACAGCCTTAGCAGCACCCGTAGAAGAGGGGATGATGTTGCCGCTGGCAGCGCGACCGCCGCGCCAGTCCTTCATAGAGGGACCGTCTACGGTCTTCTGCGTAGCCGTGGTGGAGTGAACCGTCGTCATGAGACCGTCGGTGATGCCGAACTTGTCGTGAAGCACCTTAGCGATAGGAGCAAGGCAGTTGGTGGTGCAGGAAGCGTTAGAAACGAACTGAGTACCCTTAACGTACTTGTCGAAGTTTACGCCGCAAACGAACATGGGGGTGTCGTCCTTGGAGGGAGCAGACATAACCACGTACTTAGCACCAGCTTCGATGTGTGCCTGTGCCTTCTCTTTGGTGAGGAAAAGACCCGTAGATTCAACTACGTATTCAGCTTCCACTTCGTTCCACTTCAGGTCAGCCGGATTGCGCTCTGCAGTTACGCGGATTTCCTTACCGTTAACGATGAGCTTGCTGTTCTCAACGTCTGCCTCGATAGTGCCTTCGAACTGGCCGTGCATGGTGTCATACTTCAGCATGTAAGCCAAGTAGTCTACAGGGCAAAGGTCGTTGATACCTACAATCTGGATGTCGCTGCGGTTCTGAGCGGCGCGGAATACGAAACGGCCGATACGACCGAAACCGTTAATACCTACTTTAATCATGATTTTTTAATTGAAAAATAAACAGTTAAAATGGTTAGTATTCAAGTTTTATTCTCTCTGTGGAAGCGGCTAATACGGCAAAGTATGAGTTGCCATATATGATTTTTGCCTTTTCCAACGCAAAAGTACAAATTTGTTTTTATTTTTGCACGTGATAAAACGTATAAAAAATAACTTTCTTATGGGAAAAACGAAATTTTTGCAAGAATTCAAGGAATTTGCAGTAAAAGGAAACGCCATTGACATGGCTGTCGGCGTAATTGTGGGCGGCGCGTTCGGCAAAATCGTAACGTCGATCGTCAACGACCTCGTGATGCCGCCGATTGGCTGGCTTACGGGCGGAGTGAACTTCACAGACCTGAAACTGCTCATCGGAACTAAGGTTGCCGAAGACGGTACGGTTTCGGAAGTAACGCTCAACTACGGCGCGTTTCTGCAGACCTGCCTCGACTTCCTTATTATCTCTTTCTGCGTGTTCCTGATGGTGCGTGCGCTGATGAAACTTAAGCGCAAGAAAGAAGAAGCCCCCGCGCCTCCCGCAGAACCGAAGCCTACGCGTGAGGAAGAATTGCTCGCTGAAATCCGAGACCTTTTGAAGGAAAAGAAATAAACTTTGAAGCATAGAAATGCCGGCTGTATCGTGAAAGCATTCCGATACAGCCGGCATTGTTTATCTGTACAGCCAAAGCGTCCAAAGGAATAGCCGCCGGGCAGCCTTGCCTACATGTTTGCTATAAGCGTAGAAGAGTTTGAGGAAAAAGCGTTGGCGGGCAGTGGCATCCTGAAACGCCTCAGCGGCGAAGGCATCTGCCTGACGGCGATTACCCTCTCGCCAAACCTCTCCGGCAATCGCTAATTTCTGTCCCCGAAGGGCGGCGCGGCTTGCAGCATCGCCTGCCACGAGCCTGGCCACTGCCTCCAAGGCAGGGCGCGTGCCTTCGAGCGTTTCGCTAACGGAAGCCCCCGTGAGGCTGGCGGGGTGTTGGTAGATGCGGTGGTATTTCTTCTTTTCAAGCCACACTATTTTGGGGTGAAACGTTAGCAGGCGCACGCCAAGTTCCCAGTCGTCCCAGCGAAATACGTTCCCGTCCCAGCCACCGGCATTTCTCATAAAGTCTGTGCGCAGGAAGAGGCTTTGGGTGGAATAGGTGGCTGTGAGAATCTGCGCGGGAACGCTTGCGCTGCGCAAGATGCGGCGCGGACGCTTGCCGCCATCGGGAAAAGTGACTACGGTGTGCGCCGCCACGATGTCGGGCATGCCGCAGGCGCGGGCTTTGGCCACGGCATCTGCGATAAAATCGGGCGACATCTCGTCGTCGGAGTCGAAGAAATAGACATACTCTCCTTTCGCCGCGGCCAGCCCTTTGTTGCGCGCCGAAGCAGCCCCCGCCTTTTCTTCCTTGAGCAGCAGTACCTCGAAATCTTCGGCGTTATATTGCTCGCAGAACCGTTTGCAAATCTCAGGCGAGGCATCTTGCGAACCGTTGTCCACAAGCACTGCTTGCAGCGGCCTATGCGTCTGCCGCTGCACCGTGGCGAGCGTCTTTTCGAGAAAGGCGGCGCGGTTGAGGTAAGGTATGACAATAGTAACGAGCATTATTTTCTTTCTTCCTGATGGCATATCCTATTTTGGCAAAGGCGGCTTCGTATTTCTCGAAAGAGGCCTTGCGCTTGTCGTAAATGAATACCATATTCCCCAGGCCATATCGCGGAAAGCCTTGATGCGGAGCGCGAGCGGGGCTTTGCCTTGCACGGCGGCGAATTTAAGGCAGCGCAGCGCGGCGCCCGCGGCTCCGTGCATGTAGCAGAGCACTGCGCCTTTGGCACGCCGCACTTTCGGGTCACTCCAAAAGCGGTCGCCGGTGGTTGCGGCGCGGGTGGTCACGATTACTTGCGGCGTGTAGACGATGCGGCAGCCGCCGCGAGAAGCCTCTTCCAAGAATATTTCTTCCTCGCCGCAGCCCAAATGCGCCGCGCCCAAGCCGAAACGCTCGTCGAAGCGCGGCAGGGCGGCGCTGCGGCGCAGCACGATGTCGCACGAACTGAAACTGAGGCCGCGCGGACGGTCGGCATAGGTGCAAGAATCTTCGGGGTAGTTTTTCAAAAGGTTGCCTTCGGGCGTAATTGCCTGAAAGAGCAGGATGTCCGCCTCGGGCTGGGCTGCTGCTGCGGCAAGGAGGCGGTCGAAATACTCATATATATATATATTGTCTGCGTCCGCCAAAATCAAAAGGTCGCCCGTTGCGTTGGCAAGGGCGAAATTCCTGTTTTTAGATAGTCCTATGCTTTTGTGTACCAGTATCTTCACATCTTCCCGTTGGAGCAAAGCGCCAGGCGCGTTTTGTTCCTCCCCTCCCCTTTGCTGCCATGCCACGAGATACGCCACGTCGGGGCGCGGCGGCGGCAGATGCTCAGCAATGTGCAGTATGTCGCCGTCAAGCACGCAATAGAGTACCTCGATCTTCGGCATGGCTTTTTACGACTGGGTGCGTTTCATGTAGCGAATGCCTTCTGCCAAATGCCGCATCATCGGCACGAAATGGCAAAGCCCGCTGCGTGCGCCATTGAAGGCGAACTTGAAGCAGATCCACCACGCCGTGGGGCCGTAGAGGTAGTAAGTGATTGCGCCGCGCGAGCGTTGCACGCCGGCGTCTACATATACGAGCGACTTTTTCAGGAGCGTGGAGGTTTCGATTATCTTCTCGGGGAAATAGCGCATATTCAGCCCCGCACGGACGGCATCTTCCATCCAAATCTCTTCTTCGCCGCAGGTGAGGAATTTGGTGCCGAGGCCAAAGCGTTCGTCGAAGCGCATTCTGCCTTGCACCTTGCGGCGGCGGCACACCATTTCGAGGGCGGAGATGCTGTAAGTCTTGGGCATTCCTTTAAGCACGCAGGGTTCGTCGGGGTAATCTTTGAGTTTTTTGCCCGTATAGGTGGTGGCGGTAAAGAAGGCTGCATCCATATCCTCGTATTGCTCGAAGGCGCGAAACACGGTGCCGAACGTTTCGGGCAGCAGGTGCGAGTCGTCGTCGGCAAACATGATGAGGTCGGCGGTGGCTTTCTCGATGGCGAGGTTGCGGTTGGCAGAAAGCCCCTGCCCGTTGTATCGGAATATCTGCACGTCGCTGCGCTGCGTGAGTTTTTCGGGAATAAGGTCGAGGTAACGCTCGTCGGTGTACTGGTACGACACGATGTAGCGCACGTTTTCGCAGGGCGGAAGCAACACTTCCTGCACGCGGACAATGCCTTTGTTGAGTGAGCAGATGAGAACTTCTAAGGTCATGGTATTGAGGGGGAATTTGGAAGGTGCGATGTAATAGGTGAGATACAAAAAGGATAATTTCTACCTGAATGCGTTGACGGCAGAAACGATGTAGCGCAATTCTTCTTCGGTGAGAAACTGCGTGATGGGCAGGGAGAGCACTTCGCGCGCCGCGAGTTCCGCCACGGGAAACGACTGGGCGTTGTAGGCGGCGTAGGCTTCCTGCTTGTGTACGGGTATGGGATAATGTATGAGGGTTTCGATGCCGCGCTCCTGCAAATATTGCTGCAACTTGTCGCGACGGCGGCACAGCACGGGGTAGATGTGGAACACGCTCTGCGCCACGCGCCCTTCGTAAGGCAGGCGCACCAATGGGTTCACGATATGCGTGTTGTAAAAGCGTGCCACGTTGCGGCGGCGGGCATTGTCGGCATCGAGGCGGGGCAGTTTCACGTTGAGCGCGGCCGCCTGTATCTCGGAGAGGCGGCTGTTGATGCCTTGCACGCGGTGCACGTATTTCTGCCGTGCGCCGTAGTTGGCAAACATGCGCACCGCCTGCGCCAGTTCCTCATCGTCGGTAGTCACGCAGCCGCCGTCGCCGAGTGCGCCGAGATTCTTGCCGGGATACATGCTGAACGCTGCGGCATCGCCCATGCTGCCGGTCTTATGGCCGCCAGTACTTGCACCGTGCGCCTGCGCCGCGTCTTCGAGCACCATGATGCCCCGGCTGCGGGCAAGGGCGTTGATGCAGTCCATCGGACAGGGGTGGCCGTACAGGTGCACGGGTATCACCGCCCGCGTTTGCGGCGTGAGGTGCGGCAGGAGGGTCTGCTCCGTCATCACGAAGTCTTTGCCCACATCGCAAAACACGGGGCGCAATCCTGCGCGGTTCACAGCCTCGGCTGTTGCCACGAAAGTCAGCGCGGGCACGCATACTTCATCGCCGTCGCCCCAGCCTTTCAGCCGTTTCCACGCCATAAGCACGAGCGTCAGCGCGTCCAGTCCGTTGGCCACGCCGATGCAATGCCTTGCGCCCACGTAGCGGGCGAAGTCGCGCTCGAAAGCGGCAAGCTCCTCCCCATACAGATAGCGTCCGCCCGCCACAACGGCCTGTATCCTTTGAGACAGCTGCGGCTCAAAGGAGGCTGAAATCTGTTGCAAGTCGTAATAGGGAATGTGCACGGAGAAATATTTATTTATCAGCTATTTGAAAAATCTATGGGTTCTCAGGCCTCACGAGTAGGGGCGTTTTGCAAAACGCCCGGATAATGGTTAACTGCATTACTTTTATCATTACATAATGTCAGTTGCACCTGCATAGTTCGAACAAGCTCTGTTCTACGCCTGTTTGCACGACATTTCGACGCACATGGCGGGCGTTTTGCAAAACGCCCCTACTCGTGAGACCTTATATCACGCAAGTTCAACAATTCTCGTGTTTTTTTACCTCAACCAACGGGTAATTTATTGTCTACTTCGGCGTCGCCGTCACGAGGCTTTCGAGCGAAACGAGGTAACGGTCATAGCACACCGCGCGGCCGCCAAACCCTTCTTTCTGGAAGATAAGCCCCTCGTTGATGCGTCCCGTCTCGGGGTCATTGGAAATGCCGAAATCGAAATAGGCGCGGTCGGAATAAATCTGCAAGAGGGTAGCGAGGAGCAGGTCGAGCGCACCGCAAGCGCGGGCTTCCAAGCCGGCAGCAATGTATTGCGCATGAACCACTTTGCCGCAATCAAAGCACAAAACGCCGGCAAGCAATGCCCCGTCGCGCTCTGCCGTATAAAGTTTTATCTCGTTGGGAAAGAAAGATTTAAGCAACTTTATCTCTTCCAAAGAGTGAACGGGACGAACGCCGTGCCGCTGCTCCAAAGTTTCGGTGAGCAAGTCCCAAAAAACGGGATAATCCTCGTCGGCCAAAGCCCCGCATTTCTCTCTACGAATTAGCAAGCAAGCATTTTGCGCCTTTCGGCATTTGCGCTCACGCAGTTCCGAAAGCGGCAGCGGGTCGCGCAGATTGACAGCCGTGGACACGTTGCGCGTTTCGAGCGTTGCCCCGGCGCGGTAGAGCCAATAGAGCGGTTCTTCCGTGGGCTGGCGGTGATAGATGTAAGGCGTGGGCTTATACGCCAATTGCCCGTAGCCCTGAGCGAGATAATATTCGGCGGCGGCATGGAGCATCTTGCCCGTAAGCATCGCCGTGGCCTTGTCGCCCAGCAGCAGTCCGCCGTAAGTCAGCCCGCCGTGGCTTTCCACGGTTGCCGCATCGCGGCGCGAGCGATTGGCAGGCAGCAGACCGATGAGTTTCTTGTCGTCGTAAATCAGCAGCGAAGCGTCTTCAAAACGGTCACTGTGGTACTCCATAAAGTCGCGGCGAAACAGGAACGTGCCGTTGCGCGAAGCAGCCGCGAAAGCGTCCCAAGCCTTTCGGGTAGACCCATTATTTATATATGGAGCAACGGTTATCATTTAGTTTCCATTTACCGCCTCGGCAAACTCGCCGAACGTTTGGATATAGCCGTTTTCGTCGTAGTCGTACTGCGCGAGGCAGAGGCACACGGCATCACCCGAGAAGTCGAAGAGCGTGCACCACACCATAGGCGGCACATACAGGCCCTCGTTGGGATTGGAGAGATGCACGATGGTTTCAGGGTCTTTGCCGTTGTTGATTTTCACGGAAAAGGAGCCATGCACGGGCACGATGACTTCCGGGCAGGTGCGGTGGGCATGGCAACCGCGCGTTGCGCCTGCCGGCACGCCGGTGATCCAAAACACGCGCTCGAACTTGAAAGGCAGGGCGTTGTCGCCGTTTTGCACGCACGTCAGGTTGCCTCGCTCGTCCGTGTGGGTCGCGATGCTCAGGATTTTGGCCTCGGGCAATATCTCGTCGATGGGTTTTTCTTGTATCATAGGTCAGTTAAAGTCTGTGCCAAACGGCATGAAATCCGCGCACAATTATGCAAAGTTAAGCATTTTTCTTGTTCCGCAAACTTTTGTCCCTATGAAATTCGCGATTATCCTATATGGAAGGGGCAAAAGGAGCAAGCGGCAAAGCAAAAGCCCCCTTGCGCTACGCACCCTCTTCACGGCCTGGAAAAGGACGGCCGAAGGCGGCGCCATAGCCCGCGCCCCGCCCCTTCGCCGCACCTTTGCAACCGGCCCTGAAACGCAGCAACTTCTTCCTGGCTCCTTGAAAATTCTTCTTTTCTGCTAGATATTTTTTACTATCTGAGCAGAAATTTTTTATTACAAACTTTGTAACGCTTGTTACAAACTTGCTAACACGTGTTACAAACTTTGTAATGCGTGTTACAAACTTTGTAACAAACTTTTTCTTACAGGATAGGAAAAAATATCAGGCAGAAAGGAAGATTTATCTCGGGGAAAGGGAATGCGCGGCGGGCATTTATAAAACGCAACACCATTACGATACAAGCAATCAATAAGCCCTATTTGCTTGCTATCTCATAAGAAAAGCGTAAATTTGCATATCTTCAAAACAGACTTGCCTTATATGAGAATAGACATTATCACAGTGCTGCCCGAAATGCTCGACGGGTTTATCAATACCTCTATCCTTGCACGCGCGCAAAAGAAAGGACTGGTGGAAATACACCTGCACAACCTGCGCGACTACACCGCCGACAAGCACCGCCGCGTGGACGACTACCCCTTTGGCGGCTCGGCGGGAATGGTGATGCAATGCCAGCCCATCGACGCTTGCATCACGGCACTGAAAGCGGAGCGCGACTACGACGAGGTGATTTTCACCACGCCCGACGGCGAGCAGTTCAACCAGCCTATGGCCAACGCATTCTCGATGCTCAACAACGTGATTATCCTTTGCGGGCACTACAAGGGTATCGACTACCGCATCCGCGAGCACCTCATCACGAAAGAAGTTTCTATCGGCGACTTTGTGCTGACGGGCGGCGAGTTGGCGGCGGCCGTGATGGCCGATGCCATGGTGCGCCTCGTGCCGGGCGTGCTGTCGGACGAGCAAAGCGCACTCTCCGACAGTTTTCAAGACAACCTCCTGGCAGCCCCCGTCTACACCCGCCCCGCCGACTACAAGGGCTGGCGCGTGCCCGATGTGCTGCTCTCGGGACACGAGGCGAAAATCAAGGAATGGGAACTCTCGCAAAGCCTCGAACGGACACGCCGCCTAAGGCCCGACCTGCTGGGAGAATAAGACAATGAGTTTTTTAGTAGACAGGTAAAGGAATTAACGAGTTAACCAATAAGCAACGAATTTATGGGATTATTCTACGTTACAGACAACATACCGCTCTTTGTGAAAGGACTTGCGGGCAACACGTCGCTCAGCAATGCGCGTATCCTCGTGCTGCAAGAGAGTGCGGGCGAACGGCTCTTTCCCGTGCTGCTGAACGAGGAGGAATACGAAGTGCTTGAAAACGCGATGATGCGCCAATCGTATCCCACGTTGGAGATGATGATGCGCCTTGTGAAGACTGCGGGCTACAAGTTGGAGAGCGTGAAACTGCTTGGCGCACGCGACGGCAAGCAACTCACCGAGATGCTCTTCGTCAACGAGGCGCACGACTCGATATCGATGTCGGCCGACATCGGCAACGGCATCGCCGCCGCCATAAAAACGGACTGCCGCCTCTTCATACCGCGCAAAACCTTCGAGGAGCAATATCGCCTCACAAACTCGCCGGAGGCTATGGCTGTGCCGCTCAATGCCATGCCCGCCAAACTATTGGAAGAGGCTATGGACGACGCAGTGAAGCGCGATGATTTCGAATTGGCGAAAGCCTTGCGCGACGAGTTGCGCCGCAGGGAAGGCAAAGAGGAATAAATCAACAGAGGGGTCATATAAATGCAACAGCGATGAAAGAAATCCGTTTCTTCTACGCCCCCGACGTGGCCACCGAACGCGCCCTCCCTTCCGAAGAGGCGGCGCACGCCGTGCGCGTGCTGCGCATGAAGGAGGGCGATGCACTCGTGGCGGCCGACGGCAAGGGCAATCTCTACGAAGCCACCATAGCGGCGACCTCTCGCGGCGCGTGCTATCTCGACATCACGCGATGCCTGCACACACTGCCTGCGTGGCAAAGCCGCATCTGCCTCGCCGTAGCGCCTACGAAGAACATGGACCGTATGGAGTGGCTCGCAGAAAAGGCTACTGAAATAGGCTTTGACGAACTCGCCCTGCTGGACTGCGACAACTCGGAACGCCGCGCGGTGAAAACGGAGCGCTTGGACAAAATCATTGTGAGCGCGATGAAGCAGAGCCGCAAGGCATGCAAGCCGCTGCTGCGCCCGATGACAAAATTCGCCGACTTCGTGAAGCAGCCTTTCGACGGGCAGAAGTTCATAGCCCATTGCTATGCAGCGGCCGACATCGCGGTCAACGCGCCCTACCCCGCCGCCGAGGAAGCGCAAGGCAGCGAGGCAGAAGCCATCGTGAGTTTCGACACGGGACACCCCAACCTGCAAATGCTCCTTTCCGCCACTCAGGACTCGCTCGTGCTCATCGGGCCAGAGGGCGATTTCAGCATCGAGGAGGTGAGGCTCGCCCTCAGCCTCGGTTTCCAGTCCGTGAGCCTCGGTCCCTCGCGCCTGCGCACCGAAACGGCCGCGCTGACGGCAGTGCATCTGATGAACCTTGCCAAAAGAAAGTGAAGTACTGTTGCCTATTGTTTTCCATGTTGTCGTAAAATCTCGTCTACTCGTCTACTTGTCTACTCGTCTACTCGTCTACTAAAAAATATATGCAGCAACTTATAGAACTATACAAGCAGCACTTCGGCGCTGCGCCGCTGAAAGCCGAAACGCTTGCCAAGGCAGGCAGCAACCGCGTCTACGTGCGCTTTACCGGCAACAGCGGCGGCACGGCAATCGGCGTCGTGGGGCAGTCGGAGGAAGAGAACAGGCAGTTCGTCTACCTTGCCGGGCATTTCCGCAGCAAGGGTTTACCCTTTCCCGAAGTTTACGCCGTGAGCGACGATGGCATGCGCTATCTCCAGCAAGACCTCGGCTGCCGCTCGCTCTATCAGGCGTTGGAAAAGGGACGCACCGCCGGGGCGCAATATTCCGAAGAAGAGATTGCGCTCATCAGGCGCACGCTCTGCCTGCTGCCCCACATACAGGTGGAAGGCGCAGCGGGTCTGGACTTCTCGCGCTGCCTCGCTCCCCGCAGGTTTGACACGCAGGCTGCGCTCTTCGACCTCCATTATTTCAAATATTGCTTCCTCAAAACCACCGACCTGCCCTACGACGAACTGCTCCTCGAAGAAGAATTCAGGAAACTGGCAGCCGACCTCGTGGCATGCGGCAAGGGGCACGCGGGCTTTCTGTATCGCGACTTTCAGGCACGCAACGTGATGCTCGCGCCCGATGGTGAACCGTGGTTCATCGACTTTCAGGGCGGCATGCAGGGACCGCTGCAATACGACGTGGCCTCATTCCTCTGGCAAGCCTCGGCACGCTATCCGCAAACGCTGCGCGAAGCACTGATTGAGGACTATCTGGAAGAACTGGCGAAAATAACGAACGTGGACCGCGCTGCGTTTCGCAAGGGGCTGTCGCTCTTCGTATTGTTCCGCATGCTGCAAGTGCTCGGCGCATACGGCCTTCGCGGTTATTTCGAACGCAAGAAATATTTCCTCGACAGCATTCCCAGCGCTATCCAGAGCCTCCGCCGCCAACTGCTCGACGGCGTGTGCGCCCCCTACCCTTACCTGCAACAGACGTTGCAGGAACTGGCAGACCTGCCGCAGTTCAACACGCCGAGACAGACTGGCGAGCAACCCTGCGGGAAAGGGCTGGAAGAGCATAAGAACCTCGTGGTGCGCGTGTTCAGTTTCAGTTATAAGAAAGGCATTCCGCAAGACGAAAGCGGCAACGGCGGCGGCTACGTGTTCGACTGCCGCAGCACGCACAACCCCGGGCGGTACGAACCGTACAAAAAACTTACGGGCCGCGACGAGGCAGTAATCAAGTTCCTTGAAGACGACGGGGAGATACTCGTTTTTCTCGACAGCGTGTATCGCCTCGCAGATGCCCACGTGAGCCGCTATCTGCAACGCGGTTTCACCGACCTTATGTTCTCCTTCGGCTGCACGGGCGGGCAGCACCGCAGCGTTTACTCGGCCGAGCATCTCGCCGAGCATCTCAATAAAAAGTTCGGCATCGAAGTACGCCTCTGCCACCGCGAACAGGGTATCAGCCGTGTGCTACCGGCGGCAGGAAAATAAGATTCGTTTTCAACAGACGTTTTTCTTTGACATTTTCGGCTGCGCTCGGCAATTCAAGTAAACTTGATTGCGCTCACTTGCACGAAAATTCTCGCCATAGCAAAGTTCGAGTAAACTCGACTTTGCTCATCTGGCTTAACGAAAACGTTGCATTTCAAAAAACACACACCATGGAAAACAACATCTCAAAATACCATTTCACCGTCGAGCCTTTCTCGGAAGACTATCGCGGCAACCTCTCTTGGGGTACGCTGGGCAACCTGCTGCTGCGCTGCGCCAGCCTGAGCGCAGGCACGTTTGGTTTCGGTTACGAGCAGGTAGTACAGCGGCGGCTGGCGTGGGTGCTCTCGCGCCTCATCATCGACGTGCCCGCCATGCCCCGCACGGGCGAACAGTTTGAAATCCAAACGTGGGTGAAGAGCGTTTACCGGCAATTCACCGACCGCCACTACGCCATCATGCGCCCCGACGGCACGGCTTACGGCCATGCCGTTTCCACTTGGGCACTCATCAACATTGACACGCGCCAGCCCGTTGACCTCTCGCAGATGCCCGACGACCAACTATGGCAATGCATCGTGCCCGAGCGCGAAGCCCCCATCGCGCCCCCTACCCGCCTGCGCCTGCAAACGCCAGAACTTTTGGCAGAACATAAGGCGGCATATACCGACCTCGACATCAACGGCCATGTCAACTCCATTCGCTACATCGAACTGCTACTCGACAGAATTTCTAAGCAAGAGCATGCCGCCAACCCCGTGACGCGCATCGAAATGCAATATGCCGCCGAAAGCGGCGCAGGCCATCGTCTCCAAATCTTTGCTGACCGCGACAGCGACGACGCACGCCGCCTCTATGTCATCAAGCGCGACGACGGCACCCTGCTTTGCCGCGGCATTCTGCATCGCAGCAACAACGGCTAAACTTGCAGGCAAAAAAAGGTCTCACGAATGTTCGTGAGACCTATATATATTATATGTATGGGCTTACGGCTCCTTGCGGGGCACTTCAAGCTTGACACGAATCCAAAGTTCCTCGCCTTTCCTGTCTGCCTTTTCGTGGTGGTAAGAAACGTGGAGCATGTCCTGCGTCTCAAAGCGATAGGAAATCTTGTTATCTTTGCCGATAAGCGTGGGGTCGGTGACAGAACCGTTGATATGCTCCGTGTAGACACTGTCGGAATTAACGGTATACGCTCCCTCGTTGGTCTTGATACAAGTAGCATCGGGCGCGGCAATGAGGAAGATGAAGAAGTTGCCGTCGGGCTGAATCACTTTCCAAACGGGCAGTTTGATAAAGCCGGGCTTGCCGCCGTGGGTGTGCCCGTCGCTTTGCTGAACTTGCTGCCAAAGGCCTACGAGCGGGTGGTTGCTTGTCTGTGCAAGCATGTGCGAAGCCATAAACAAGGCGGCGCACAGAGAAAGAAGTCTGTAAGTTTTCATAATGTTGGATTTAATTATAAATAAGCGGAAAAGCACGCGCCGCGTGATTTTCTTATTGCAAAATAATTGCAAATAAATTTCATTTGCAAATAAAACAAGGTCTTTTTTATATGACAGACACCGCTTTTTATTACGAAGATACCATTTGCGCACCCGCCACGCCGGCAGGCGGCGCGATTTCCGTGATACGCATATCGGGCAAAAGAGCTGTTGAAATCGCCAACAGCCTTTTCAAGCAGAAAGTCGGGAAAAGCCTTGCGCAACGCGCGGCAGGCACCGTGGCGTTTGGCGACATATTGGACGAAGAAGGGGAAACGCTCGACGAGGTGCTGGTCACCCTCTTCCGTGCGCCGCACTCCTATACCGGCGAAGACAGCGTGGAAATTTCCTGCCACGGCTCCGCCTATATTGTCTCGCGGCTGCTGCAAAGCCTCATAGCAAAAGGCTGCCGCATGGCCCGTCCCGGCGAGTTCACGCAGCGGGCCTTTCTCAACGGGAAGATGGACCTTAGCCGCGCCGAAGCCGTTGCCGACCTCATCGCCTCAACCTCTGCTGCCACCCACCGCATCGCACTCAAGCAGATGCGCGGGCAGTTCAGCAAGGAACTGGCGGACCTGCGCGAGAAATTGCTCCATCTCACCACGCTCCTCGAACTTGAACTTGACTTCTCCGACCACGAAGACCTTGAATTTGCCGACCGCACCCAACTGCAAGACATCACCGACGAAATCCACAAGAAACTATCCCGCCTCGCTTCTTCCTTCCGCCTCGGCAACGCCATCAAGAACGGCATCCCCGTGGCAATCGTAGGCGACACAAACGCGGGCAAATCTACCTTGCTCAACACGCTGCTCGGAGAAGAGAAAGCCATCGTGAGCGACGTGCACGGCACCACGCGCGACGCGATTGAGGACACGGTGAACATTGGCGGCACGCTCTTCCGCTTCATCGACACGGCCGGCATCAGGCAGTCGGACGACAAGGTGGAGCAAATCGGCATCAACCGCACTTTCAAGAAACTCGAAGAAGCAGAAATCGTGCTGTGGGTTATCGACAGCACAGACTGGCAGAAGTCCCTGCGGCTCAAAGACGAAATCCTCCCGCTCTGCGCAGGCAAGTCCCTGCTGCTACTGTTCAACAAATCCGACTTAATCGGTTTGAACGACCTGGCACACCCTACAGCCCCTAAAGGCACGAACGTCCCGCAAGCCGCTGCAGCCATGCTTTCTGCCTTTGCCGAAATTTCGGCCGAGCATCTTTTTATCACCGCGCAAGCCTCTTCTTCTTGCGCCCCCGTCGTTTCCTATTTGGAAAAAGCAGCGGCGCAAACTGCCACCGCCACGCAAAACGACATCATCATCACCAACGAGCGCCATTACGCCGCCATCCTCTCCGCCCTTGCCGACCTCGACCGCGTTACTTCCGGCCTGCGCGACGGCCTGCCCGGCGACCTCATCAGCCAAGACCTCCGCTCCGTGCTTTTTCACCTTGCAGAAATCACCGGCGGCGCCATCACCTCCGACGAAGTCCTCCATTCCGTGTTCAAAAGCTTTTGCATTGGTAAATAGACCGCCTGACCATACTTGCAAAACGTTTTTATAACTGCTTATAAGCCACCATTTTGGTGGCTTTTTTCGTTTTAACACTTTCCATTTGTAATTTGTTGATACTAGTTTTTCGAGGTAACTTTGGCTCCGATTGTTGAAGCGTTAGGTTAGTACTATTTGACTATCATCCCACTTCCGTTAAAATTGACGGAAGTGGGATTTTGTATGCTCGGCATGAGTAATGTCTAACGGGTGCAAGTCCCCAACGAGCCCTGATAGTGGGAATCGTATAGCCAGAGAGACAAGGGTGTCCATCGCGAGGTGGAATCTGAAAGAAGTCAGCGGCAAAGATCTGGTCTGACGAACAGAAACTTGATACAAGGCTAAAGTATGTGGATAAGGTGGCAAAAAGCACTGAAGTCCTATAACTATCCGGAACATACATAGTAAATCAAGCAGATATAAGATGGAAAGACAATGCCCTTATCCGAGGAGGTCTCACGGACGTGGTGATTAGTTTCTCTTACAAAAGCCACGGAGTAAAGCTTGCCGTGAGAAGTCAGCAGAAGCCATAGTAGTGGAGTAATCGGTAACGCTCCATGAAGGGCTGAACCTAACAATTAAACGATTAGTAATTGAAAGTTCTTCCCTTTGGTCAGGCGCTTCGCGGAATCCCTTATGAAAGATAGAATGCAGAAAACATCAGCCTTTGCTAATGACTGCCCCCAAAGAAATAGGACGGAATCCGAAATGTATGGGGGAGTGCAGACTTTCATGTGGATTACCGAAGACAACATCGTGGAAGTTCCATTTGACAAGGAGCACCTATTGGAAGTAATCCTTAGCCCCGACAACTTCAACAAAGCCTACTTGGCAGTAGTGAGGAACAAGGGATGTGGCGGTATCGACAAGATGCCATGCGAGCAGCTGCTCCCATGGCTCAAGGCTAATAAGGATGAACTGATAGGCTCCTTGCTTGACGGTACATACCGTCCGAATCCTGTCCGTAGGGTAGAGATACCCAAGGACAACGGCAAGATGCGCCTGTTGGGCATACCCACCGTGGTTGACCGCATGGTGCAACAAGCCATCAACCAAGCACTGACAATAATCTATGACCCCCAATTCTCCAAACGAAGCTTCGGCTTCCGCCCGAGGAGAGGCTGCCTTGACGCATTGCGAGAAGTGCAGAAGATAGTCGATGAAGGCTACAAGTACGTAGTTGACCTCGACCTTGAACGCTTCTTCGACACAGTGAGCCACAGCAAACTCATAGAGATACTCAGCCGCACCATCAAGGACGGCAGAGTTGTCAGCCTTATACACAAATATCTCCGAAGTGGTGTAATGAACAAAGGCTTGTTCGAAGCGAGCGAGGAAGGGACTCCCCAAGGAGGACCGCTAAGTCCGTTGTTGAGTAACATCATGCTCAACGAACTGGATAAAGAACTTGAACGCAGAGGGCTTCCCTTTGTGCGTTATGCTGATGACTCGATGATATTCTGCAAGTCCAAAAGGGCTGCAATGCGAGTAAAGGAGAGTGTAACCCGATTTATAGAGAATGCTCTATATCTCAAAGTCAACAAGGAGAAGACCGTAGTGTCTTATGTGCGGGGAGTGAAATACCTCGGCTACTCCTTTTATGTGATGAAAGTCAAATGCCAACTCACGGTGCATCCAAAGTCCAAAGCCAAGATGAAATCACGACTAAAAGAACTGACAAGTCGCAGTAATGGGTGGGGATATGCCAAGAGAAAGCAAATGCTGAAAGAATACATACGAGGGTGGGTCGGTTATTATCATCTTGCCAATATGAAACGTCTTTTGCTTGAAACAGACGAATGGTTAAGACGTAGAATACGCATGTGTATATGGAAAGCTTGGAAGAAAG
>JALFUO010000035.1 GCA_022784065.1 Bacteroidales bacterium | reverse complement strand
AATGTTGGGTTGACGTTTTGTCATCTTTTGTTTTCTTTTCGGTCTCAATCGTAAGTCTCATCGGTCACGTAGCCCGCTACGCTCCCTCTTCAACTTACAATTTATCCTCGAAAATAAATCCAAAATCTGCCAAAGCGAATTTATAGAACCCACCTTTAATAATTCTCGAAAAAGTCCAGCGCAACGGGCAAGTGGTCGCTGTAACCGCCCTGATAGAACGTGCCGAGATAGGTGCGGTAAGGCACGGGGGTGCCGCTCTTGTCGTTTTTGAGCAGGAAGGGAAAGGCGCAGAGGCGGCAGGCGGCGGGCGCAGTGGAGAGATGTCCGGGCGCGGCGCAGAGCAGCGTGCCGCTCACGATGATTTGGTCGAGCATTTGCCATTCGCCCTTATATTTATAGGTGCCGCCGATGCCGCCGTCGGCCTTCAAACCGTGGGTGAGGAGATAAAGTTTCTCTTTAAGGAATGTTCCGCCCGCTTCTTGCACCGCCTGCGCGGGGACAGCCCTGAGCGTCTCGGCAAAGCAACGTTCGGGATAGTAGGCATTGAAATCTCCCATTATTAATATATTGCACCGTCCGCGCACCGCCAGCAAACTGTCGGCGGCGCGGCGCACCGTTTCTGCCGCCCGCCGGCGATAAGGGTCGGTAAGCCGCGCACCGCCCCGGCGACTTGGGAAATGGCACACGAAGACATCGAGCGTGTCGCCCGTGAGGCATTGTCCCGAAACGTGCAGCACGTCGCGCGTAGGGCGTTCCTTGCCTGCCCGATGGGGCACGCGCAGGGCAACGCATGAGATAGGGCGAAAGAGTTCGGGCTGATAGAGCAATGCCACGTTAAGGCCGCGCTCGTCGGCGCTATGCGTCACGGCATATCCGTAGCCCAGCCGCGCCAGCGAGGTGCGCCTGGTCAGGTGGGTCAGCACGGTGTCGCCTTCCACCTCGCACAGGGCTACGAGCGCGGCGGGGCGCACATCGCCTATGGCGGCAATGGCGCGCGCGAGCATTCCGAGCTTTTTCCAATAGCGACCGCCGTGCCAGGCCTTTGCGGCATCGGGCAGGAACTCGCTGTCGTCGTGATAAGGCGAGGGAATGGTGTCGAAAAGGTTTTCCACGTTGTAAGTCGCCACGCGGAAGCGGCTTTCCTCCTGCGCCCGGCCGATGGCCGCAAACGCAAGGAGCAGGAGCAGCAGCACGGGGCACGCGCGGAGTTTACTCATGGTGATAGGGCTCGCCGCGCTGTATGGTCATGGCGCGGTAGAATTGTTCTACAAACAGCACTCTGACAAGTTGGTGGGAAAAGGTCATGCGCGAGAGCGATAGCTTGCCGTTGGCGCGGGCATAGACTGACGGCGCGAAGCCATAGGGACCGCCCACCACGAACACCACGCGCCGCAGACCCTGCGCCTGCAGCTTGTCGAGATAGGCGGCAAACTCCACGGAGCGCAGTTCGCGCCCGCCCTCGTCAAGCAGCACGGCGTAATCGTCGGGCTTGATGGCTTTGAGCAAGAGTTCGGCCTCGCGCTGCTTTTGCTGGTCGGCGGTAAGCGCCTTGGTGTTTTTAAGCTCGGGGATGACCTCGACGTTGAAGGGCAAATAGTGCCCGATGCGCCCCACGTATTCATCGGTCAGCGCGGCCACGCGCGGGTCGGTGGTCTTGCCCACGACGAGGAAAGTGATTTTCATCTTGAAGAAATTTTTGTAGACGAATAGCAGGATTATTGTGCAAACGTGCGCAGAATCAATCATCTCGAACGCAATCAATGCATTCGTGAAAATTTGTGCGACCGTACGGGTCGCCCTTAAAACTCAAATAGAAACGATTTGTGTAAAGTCGTGCAATTCGTGGGCAAAAAAAATAATTACCAGATAACTTAAACAAAATGTTTTATAAAAAAAAAGAGGCGTATGTCTTTCCGCATACGCCTCTTTCAGCGACAATTATTCAGCCACTTCTTCAAACTGGTCTTTGCCAACGCCGCAGAGGGGGCACACCCAATCTTCGGGGATATCCTCAAAGGCAGTGCCGGGAGCGATACCGCCCTCGGGGTCGCCCACTTCGGGGTCGTAAATCCAATCGCATACGATGCAACGATACTTTTTCATGATGCTTTGTTTTTAATAGGTGAATAGTCTTTTTACGCGTTCGTTCGCGCTTTCACGGCGCAAGTTACGCATAATTCCTTGTATGAAACTGCACTTGGCGCGTTTTTTAGGCTTTTTTTGCCTTATAAAACCTCGTAAAAGGGTATTTCGGGCAGAAATTCCGCCTTCTGCCGCTCGTAATCCATGCGGCAGCAATAGTGCGCCAGACCGTTTGAAACCACGAGATAGTCGGCACGCAGCACGCTGTTGTAGGCAGATATTTGCGTGAACACTGCCTGCGTCACGGGCACATCGGGCGCCTTGTATTCCACAATCATGCGCGGGCGGCCGCCGTCGCGGCTATACAGCACGCTGTCGCAGCGGCGCGCCACGCCGTTGAGCTGTACTGTTATCTCGTTGCCGAGCAGCGCGGCGGGATAATGCCGGTGCTCCACGAGGAAATGCGTGAAGTGCTGGCGCACCCACTCCTCGGGCGTGAGAGCCACGAAACGGCGGCGCAGAAAGTCGTAAATCATGCGCCTGCCGCCCCGCTCGGCGACATTTATCTTATATGAGGGGAGATTTAATGAAATCATTTTGCTACTTTTGCAAATCTAACTTTCACGGCAGATAATGCCCAAAACATTCTGCCTGCAAATTTAGCAAATTATGAAAACAAAACAGGAAATAACGGGCAATTGGCTCGTGCGCTACACCAAGATGCCGCTCGAAAAGTTCGGCAAGCACATTTTGCTCACGAATTTCAACAACTACGTGGACATGTTCTGCGAGCAAACGGGCGTCGACCCGATTGGCTTTGGCGCAAATATGCGCGCCGTCACCGCCGAGGGCATCACGATGATCAACTTCGGCATGGGCAGCCCCAACGCCGCGCTCATCATGGACTTGCTCGGCGCCATTCAGCCCGCCGCCTGCCTCTTCCTCGGCAAGTGCGGCGGCATTTCCAGCAAAACGCAGCTGGGCGACTATATCCTGCCGCTGGCTGGCATTCGCGGGGAGGGTACGTCGAACGACTACTTCCCGCCAGAGGTGCCCGCGCTGCCGGCATTCATGCTGCAGCGCGCCGTGTCCACCGCCCTGCGCGACAACAGTTACGACTACTGGACGGGCACGGTCTACACCACCAACCGCCGCGTGTGGGAGCACGACGAGAAGTTTAAGCAATACCTGCGCGAAACGCGGGCCATGGCCGTGGATATGGAAACGGCAACGCTCTTCTCCTGCGGCTTCTACAACCATATCCCCACCGGCGCTCTGCTGCTCGTTTCTGACAACCCGATGGAACCGGAGGGCGTGAAGACGGAAGAAAGCGACAACCGCGTGACCCAAAACTTCGCCGCCACGCACGTGCGCCTCGGCATCGAAGCCATGAAACTCATCATCGGGCAGCGCAAGACCGTGCGCCACCTTAAATTCGACCAATAAACCTTTCCCCATCACCGTGGCATACACAGCATCTGCCAAAAAGAAAGCAGGCATCGGCTACGAAGACATCGTGCGCGAGGTGCAGGCGGGCACGTTCAAGCCCATATATTATTTGTGCGGCGAAGAGAGCTACTACATCGACCGCCTCGCCGACTTTATCGCCGATAAAGCCGTTGCGCCCGAAGACCGCGACTTCAACCTCACGGTGCTCTACGGCGCGGACATCACCGTCGACACGATTATCGCCGCCGCACGCCGCCGCTCCATGCTCGGCGGCAGGCAGGCCATCGTGGTGAAAGAGGCGCAGAACATAAAGAACCTCGACCGCCTCGAACTTTATCTCAAGCAGCCGCTCGACACCACCGTGCTCATCGTTTGCCACAAAAACGGCACGATAGACCGACGCACCAAACTCGCCACGCTCGTGGGCAAGGAGGGTGTGCTCTTCGAGTCGAAAAAGATGTACGAGAACCAGCTGCCGGCCTTTATCCGCACCTATGCCGTGCGCCACAAAGCGGACATCGAACCGCGGGCCGCAGAAATACTTGCCGACCACATCGGAAACGACCTCAACCGCCTCGCCACGGAACTTGACAAACTCTTCATAGCCCTGCCGCAAGGGCAAAGCCTCGTGACCGCCGACCTCGTGATGCGCAGCACGGGCATCACCAAGGATTTCAGCATCTTCGACCTCCAAGATGCCATTGTGAAGAAGGACGTGTTCAAGGCCAACCGCATCGCCAAATATTTCGCAGCCAACCAAAAGACCTATCCGCTGCAAATGGTGCTGCCCGTGCTTTTCAAATTCTTCTCCAACCTGATGCTCGCCTTCTACGCTCCGCAAAAGACGGAGCAGGGCCTGGCGGAATGGCTCGGCGTATCGCCCTGGGCCGTGCGCAACAACTATCTGCCCGGGCTGCGTGCCTTCACAGGGGTGAAGGTAATGCAGATTATCGGCGAACTGCGCCGCGCCGATGCACGCTCCAAGGGCGTGGGCGGCGCTGCCCCCGACGGCGGCGCACTGCTCAAAGAACTCTTGTTTTTTATCCTGCACTGATCATGCTGCAATATCCTTTTTTCGGACAGGGGAACGTAGTGGCGTTCAGCACGATGCGCGACGACGGCGACACCGATACTGCAACGCTCCGCCCCGATGAGCCTTACGCGGGATTCAATGCCACGCACTATTGCGGCGACAGCGCGGAGCACGTGGCGCAATGCCGCCAATGGCTCACCAGCAAGTTGGGCATTGCCGACGGCCGCCTGCTGCTGCCGCGCCAAACGCATTCCGACCGCGTCGGGCTCGTTTCTTCTTCTTTCTTCTCCCTTTCTCCCGACCAACAAACCGCGCTGCTCGACGACACCGATGCACTCATCACTGCCGAGCGCGGCGTGTGCATCGGCATTTCCACGGCCGACTGCGTCCCTATCTTGCTTTACGATGCCGCGCACGGCGCAATAGCCGCCGTCCACGCCGGCTGGCGCGGCACGGTGGCACGCATCGTTGAAAAAACTATTGCTGAAATGTCTGCCGCCTTCGGCACAAAGCCTTCCGAACTCAAAGCGGCGATTGGCCCGTGCATCATGCAGGATAGTTTCGAGGTGGGCGAAGAAGTCGTAGCCGCCTTTGCCGCCGCCGGTTTCGACACCCGCGCCATTTGCCGCCAGCTCCCCTCTTCTGCTCTATCAGCGCTCACGCCGCACATCGACCTTGTGGCGGCCAACACCGCGTCACTGCTTTCTGCGGGCCTTTCTCTTGAAAACATTTGCGCCTGCGGCATCTGCACCTACACCCATTATGCCCGCTTCTTCTCAGCCCGCCGCCTCGGCATCCGCTCCGGCCGCATCTATTCGGGGATAATGGAGGCCGATCACGCTATCCCCAGCAATTCTATCTCGAAGATAAGAGTTGAACCGCCGGGAATGCCGGGTTGCGAAAACTTGCCGTAACCCATTTCTGCTGGGATATACACCTCCCACTTGTCGCCGATGCACATTTGCTGCATGGCAATCACCCAGCCCGTTATGAGGTCGCAAAGCCGAACGGCAAGCGGCGCGCCGCTGCGGCTGCTGTCGAACTTCTTGCCGTTGATGGTCCAACCCGTATAGTGCGCGGTGACGATGCTGCGCGGCGAGGGGTGCTTCCCGTCGCCTTTCCCTTCCGACAACACCTTGTAATAAATTCCCTTAGGAAGCGGGCGCACGCCCTCTTCCTGTGCTTTTGCTGCCAACCAGTCCTTGTTGGCTTGCGCGTATTCCCTTTTGTTCATGATGTTTATATTAGTCCGTCACATATTAGCTGCACCACAGGAACATCGGCTGCACACCACGCAAGTTCTTTCACCTCGTCCCTTGTCGCCCATTTGGCTTCAATGTGTTCCGTCAACTTAAAGCCGTGGCTTGCAGCCGTACATAGAAAAGCCGTCATCGTAATAGCGAAGTCGGGATAGGTGTGAGAAATGGTAAGCAGTTGCTTGCCAACTGTAACGTCATATTCCAATTCCTCCAACAACTCTCTATGAAGGGCTTGGCCAAGGGTCTCGCCTTCCTCTATCTTGCCGCCGGGAAATTCCCATCGAAAAGAAGTGTAAGGATATCGGGTCGCCCCCTTGCGCACGCAGAGAACCCGCTGGTTGCTATCAAGAACTACGGCGCACACCACATTGTAATGCTTCATATCTGTTTCGGCTAATTAAAAAAGTTCCACGAGATGCCGAAACGTATGATGCGCAAGTTCATCGGATAGTGGGGCGCGAGGAAAGGCATACCTGAACCGGCAGAACCGTTCACGTGCGAGGCCATGACATAGAAGCGCGTGCGCTTGAGGTGGAAGTTGGCGTAGACGTTGATGATGGGATAGTTGCCGAGCTTGATGCGCTCCGTCTCGTCCTGCAAGGCAAACTGGCCGATGATAGGCGAATAGGTCGGGGCGTAGTATTTGGTGAAATAGCGCACGTCGCCGCCGATTTCCGTGCTCAGCACCTTGGCTATCTTGAATTTGAGATAGAGGTTGCTGTAAACGTTGAGCATAGGCAGGGGCAGGATATACTCGTTCGACGAACGCTGGTACGTCACCTCGTTCTCCCAGTTGAACACGCCCCAATGGAAGTCTTGGCTGATAGAGGCCTCGGTGACGCGCAGGTTTTTCGCCGTCTGTATCGGCTGCACGCTGTGCAGGTAGAGACGCAAACCTTCGTCGTTGCTGTAAGGCTCGAGCTTTTCGGCAAAGGCGGTGTAATTCTGAATGGTCTCGAAGTGGAAACTGAGGCGGGTGTCCTTATACTTCACGGCGCCGCCGATGCGCGTGCGAAACTCCATGTCGAGCGACTTGTCCCAAGAGGCATTGCGCCCGTGGAAATGCTCGTAGAAGAAGGAGGGCTGCTCGTTGCGCACATAGCCGTCGGCGATAATGTGCAGCGTGTCTTTTAAGAAAGGTATGTTGAGCGAGGCGTCGCCTTCGACATTAAACTCGCCCCACTCCTTGCCCGTGGTGCGCAGCTCGCCGAGCACATTGTAGCGCACGATTTTGGCATTTCGCCGCAGGAGCTGTGCGCCTACGGTGAAGTAGTTTCTTATCGTCTTGGCCGACTCGTTGGCAGTTGTCGGCAGCGTGTAATGCTGCAACTCGTGCTTGGCAAAGAGGCGCAGCCCCATCACCATCCATTTGTTGAAGCCCTCGTGCAGGTCTATGGCGACGGTGTTGGCGATGTTGAGGTATTTGATGCGCTCGTCGGTCGTGCCAGTCGGCCAGTAGAAGTCGCGGAAATAATCCTCGTCAGCCGTTCCTGAGGCCGAGGATATGAAGCGGCGGTTGTTGTGGTCGGCGCGGAAGGTGTGGATTACCGACGATACGGGCACGAACTCCGGCGTGAGCGTGATGCTGTCGGCATCTTCCTCGTCGATGTCTGTCGTATCGAGTTGCGCAATCGTTTTTGTAGAATCGGCGGCGGCGAGCAGTTTCGTGCTGTCGGCGACAAGGCTATCGGTGGGCAGTTTCATCAGTTTTTTCATGCCTAAGATAGATTTCACCTTGTCACTCTTGACGATGTTGCCGTTTTGGTCGCGGTAGCGGTTGAAGCCGATGTTGTAGCGGTGCGTGAGGAAGAACGAATTGACGTTGAGTTTCGTCACCGCCCTCGTGAGGTTGATGGGCATGTCGGCCGTGCCGTATTTCGTAGGGAAGTTTTCAGGGTTTGTGAGATACTCATCATTGTCTATGCCGCCGTTTTCTGCGTTCTTCACGTGGTTGGCATAGTAAATGAGGTGCGCGTCGTAGCGGTCGTCGCGGTAGGAGGCAAACACCGCGCCGTTGAGGTGCGCTGTAGACTGCCGCTGATAGTAGCCGCGCCCGTAGAGATAGTCGAGTTTGAAACCCACGCCCAGTTTCTTGCCAGCGTTCACGCCGAAGAGGGCGGAGATGCGGTCTTCGCCGTTCGTCTTATTGCCGCAGCTGTGGTAGGTGAGATTGGTGAAAGGCGACTTTGTATTTGTAAAAAGATATTCGTCTGGCTCTTTCACGAAAAAATCAAAAGGCTGGGAGAAGATAAAGGGATCCTGCATCATCGTGGCGCGGCGCAAGCCGAAGATACGCGCCTGCCGCGGCGAGCCGAGGTTGCCCGTCGTGTTGTATTCGCCGTGCAGCCCTTCGGTGAACGCCTGATTTTGGAACAGATGCGATGCCGTGTCGGCTTCAATCGGCCTAACGTCGCCGAAACGCTCGTCGATGCGCCACATCTTCACCTCAATGGGAATATCTGTCTTTTCCACAGAGTCTTCTTCCTCCATCCAGTGCGAGCGTTCTTCGTCTTCGGTATGTATCGTCTGCGCCCTACCCGCCCCGGCAAGTATGCCGAAGAGGCAGAAAAGGATGCACGTTTTCAGAAAATCTCTCATTATTTAGTAGACGAGTTACAAGTAGACGAGTAAACGAGACAAGTTAGTAAAGCACCAAGACATCATAATATATTAGTAATCTGTCTTGTTGCCTTTGAGATTTTCGGCTGCGCTCGGCATTGCTCGAACAAGTTCGGCTTTGCACTCGCTTGCACGAAAATTTCCTTGTTCACTCGTCTACTTGTTTACTAAAATATCCATATTAGGCGCAAAGGTACTACTTTTTTGAAAAAAACAGGCTTATCTTACGTCAGAGGCTGTTGCGCATGCCGCATTTCGGGCAGATGTCCGTGCCGTTGGGCATGGGTTGGTTGCAATTCCCGCAAAGGTAGTGCGAGGGCCGGTGGCGCACGTAGCGCATCACGGCCCACGCCCAGTAGGCAAGCAGCAGCGGATAACCGAAGTAGAGCGGCACGGTCTGCGTGAACACGAGGTAGAGCAGCATGCACACGCCGCCGAGCGAGGCGAGATAAGCCAGCCCGTCGCCGAGATCGGGCTGCCGCCGCAGTTCTTCCACTACCGCGCCTGCCACGATAATCATCAGCCAAACCGATGCGATGAACAATGCCAAGATTAAGGGCAAGTCGGGATGCAAGGGGTTGAGCGTGGGGTGGAAATAAAACTCCTCCCACGTTTCGGGCACGAACCGCTGAATGCTCCCGTAGAGCGCGGCAGCCCCCGACACCGTGATGCAGAGCAGCGTAGGGTAAAAACTCGAGATGTCGCGGAAGTGCACCATGCGCAGGTGCTTGTGGCGGAACAACTGCAAGAGCAGGAACGCCACGGCGATGCCGAAGCAGCACACTACGTAGAACGAGCGCCCACGGCTGAAGCGGTGGATAAATTTCGAGATGGGGTCATCGGGCACGGCCTTATCTAAAAGCTCCGTTTCGCGCACCCAACCTTGCGTCAGCTGGTCGCGGGCCACCTTCACCCACACCGTGTCGATCGTATCGGCGGGCACGATGGCCACGGCTGCCACCACGAGCGGGTCGTTGCGACAAATCTTATTGTCGGAGATAAACGCCATTTGCGCCGCCCGCACGCTATCTTGCGAGGCTTGCAGCGTGATGCTGTCGGTCGCTACGAGGTTGTAGCCCGTCCAATAATGGTGCGCGTGCCTGAACGCCACAGAGTCGATACCGCCCGGCAGTTCCTGATTTTCCCCCTCTTCCTCCTCTGCAGCGTCCTGCCTGTAATGGCAGCCTGCCAGCATCATGCACCACACTGCCAGCAGGAGGGGATACAATATATATATATACGTGCGCGTGCGCATAGGATTGTAATTTTCGCGAAACAGCATTATTTCGTACAAAAGTATAGATAAAATCCCGTTTTCTTAGCAGAAAATCAAAGAAAAAAGCCAGAAAGTCTTTACTATCTTATAAGAAAATGCTAATTTTGCACGCCGATTATTATCAAGCAGCCCCAAAAAGGCTGCAAAACGTGTGTGTATAATAGTTCCGTTCTCATTGGCCTGGGGCGGGATGGTTAGAGAAAAAGCACGCACGAATGAAAAAATTAGTAGTTACAAACAATTTTAACAACAACAAGAGTGGACACTTTAAGTTACAAGACCATTTCTGCAAACAAGGAGACCGCACAGAAGGAATGGGTCGTAGTTGACGCTACCGACCAGATCCTCGGCCGCCTTGGTTCGAAAGTTGCCAAACTGCTGCGCGGCAAGTACAAACCCAACTTTACCCCGCACGTAGACTGTGGCGACAACGTCATCATCATCAATGCCGACAAGGTGAAACTCACCGGCAAAAAGTGGACGGATCGCATCTATTACACTTACACCGGCTATCCCGGCGGCCAGCGCGAGCACACGCCCGCAAGCATCATGGCTAAGCCTAACGGCGCCGACAAACTCCTGCACCGCGTGGTTAAGGGTATGCTCCCCAAGAACCGTCTGGGCGCTAAGCTCCTCGGCAACCTCTACGTTTACGCCGGCAGCGAACACCCCCACGAGGCACAAAGCCCCAAGGCAATTGATATTAACCTCTATAAATAAGACGCAGTAATGGAAATGATAAACGCATTGGGCCGCCGCAAAAGCGCCGTAGCCCGCATCTACTTGACCGAAGGTAACGGCAAGATTACCATCAACAAGAGAGACTTGACCGAATATTTCCCCTCCAGCATCCTGCAGTTCGTCGTTAAGCAGCCCCTCAACCTCCTCGAGGTAGCCGAAAAGTACGACATCAAGGTTAACGTGTTCGGCGGCGGTTTCACGGGTCAGTCTCAAGCCATTCGCCTCGGTATCGCACGCGCCTTGGTTAAGGTGAACGCCGACGACAAGAAAGCACTCCGTGCTGAAGGCTTCGTAACGCGCGACTCCCGCAGCGTTGAACGTAAGAAGCCGGGTCAGCCCAAAGCACGCCGCCGCTTCCAGTTCAGCAAGCGTTAATCTCTACGCAGCAACGTATTCCCGCAACGCCGCCTGACTGCCTGAACTTACATTTTACGCTAATAATCGACCGCACGGCACGGGCAGCGCAACCCCTAAAACTTCCGGAAGCATACGGAAAAGGCCTTTACCCAAAGGCAAAACGTTTAGTATCTAAACCCGAAAGGATTTCTCTTTCGCACGAAACGAACTACCATCGGGTTGGTTGACTAAGATTACCGAAGCATAGCGGAATGCTTAACCGCGCTTCAAAGCAACTCAAAAGAAAGTAAACGCTAAAAAACAAAACAAAAATGTCAAGAACAAACTTTGAAACCCTTTTGGAGGCTGGCTGCCACTTTGGCCACCTCAAGCGCAAATGGAATCCTGCCATGGCTCCCTACATCTTCATGGAGCGCAACGGCATCCACATCATCGACCTCCACAAGACGGTCGTAAAGATCGACGAAGCCGCCGAAGCCATCAAGCAGATTGCTAAGCAAGGCAAGAGGGTGCTCTTTGTAGCTACTAAGAAACAAGCAAAAGAAGTGGTAGCCGAGAAAGCTACCTCCGTTAACATGCCCTACGTTACGGAACGCTGGCCGGGCGGTATGCTCACCAACTTCCCCACCATCCGTAAGGCTGTTAAGAAAATGGCCAATATCGACAAGCTGATGAGCGACGGCACTTATTCTAACCTCTCTAAGCGCGAAATCCTCCAGATTTCTCGCCAGCGTGCCAAGCTCGAAAAGAACCTCGGTTCTATCGCCGACCTCACCCGTCTGCCCGCTGCTCTCTTCGTTATCGACGTTTGCAAGGAACACATCGCAGTGCGTGAGGCTCAGCGCCTCGGTATCCCCGTGTTCGGTATCGTTGATACAAACTCCGATCCCAACTGCGTCGATTACATCATCCCCGCTAACGACGACTCCAACAAGAGCGTAGAGGTGATCCTCAGCGCTATCTGCGGCGCTATCGCCGAAGGTCTCGAAGAGCGCAAGGCTGAGAAGGTTGACACCGAAGCAGCCGGCGAAAGCGCAGAAGGCGAAGCAGTAGCCAAGGCTCCCCGCAAGCGCGGCGGCAAGGCTCGCGCCGAAAAGGCAGCACCCGCTGAGGCACAGCCCGCAGCAGAAGAGGCTACCGAAGCAGCAGCTGAGTAAATTCTGTCGATAAATTAAAAGCACAGGGGTGTTCTGAAATATAAACAATATGTTTGGGAACACCCCTTTATTACTTAAAAATCCAATTATTTACCATAGTCTTCACACCAAACCAAGACTAACCCAAATCTAAAATAAAAATGGCAGTAGCATTAGAAGATATCAAGAAACTGCGCGCCCTCACCGGCGCCGGTCTCGGCGATTGCAAAAAGGCCCTTGCCGAAGCCAACGGCAACATGGAAGAGGCCATCGAAATTATCCGCAAGAAAGGTCAGGCTGTAGCAGCCAAGCGCTCCGACCGTGAAGCAGCCGAAGGCGCTGTGCTCGTTAAGTCGGCCGACGGCTTCGCAGCCATTCTCGCCTTGAAATGCGAAACGGACTTCGTTGCCAAGAACGAAGACTTCATCAAGCTCGCTCAGGAAATCCTCGACGCAGCCGTTGCCAACAAGTGCAAGAGCCTCGAAGAGGTGAATGCCCTCTCCTTCGGCGCACACACCGTTGCAGAGGCCGTTACCGACCGCAGCGGTATCACGGGTGAGAAGATGGAACTCGATGGCTACATGTTCATCGAAGGCGAAAACGTGTCTGTTTACGACCACATGGGCCGCCACATGCTTTGCACCATGGTTCAGACCAACAAGCCCGCAGAAGAGGCCGCCCACAACGTGGCCATGCAGGTTGCAGCCATGAACCCTGTTGCTCTCAACGCTGAAAGCGTACCCGAAGCCGTGAAGGAAGAAGAGCTCAAGGTGGCTATCGAAAAGACCAAGGAAGAGCAGGTGAAGAAGGCCGTTGAAGCAGCCCTCAAAAAGGCTGGTTTCAACCTCTACATCGCCGAAAGCGAAGAGCACCTCGAAGAAGGCATCATGAAGGGCAACATCACGGCTGAACAGGCTGACGAAATCCGCAAGATCAAGCAGACTGTGGCTGAAGAAAAGGCTGCCAACCTCCCCGAGCAGATGATTCAGAACATCGCCCAGGGCCGCATGAAGAAGTTCTTCAAGGAAAGCTGCCTCCTCGAGCAGGAATACATCCAGGACAGCAAGCTCTCCGTTGCCGACTACCTCAAAACTGCCGACAAGGAACTCACTGTCATCGACTTCAAGCGTTTCACGCTCCGCGCTGAATAATTTTTGCTTCATTCCGAGCAAATCGCATTTCTCAGAATACAGTCAAAACATTCATAGCCTTATATTTGCGAAAGGCGTGACCTACGGGGCACGCCTTTTTTTATTTATTCATGACGGCTGTTTTGCTGAGTTGGTTTGCAAAACGAGTTTTTTTGTCAACAACTTGGACAACTTTCATGAACTTTCAGTTGTCTCTCTGCGCTGCAGGCGTATATAATAGGCCGCGTTGTACCTGTTGCCGTCATAATCGAGCGCAGAAGTTGTCCGGTTCGGAGTTGTCTCTTGCGGCCAATGTTGCCGTTATATTTTTTCTTGTTTGCATAAAAACCTTGCCACATTTGGACCTCATGGGAAATATCAAAATCATAAAGGGCTCGTTCTCTACAAATCTCGCGCTGGAACATGCGCCTATCAGAGCGGGCTTCCCGTCGCCCGCCGACGATTATAAGCACGAGCGGCTGGATTTCAACAAAGATTATATCAAGCACCCCGAAGCCTCTTTCTATGGCGACGTCGACGGCGACTCGATGAAAGACGCCGGCATCTTCGATGGCGACCGCGTGATTATCGACCGCGCCGTCGAGGCCCGCAACGGCTCTATCGTAGTGGCTTACTGGAACGGCGAGTTCACGATGAAATACCTCGACCTTACGCACAAGGCAGAAGGGTACATCGAACTGCGCCCCGCCAACAAGGACTATCCCGTGTTCCGCATCGAGGCGGGCGACAACTTTGAGGTTTGGGGCGTAGTGGTCCACCTTATCCGCACCTTTGAGAAACTATGAATTTTGCGAAATGGCAAATCCGTGTCTGATATCTTGGGTGCTGACACTAATTTGATATAGATTGGCCTCAACAAATCGGCACAATCCATTAGTATTTTTGGCTTTGCTTGGCCGCTTGCCATAAGCACAACCCTACTACCTGCATAGATAAGCCACGCTTTCTGCGCAGGTAGTTTTTCTTTTCTATAAGATATTTTTTCCTGTCATATAAGACAAATTTTACTTGCTGCCTTAGATTTTTTATTACAAACTTTCTAACATGTGTTACAAAGTTTGTAACGCTTGTTACAAAGTTTCTAATATATATTACAAACTTTGTAATAAAAATTTTGAGGCAGATAGTAAAAAACATCTCGGGGATAGTAAAAAACATCTCGGAGGAAATAAAAAAAATGTATGGGCAGAGGTCGATGGCAGTGTTGGCAGTGAGTCATTGCCGCCTGCGCAGAGGGCCTGCGTCACGTTCCGGAACGAAAAGCGTGGTTGTGCTCGGATGGTAATTCCAAACCAGCACGCTTATCAATTTTATTTTGGTGGGTACTATTTATTCGGTTTGGCAGATTTTGGATTTATTTTCGATGATAACCGACGAACGGGCGAGCGGAGAGCCCACTTTGTTCGGGTTCTGCCGAGCACAGCCGAAAATGTCAAGAAAAGGTGCATATATTTGTGTTGGGTTGGCGGCTTTGCCGCTGTAAAAAATGGGGGAATAGGGAACGCGGCAAAGAACACCCTATTCACAAAAAAAGTCCGCCGCTCTGCCTTGCGCAAAGCGGCGGACTTCGTACACTCTCAGGGGCTCGAACCCTGGACCCACTGATTAAGAGTCAGTTGCTCTACCAACTGAGCTAAGAGTGCATCAATCTTAAATCAAAATATTATGCAAACCTGCACGTCCGCCGCCGTGCCAGTGTACACTCTCAGGGGCTCGAACCCTGGACCCACTGATTAAGAGTCAGTTGCTCTACCAACTGAGCTAAGAGTGCTTGGTGTGCAAAAGCGGGACTCTGCGGCTGCTTTCATATAATGCACCTTTGGCCGCGGCTCGGCATAATCCAAGTGAACTTGGCTTCTGCTCTCGCCTTGCACAAACGTTCCCGTTTTGCGGGTGCAAAGTTAAGAACAATTCTTAAAACTGCAAACTATTTTATAAGAAAAATAGAAATCAGACGGGCTATAAGCCGGGTTTCGTACGTTGCGCGGATTAAAAATCCATGCCACGCGCCTGTCATTTATCTGGGCGGCCGTTTGAAACCGCCGCGCCGTTATCGTTCTACCCTCCGATGCGTCCCTTCCCCCGAGGGGGCGGGAACTCGGGCGAGCAACCCTCTTTCACCGGTTTACGCGAACTTTCAACCTCCGATGTGCACGACACCGATGTCACCACCGATGCCAACGGGCTCTTACCCCGTTTTCTCACCCTTACCTCTCCGCTGCCCCGAAAGGCAAAGGAGGGGCGGTTATTTTCTTCTGCACTGATTTGCCCTCGCGGACAACTTCCCGTTAGAAAGCGAAGCGCTCTGCGTTGCCCGGACTTTCCTCATGCGCCACTGGGGACACATGCGACAGACCGCCCGTCTGGTTTCTAAAATATCATTATTGCGCGGCAAATTTACGATTTTCATAGCAGACAAGCGGCAAATACGGGGGGAAAAACGTACTTTTGCAGGATAGAAGTTTCATTATATTTCATTTCACAATTCTGACTAATGAGTGAAAACAAACAAACGGAACGGCTGACAAAACAACAACTAAAAACGCGAGGCGTTATCGGTATTTTCAACAACGAAGCCAAGGCGCACGACAGTGCTGTCGGCAAGGCGGCTGCGCTGGTATTGCAGATGCTTGCCGAAGAATTTCCGCAACTCATTTTCAGACATAGACCGTCCGTTACAAAAAAGGAAATTAACGAAGCCTTGCAGAGAATAGACACAGACTTAGGGCAAACCATCTTTTTGCCTCACTCATGCATCAAACCCGATGGCGGTATCGTGGAAGTGCGAGACGACAGCGGCAATTGGAGACCAATCCTCATTTCAGAGGCTAAGCATCAGGGTAAGGACATACAGAATATTGAAAAAGGCAT
This sequence comes from Bacteroidales bacterium, assembly GCA_022784065.1. Taxonomy (GTDB): domain Bacteria; phylum Bacteroidota; class Bacteroidia; order Bacteroidales; family Bacteroidaceae; genus Alloprevotella. The sequence goes on along the minus strand of JALFUO010000035.1, from coordinate 8,454 downwards.
TAAGGTTGGTAAGAAAAAGGACAAAGACTTGATGGTAGCTGGCAACGCCATCGAACGCGCCCACAAAAATATCTCAGAAATTGCCAATTTCATGCTTTCCGAAACTTATTTCCCGTATGTCGTGTTTCTCGAAGGAACGAATTTCTTGACGGAAGATGTTGTCGTACGCCGTCCAAATGGAGAATGCTTCACAATAAAATACGATGCAGGAACGCTTAATCGCCTTGACAGGATTACGGCCGCCAATTACGGCATGGCAGTCAACAAAAACCTTTGCCTCAATAAGTTCGTGCAACATAAAGAGCATTGCATTATGCTGCAAGCCGCTTCAATTTTCACGCAAGGGAACGGAGCAAGCTGGAACGTTTCAGACATGGCAGAAATAATGCTGGACATTGCCCGCACCTCTCTGCGCTCTTTAAGCAGCGATTTGTTTGGCCAACTCACTAAATGATTATTCTTATGGCAAGAAATGCTACAAATACATTGCTGAGGAAAGCAAAAGAAGCAAAAAGCGACGAGTTTTACACGCTTTTGCCCGACATTGAACGCGAGTTGCAGTACTATGGCAACCAGTTTAGGGGGAAAGTTGTGTTTTGCAACTGCGACAACCCATATAAAAGCAATTTCTGTCGTTATTTTCTCGAGCATTTCAAAGAGTTGGAATTAAAGAGGCTTATCGTTGCATGCTATAAGAGGCCAAAAGCAAATCTGTTCAATCCAGACGAAAATGAAAGAGGCTTTTACTTGGAATGCACGGAAGCTCCATCATTCCCAAAACTCATTGACGAGCAACAAATAAGATACTTCAACGGCAATGGCGACTTTCGCAGCCATGAAAGTATCAGCCTCCTAAAAAGCGCAGACGTTGTAGTGACTAATCCGCCTTTTTCACTTTTCAGAGAGTTCGTGGCGTTGCTAATGAGCTATCAAAAGCAATTTCTCATTATCGGCAACATCAATGCCATAACCTATAAAGAGATTTTCCAGCTAATCAAAGACAACAAGGTATGGTTGGGCGTGAATATGGGCAGGGGAATCTCGGGCTTTATCGTACCTGACCATTACGACCTCTATGGCACAGAAACGAGGACAAACGATAAGGGGCAGAAAATCATTTCCCCCAACAATTGCCTGTGGCTAACGAACCTCGATATTCAAAAGAAGCACGAGTATATCCCGTTGACGAAACAATATTTCGGGAACGAAACGGATTTTCCGAAATACGACAATTACGATGGGATAAATGTTGACAGGACGCAGAATATTCCTAAGGACTATCCTGGCATTATCGGCGTGCCCATTACTTTCTTGCACAAATATAATCCCGACCAATTTGAAATCATAAGATTTCGCAAAGGCAACGATGACAAGGATTTGTCTATCAATGGTAAATTCCCTTATTTTAGAATCCTAATCAGAAACAGGCAATTTATATGAAACGCATCTTCCCTCTTCTCTTCTTCCTGGCTGCAGCCACGGGGCTTGCCGCTCAGACGGCGACCTATATTCCTACGCCCGAGAACTTGGCAGCACGCAAGGCGTTTGCCGAGAAACGGTTGGGCATCTTCCTGCACTGGGGCATTTACAGCACGTTTGCGCAGGGCGAATGGTTCATGACCAACGAAAACATCGACGCGCAGGAATACGCCAAGGCGGCTGACGCCTTCTATCCCCACCGCTTCGATGCCAAGCAATGGATTGCGGCCTTTAAGGAGGCGGGAGCTAAGTATATCTGCTTCACGACGAGGCACCACGACGGTTTCTCTATGTGGAACACGGCGCAAAGCCCTTACAACATCATGCACACGCCTTACGGACGCGACGTTTTGCGCGACCTCGCCGACGAGTGCCACAGCCAAGGCATGGGGCTGCACCTTTATTATTCCCACATCGACTGGACGCGGCAGGACTACCCGCGCGGCCGCACGGGGCGCGGCACGGGTTGGAAAGGCCAAGCCGATTGGCAGGGCTATTATGCCTTTATGAACGCGCAGCTCACGGAACTGCTTACTAACTACGGCAAGGTTGATGCCATTTGGTTTGACGGTTGGTGGGACCACGACGAGGACAGCGTGGCGTTCGACTGGCAACTTGACCATCAGTATGCGCTCATTCATCACTTGCAACCGGCGTGCCTCGTGGGCAACAACCACCATCAAACGCCGTTTCCTGGCGAGGATATTCAAATCTTCGAGCGTGACGTGCCGGGCGAGAACACCGCAGGGCTCTCGGGGCAGGAAGTGGGCAAACTGCCACTCGAAACGTGCCAGACGATGAACGGCATGTGGGGCTATAAGGTGAAAGACCAAAACTATAAGTCTGTAAAACAGCTCATACGCCTCTTGGTGCGCACGGCCGGCAAGGGCGCGAACCTGCTGCTCAACATCGGCCCGCAGCCCAACGGCGAACTGCCTGCCGCCGCCCTCGAAAGGCTGAAAGGCATGGGCGCGTGGCTGAAGCAAAACGGCGAAACGATTTACGGCACGGAGGCGGGCGGCTACGAAACGGAGACTTTTACCGCCACGCGCACCGCCGACCGCCTGTTCCTGCACTTCATCTGCGACTCTCTGCCGCAAAGCCAGCAGATTGCGGGACTGAAAAAAGTGCGCTCGGTGCGCTGCCTCGCCGACGGCAAGCCCATACCCTTTAAGTTCGACAAGAAGGCAGGCACGCTCTTGCTCGACCTCTCCGGCATCGGTGCGCTCAAAGCCGACGAGCCCGATTTCATTGTGGAGATTGTAGACAAGTAGACAAACCTGCTGGTTGAATTAGTGGTAGATTTTGACAAAAACCATAAAAACCGCGGGAACCGACCGCTGCCAGTAGGGGCGTTTTGCAAAACGCCCGGTAATCGGTTAACTGCATTAGTCGAGCCTTTCGGCGCAAACGGCGGGCGTTTTGCAAAACGCCCCTACTCGGATAAGGCGAGCCGTTAGGCCACACAGGACAAGCGGTTTTGATTGTTTTAGTCTCATTTCATAACGAGTTAAAGATGCCAAGCGCGATGCGACACACAATATTATATATATATACGCTCTTGCTCTGCCTCGCCTTTTGCGGGGCGGCAGAGACGCAGACGGTGCTGCCGGGCAGTTGCACGCAGAAGGCGCGGCATATCCGCACGGTGCAACTCGGCGTAAACGGCGACTTTGAGCGCCTGCCCGTCATTGCGCTGGGCAGCGGCGACCGCGTGACGCTTGCCTTCGACGACCTCACGCACGAGTACCGGCGATACACTTACACGGTGGAGCAATGCAACGCAGACGGCACGCTCAACGAGGAACTGTTTGACACGGAATATCTCGTCTCGCCGGCAAGCGAGGACGTAATAGAGGATTACGAGAACAGCCTCAACACCTCCGTGCTCTACACGCACTACACGCTAACTATCCCCAACGCCGACGTGCGGCCGAAACTCTCGGGCAACTACCGCATCACGGTGAAGACGGAGAACGACGAGGGCGAGGAGGAGACCGCGCTCGTGGCATATTTTGCCGTTAACGAAAGTTGCGCGGGCTTGTCGATAACCTGCGACACAGATACAGAGATTGACCGCAACGCCACCCACCAGCAACTTTCACTGCGCGCCGACCTCGGCAGCCTGCCGCTGCGCGATGCAAGCAGCGAGGTGAAACTCATCGTGGCGCAAAACCGCCGCACGGACAATGCCCTTTTCGGCATTCGCCCCACGTCGGTAAGCGGCGGCGTGCTGCTTTGGGAACACTGCCGCGACCTGATTTTCAACGCCGGCAACGAATACCGCAAGCTGGAAATGCCCGCCACACGCTATCCGGGCATGCATCTCGACCACATTCGCTATTTCGAGCCTTACTACCATGCCACGGTGATGCCCGACGCCCCGCGCCGCAACTATCTGTACGACGAGGACCAGAACGGGCGTTACGTGCCACGCTGCGAGAACTCCGCCGCGCCGGAAACGGAGGCGGACTATCTCGTGACGCATTTCGCGCTCGAGACAGACTATGTGCCGGGGCGCAGGGTGTTTCTCGACGGACGCTGGACGGACTTTGCTTTCAGCGATGAATACGAACTGCACTACGATGCGGAGGCACAGGCCTACACCGCCGCCGTGCTCCTCAAGCAGGGCTATTACAGCTACCAATATCTCGCGCTCACCGAAGCGCAGCCCGAAAAGGGGCTGACTGCGCCCTACGAAGGCGATTTCTACCAAACGAGCAACGAATACGCCGCCCTGCTCTACTACCGCCGCACGGGCGACCGCTACGACCGCCTCGTAGGCTACGCGAAAATCTTGTTTGAATTGAAATAAAAACAATCGGGCATCGCTTTCGCCCAAAAGATTACCAATATGCACTTTCCCCAAATTGTATTCCTTGACGGATATACCGTAAACCCCGGCGACCTCGGCTGGAAAAAGATCGAGGCCTTGGGCACGCTGACGGTCTACGACCGCACCGCGCCCGAAGACGTGCTCACTCGGGCCGCCGAAGCAGAAATCATCATTGTGAACAAAACGCGCCTCACGGCCGAGACCATCGACGCCCTGCCTACCCTGCGCCTCATCTGCGTGGCAGCCACGGGCTTCGACGTGGTAGACATCAAGGCGGCGCGCAACCGCAATATCCCCGTGTGCAACTGCGCCGGTTACAGCACGCGCGCCGTGGCGCAAATGGTCATGGCGCACATACTCGAAGTGACCAACAGCGTAGGCAGCTATTCGCCGCGCTGCCATGAAGGCGGGTGGAGCCGCAGCGCAGACTTCTGCATGAACGAGTACCCGCAAATAGAACTCGTGGGGCGCAAGGCCGCCATCGTGGGCTTCGGCAACATCGGCCGCGCCGTGAGCGACGTGATGCGCCCCTTCGGCCTGCAACTCCATGCAGTCACCTCCAAGCCGCAGGAAACCCTGCCCGCCGACGTAGCCAAGATTTCGCTCGAAGAGGCATTTGCCTCTTGCGACTTCGTGAGCCTCAACTGCCCGCTCACGCCAGATAACCGCCAATTCGTGAACGCCGCGCTCCTCGCAAAAGCCAATCCCCGCCTCACGCTCGTCAACACAGCACGCGGCGGACTGGTGGACGACCGAGCCGTGGCCGATGCGCTCTGCGAGGGAAGGCTGTTTGCCTACTGCGCCGACGTGATGTCGCAAGAGCCGCCCTCGGCCGACAATCCCCTGCTCGCGGCGCCGCGCTGCTTCCTCACGCCCCACGTGGCTTGGGCCACGGCCGACGCCCGCGCACGCATCATAAATATTATTGCTGACAATATTGAGGCATATCTTGCCGGCACGCCAAAGAGCGTGGTGAACTAACGCGTATATTTTTTGATAACAATGTTTGAAATAACTCTCGTTCAAGTCTTCGACTTTATCGGCACGCTTGCCTTTGCCATCTCGGGCATTCGTCTTGCCTCTGCCAAGCATTTCGACCTTTTCGGCGCGTATGTGGTCGGCGTAACCACCGCAATTGGCGGCGGTACGATGCGCGACGTGCTACTCGGACAGTCGCCTTTTTGGATGTCCAATTCTTTTTATCTGATTTGCTCCGCCATAGCCCTCGCGTGGGTGATTATCTTCCGCAAGCTGCTGGTGCGGCAAAACAACACGTGGTTTCTGTTCGACACCATCGGCCTCGCGCTCTTCACGGTGACGGGCGTTGAGAAAACCATCACGGCGGGCTTCCCCTTTTGGACGGCCATCATCATGGGCACGCTGACCGGCGCTGGCGGCGGCGTGCTGCGCGACGTATTCATCAACGAAGAACCGCTTATTTTCCGCAAAGAAATCTACGCCCTCGCCTGCGTGCTCGGCGGCATTGCCTACTTCATTTGCGCCCGCTGCGGCCTCAGCACCGTGCCTTCGGGCATCATCTGCGGCATCGTGGTGTTCCTCATGCGCATACTCGCCGTGAAGTACCGTCTGCACCTGCCCACGCTTAAAGGAGAAGAGTAAGTTTTTTTTGCAACGCGCCCCCACTTTACCACTAAATCTATTCATCATGAAAAACCTGTTTAAGGCCGCGCTGTGCATGCTTCTGTCGGGCTTTGCCCTGGGCATTGAGGCACAAACCGTTTCCATCATCCCCAAACCTGCGCAAACAATCGTGAAGGAAGGCTCGCTCACGCTGACGCCCGACATGCTGATTGCCTACGACGCCGCCTGCAAAGAGCAGGCAGAGTACTTGCTGCAGACCGTGCGCCGCTCCACCGGCTTTTGCTGGAAAGAGGCGGGCAAGAAGAGCCGCGCCGGCATCGTGCTCGAAATCGACAGCCTGCGCGTACCCGCCGCCGAGGGCTATACGCTCGATATCAGCAACAAGCGCATCGCGATATGCGGGCACGACAAGGGCGGCGTGTTCTACGGCATTCAGAGCCTCCTGCAACTCCTGCCGCCCGCAATTTACAGCGCGTCCCTGCACCCCGAAGCAAAGTGGAGCGTGCCTTGCTTGCAGCTCGCCGACGCGCCCGACCACCCGTGGCGCGGCATGATGCTCGACGTGGCACGCTATTTCTACGACAAAGACTTTGTGAAGAAATACATCGACATGATGGCGATGTATAAGATGAACAAGCTCCAGCTCCACCTCATCGACGACTCGGGCTGGCGGCTCGAAATCAAGAAATATCCCCGCCTCACGGAAGTGGGCGCGTGGGCAGGCAAGAACGAAAAGCGCCTCGGCGGTTTCTACACGCAGGAGGAAATCAAGGAGATAATTGCCTACGCCGCCGCCCGCAACGTGGAGATTATCCCCGAGATAGAGTTTCCCGCTCACATGCTCTCCGCCGTGGCGGCCTATCCCTGGCTCTGCTGCACGGGCAAACAGCACGAAGTGCCCGACCAGCACTTCATCAGCCGCGACCTGCTCTGCGTGGGCAAGGAAAGTTCTTACCAATTCCTCGCCGACGTGCTTGAAGAAACCGTGGCGCTCTTTCCCTCCAAATACATCAACATAGGCGGCGACGAGGCTGTCTACGACCGTTGGCAGGAATGCCCGAAGTGCCAGGCGGTGCTGCGGCGCGAGGGACTGGAAAAGACCTCCGACTTGCAGGGATATCTCACCAACGTGGTGGTAAATATGATGAAAGAGAAAGGCAAGACGGTGGTCGGCTGGGAAGAGATTATCCAGCGCGGCGCGGTGAGCCAGCCCGTCGTGGCAGCCATTTGGCACAACGTGGCCGACACCATTCAGGCCGCGCGGCTCGGGCATAAGGCCATTCTCTCGCCCGCCACGCACGTCTATCTCGACTTTCCCGAGAGCCGCACGCCGGGCGAGGTGAAAGCCGCCACGTGGATGCCGCCCATTTCTTTGGAGAAATGCTATTCGATGCCCACGGGCGAGTTTGCCGCCACGGGCACGGTGCTCGGCGTTCAGGGCTGCTTCTGGAGCGACCAGTTTATCCACGGCACGATGTTGCAGGAGATTGCCCCGCTCAATGAGAACCGCTCTGAGAACTATGCGGAATACCTCACCTTCCCCCGCCTCCTCGCCGTGGCTGAGCTTGGCTGGACGCGCACCGACCGACGCAGCTGGCCCGACTTCCGCGACCGCCTCTCCACCCACTTTGCCCGCCTCGACCACAAAGGCTGCACCTACCGCGTGCCCGAACCGCGCATCGTGGCGGAGGAAGAAACCGACGGCAAGGTGCGCTTCACCTTAGCCCCGTCCGTGCAGGGCGCAACCATTCGCTACACGACCGACGGCACTTATCCGCACGCCCATTCCGCCGTCTATGCCGCGCCCGTCACGGTGGACAGCAAGAGCGACTTCCGCGCCATCACGGAAATCACCCCGCGCCACGCCTCCCTGCCTCTTTACTTCGCGCCCGACTATTCCGCCTATGCCCGCTACGGCGCGTTTCTTGCCGAATGGAAATCGCAGCAACTGGCCGGCGGCACGCTGCGCATCGAGAGCACGGGCGCAATGGTGGGCAACGGCACGTTCGACATCACCTTTGTCCGCACGCGCGGCAACGGCCGCCTGCGCCTCGGCCGGCTCGTGCAATTGAAGCGCGAGGAACGTCTCGCCGAAGTGTCCATGCAGGCCGTGCTCGATGCCGCCACCTCTGCCGTTACCTACCGCCTCACGCAAACCGCCTTTGAGGCTGGTCTGCCTTTCTTCCTCGAAGTGGAGGCCGCGCCCGAGGGCGACATCGCAGGATATGTATTTGTAAAGCAGATGCAGCAATAAAACGGCTGTTGAACACGAAGGTTTGTGCAAAACGCTTGGTAAATGGTTGGGGCGGGCTGAAAGCCCAAATGTTGCCCATAGCCCAGGGCAACGCCCTGGGGGAACGTAGACCGCGATTGATACATTCGGCATTTTTGCGCCTGCGCAAAAATGCCACGCGCCGAAAGCGCGTAACCCATTAATGCCCTTAACGCCACACGGGGCGTTGCCCCTCATAATGCAGGCTGCTCTTACAGAGCGCGACACTTTAATCAATGCAACATCGTTTCCCCAGGGCGCTGCC
>JALFUO010000006.1 GCA_022784065.1 Bacteroidales bacterium | reverse complement strand
ATATCTGTTTGATACTGCCAAACGGCATATCGAGGGTGATATCAGCATCAATGAAGCAAAGCAACTTATCGACTCATACTACAAGTCTGCATCTGGACGAAAGGTTGTTGAGAATGACCGAACGGAAGAGGCAGACAAGGTGGCTGCACGTATCACGGAGTTGATAGAGGAAAAGACGTTCTCATTTACTCCTGCTCAGTTGATTTCTATACATCGCCGGTTGTTTGATGGCATCTATAAGTTAGCAGGTCGCATTCGTGACTATAATATTACGAAGAACGAGTGGGTACTTGGTGGCAAGACCGTGTATTATGCCAGTGCAGATACTATCAGCGACACATTGAATTATGATATGGGGCAGGAACGCGAGTTTAGTTATGTTAACATGAATATTGACGATGCTATTCATCATCTTACCCGTTTTTGTGCTAATCTATGGCAAGTTCATGCGTTTTGCGAAGGCAACACACGAACGACTGCCGTATTTATGATTAAATACCTACGTACATTGGGCTTCAATGTGGTCAATGATGTCTTTGCTGAAAACTCATGGTATTTCCGAAATGCGCTCGTTCGTGCCAACTATAGTGATTTGACAAATGGCATCACAGAAACAACAGAGTACTTGGAGAGATTCTTTCGCAGTATGTTGCTTGGAGAAGAACATGACCTTAGGAACAGGATAATGCACGTTGATTGGAACAAAGTTGAGAACGAAACCATATCCCAAAGTGCAAATCACGAAGTTCAAAGTGCAAAAGGTGGTGAAGAATTACCCCCAAAGTGCAAAAATTGCACTTTGGAAGAAGTCGCTCTACTTCGCATAGTACAAAAGAATCCATATGCTACCCAAAAAGAGATTGCTGCTGAAATTGGAAAATCTGAGCGAACAGTCAAATCAATTACCATAGCGTTGCAAGAGAAGAACATTCTACGTAGAGTGAATGGTAAAAGAAATGGCTATTGGGAAATCATTGAAGATTCTATTCAACAAGGAAGTAATATAGACAAAAATGAGTAATATACAAGATACAAACATTATCCCAGAGCTTCAATCTCCTTTCGAGCAGTTGAGAGAGATTGATGCTGATGGCAAAGAATGGTGGAACTCACGCAAGTTGGCGAGAGTGATGGGCTATGGCAAGTACTGGAACTTTGAACGTGTCATAGCCAAAGCACAGGCATGGACTTCACAGAAGGGTTACCATCTTGGAGAGCATTTTGTGGAGATAACAGAGATGGCTGAGTTGGGCAATGCTGCAGTCAGAGAGGTGACGAGCATTCGCCTTTCACGTGCAGCTTGTATGGCTGTGGCTATGAATGCCGACCAAAAGAAAGAGATGGTGAAGGTAGCACAGCAGTACTTCAGTGCGACTATGACTCCCGATGTTGCCGTGAGAAGCATGGAGTCCTCAGTACTCATGTATAGAAGTGGACATGGAAAAGTACAGGTTCAAGTCATCTTCGACACCAATACTTTCTGGCTTTCACAACAGAGAATGGCAGAGTTATTTGGTATCGACGTTCGTACAGTTAATTATCATCTTAAACAAATTGATGAAAGCGGAGAAATACATTTGTCCGACACTATCCGAAAAATTAGGATACCTTCGGACAAATGGTTTGGCGAGGTGATGATGTATAACCTCGATGTGGTCATTGCCGTAGGTTATCGTGTGAATAGCTACGAGGCTACTCAGTTCCGTATCTGGGCAACACAAGTCTTGAAAGAATACCTTACCAAAGGCTTTGTGTTGGATGATGAGCGCCTGAAGGGAAAGAATGTATTCGGAGCAGACTATTTTGATGATTTGCTTGACCGCATCCGCGAGATACGAATCAGTGAGCGACGTTATTATCAGAAGATTACAGACATATATAGTGAGTGTAGTTCCGACTATGATAAGGATTCTGAGGAAACACAGTTGTTCTTCAAGACCGTGCAGAACATGATGCATTATGCGGTAACAAAACAGACTGCTGCCGAGATTATCTATGACCGTGCGGATGCCGAACGCCCTCACATGGGATTGACAACATGGAAAAATGCACCAGATGGAAGAGTTGTGAAATCAGATGTTACTGTGGCCAAGAACTATCTCAGCGAAAAGGAAGTTGATTCGTTGAACAGGTTGAGCAATGCCTTTATAGACATTGCAGAACAACGAGCAGAAGATCATATCTTGATGACAATGGCAGACTGGGCGGCTCTACTACAGCGCTATATGGATTTGAACAACCGTCCTTTGCTTCCAGATGCTGGGCGCGTGACTCACGAACAGGCGGTAGAAAAGGCACTCACTGAATATGACAAGTTCCGTGTCATTCAAGACCGTGAGATTATGAGTGACTTTGACAAACAGTTGAAGCTGCTGTTTGGAGACAAGAATTAAATTTTACTAACTTTCAGTAGTTTCTTGTAATAATCTTTCAACAAGTGAACCTTCAACAATATTCCATTTGATGGAACAAAAACAAAATAATTATGACACAAGAAGAGTATCTCGCATCGGTTCAAAAATCACAAGAAGAAGCGCATGACGAAACGATGTGGGGCAAACCAGCACGTGATATTATAACAGGTATAGGTAACAATGGCGGCATCCGTCCTGTACGTGCCATTTGGGAGTTAGTGCAGAATGCACGTGATGTGGTATGTGATGGAAAAAGAGCTAAAATTGTTTTTACGCGCAATGAAAATTCTCTAGATTTCATGCACGATGGCGTACCATTTACCCATAAAACCATAGAGGCACTTATCATGCAGACAAGTTCCAAGGTCAGCAGTAACAATGTGCAGGTAGGTCAGTATGGAACAGGATTCTTGACAACTCATCTGTTCGGATTGAAATTCAAACTGACAGCACCACTTCTTACGTCTGAAGAATATCCTCGTTATTACAAGATTTCTGATTTTGAAATTGACAGATCCGCAACCGACAAGGAAGTAATGCGAGGGAAACTGAAAGATCAATGGAATGATACCCAAGACTGGGGAAAGGATTTCTCGCAAACCACAGAGAATCCTTTTGAACATACTCTGTTCAGTTATCAGCACGAAGGCAAACAAGCACGACTGAATGCAGAGAGTGCATTCAAGGATGCACCAGACATGGTGCCTTTCGTGTTAAGTATAAATCCTAATATTGAGAGCATCTGTTTCGACGATAGGTTGAATGATGAAATGGTCACATATGTGCGAGACAGTCTTGAAATGGACTTTGTCGAAAATTTAACCGATGGAATTATTTATAAAACAAAGGTTCATCGTACAAAAAACACAAACGTAGGTAAAGACGATAAAGACTATTACATATATTGTATAATCAGTAATGAAGAAACTGATGATGAACCCAAGCGTAGTAAGGTGATTGTAACTTTGCCAATCACAGAAGACGAAGATGGCGTGTTGCGTGTTATACGCTTCGACAAGACTTTGCCACAAGTGTACATTTATCTACCTCTGTTAGGTACAGAGGAATGGGGATTCAACTACTTGCTTCATTCGTCTCTGTTTACATGCGATAAGGATAGCCGTGATAGCTTGCGTTTAGTGGGTAATGGTCAGAACAACGATGACCAAGCAGAAGCAAATCGAAACATCATAGACCTTGCGGACAAACTTATCTGTCAGTTCATTGACAAGAAAGTAACGACCTTGCGTGATGCTAAGTATTTGTGCAGAGCGTCATTCAAGACACAACAAGCAGATGCCAAGTTGGGTGAATACTACAATACTTTGCAAACATTTTGGCGAAACAAGTTCGAGAGTCTGTGCATTGTAGATGGTACTGATTCTGCCAAACATTATGTCCGTGAAACAAAAGTGTTGGATGAGACATTAGCCCAGGCTTGTGAAGAGGACTTAGAACTCCTTGATGCTATTTATGGATTGTTTGCGAAGGTGAATACTTGGATAGTTCCAAAAAAGGAAGATATGGTATATTGGAGCAACACAATCAATCGTTGGTATCGAGATGAAGAAAAGAACGAACACCAGATCGCTATAACAACACTGGCGGCTGCTATCCCAGCACTAACGATAGTGACCACTGACCTCACTTGGCTCCATAAGATTGATAAGTACATTTCTGACAATCAGGATGCTCTACTCGACACTTACACTTTGATACCGAACGAAGTACTAAAACTCCAAAAGAAATCTCCTCTGGTGAAACCTGTAGCTTTCGATAATGTAGTGAAGGAGGCTCTTGCTTTGATGGATGCAGATAATGTAGCTAATTTTGTACATGCAGACTTCTTTGATATTGTAAATGATACTGTTTTTGATTATGCAAGAGCCAAGGATAGTATTACAAATTACATAAACAATCATAACATAGAGCAGAATGGAGTACGAGGGTCGATTATGGCCAACAAACAACATGACTTACAAAATCCTCAATTAACACGACTCTTCAACGCAGGCAGTTATGAAGCTAAGAAACTTAGTGGTGATGCGGTTGTTGTCATACTAAAACTCTATAAGTCTTTATTGCCAGAGGATAGCGAAGCGATTCCTGCCAAGTTGCTGCCGATAATAGCTAATTACTATGGAATTACCTTACAAGAGAATGTTGTGCGATTGGATAAGAAGTATGACCTTGATGTCCGTCAATTCTATACAACGTTGATATATGATTCGCTCTTCAAATTCACATTGATGAGTGACAAGACCACAAAGGCCGTATGGGTAAAACAGATGGTTGAGTTGGTGTACAGTTATTCTGAAACTAAGAGTTACCTTTCGTACTATCAAGTGTATCCAGATCAGCAAGGTAATTACAAGTATGCTGAGTGGTTGAAGAAAAAATCGCCAGCCCTACCTGAACGTGCCTTGGAAATTTACGACACCATTATCAAGAAGGTGACTGATACAAACAAATCTGCAAGTATCAAGAAGGATATCGTCGATGAGGATTTTTCCAAGTGGTTTGTTGGTACGAATGTACTTGACGGATTCAGCCAATGTAAAGAGATTGAGGAGGAAGTACAGAAGAAAGGCTATTCTATTACATCTTACGAGCATCAGAAACTGATTGTTGAGATTATAGAAAAACTTACCAGTGGCGGAATAGAACGTGAATTGTGGCATGCATTATTTGGTGACATAGACAGGAATAAAGGTCAGATTATGTTTTCTGTCATCCAAAGCCAGACAAAGAAAGACAGCATCTTCGCATTGATGAAAGTTGAGGATGACTCCAAACTGAAGGCAATCGCTGAGCTTGTGAACAATCCAGATTTTGATCATATTCTAAGGATTAGCAAAGAAATTATTGATCAGGAAGCGAGAGAAGCTAACGATTTCTATTTCAAGAAAGAACTTGGCAAGTACGTAGAGGACATTTTGCTGAAAGAACTCAACGAAGAACTGGGCGAAAATATTGTGGAAATCCCAAAACCTATTACTAACGAGCAAGGCGGTCAGGATTTGATATTACGTCTCAATGGAAATGACTTCTACTACTTTGAAATCAAGTCAAGATGGACAAGCGATCGTTCTGTACTGATGAGTACAATGCAGCATAGACGGTCATACGAGAATAGTGATAATTATGCTTTGCTGGCAACCGATATGGTTGGCTATGATATGGATCGTGTGCGAATGCATGAATATCCGAGTTTTGAAGAAGTTAAGCCTAGAATTGCAGTTTTAGATAATATCGGGGAACTTAACGAACGCTTGAAGGATGCTACCCTGAATGATGATAACAAGGTGCATGTAGCTGGTGGTTATCAAGTTCTCGTTTCGCAAGATGTAATTCAGCATGAAGGCAAAACTTTTGAATCGTTCATTGACTCTCTGAAAGACAAAATCAGGCAAGAACTGCAACGACAAAAGTCTGAATCTTAATATTTTAACGAATAAAAACTCTTGTGCGTGCAAATTATCATAACCCACAGAAGGGGATATAACTTGACAAATCCTTACTAGTACGGTTCTTCCTTTTTTGTCGCTCGGGAAAGTAATGAGTTGAAGAATATACACGTGTAGATTAGAGACAAGAATGAAGTATACGAAACGCACAAAAACGTATAAGATTAATATATAAAAGAATTAGAAAAATAAATATATGTCAAGAGGACTGCCCAAAATAGTAAAAAGCTGCCTTGCAAAGGCGCTGGATTCTGCATTATTAGCTATCGAGACTTATAATAAACCGGCTATTAAATTTCGTTCTGGAGGATACATAGTCTTGATGAATATAGCTTGGACTTCTTTATTTCATGCTATATTTATAAGGCGAGGAATAAAACCTTATTATAAAGAAAAAGACGAACGTCATTATAAAAAAGTTGATGGAGATTACCAATTTTGGGAGTTAAAGACTTGTGTCAAGAACTATTTCGGAAATGACACAAGCAGTGCCATTAGAAAAAACCTAGAATTCTTTATTCCACTCAGGAACAAGTTAGAACATAAATTTATGCCTTCTCTTGATCCTACAATCTTTGCCGAGTGCCAATCATTGCTCATGAACTTTGACAGAATTGTAGAAAAGGAGTTTGGCGAATCCTATTGTATTCGTGAATCGTTATCGTTTGCATTACAACTTTATCCTTCAAACAAAACTATTGTTACAGCTGTTGCTGATAATCCTGGAGCAAAAAAGATATATGAATGGATAGAGAAATATCGCTCTTCTATCTCTACCGACATCTTGAAAAGTGGTGAATACTCATTTAAGGCATTTTTAATACAAGTTGCAAATCACGATTCACAAGATGCTATGCCTATTCAATTCATTGCATATGACAAACTGACTGATGAACAGAAACATAATGTGGAGCGATTAACGACACTTATAAAAACAAAGACCGAAATCCACAATGTCACAAATCTGAATCTGATGAAACCTGGTGAGGTCATTACAAAGGTTCAAAAGAGATTAGGGAAAGGTAAAGTCGAAAAAGGAGGCAAGATGGTCGACTACTTTAATCAAGATACACATACCAGATGTTGGAAGAAATATGGAATACGGCCTGCTAACAGATCCGAACACCCAGAAAAAACAAACCAGAAATACTGCATATACGATACGATGAACAAAAACTATGGTTATACTCAAGCATGGGTAGATTTTCTTGTTCTGAAAATGCAAAGCGAGGAAGAATACAATTCTTTGTATGATAGAATCTAAAGACAAATCATTAGTCAGCATAGTTTCTAAATAAAAAAGCTAAACGAGTGGTCATTTCCAATTCGGGAATGACCACTCATAATTATATATAAGCATGCGTGTGTAGGCTTTTCGTAATCATCCTCGCTTAACACCTCTTTTCTTATCCTTGTCATTCCAAGGAGAATGACTATTACTTCCACCGCCTCCTGTACCTACATGAGCTTGAGCTGGGCCACCCATAGCTGCGATGAGGACTGCACCTAGGAGTTCTGCCTGTTTTGCATTGACTTGTTCTGCGGGATCAAATACGCTATTGACAAGTTCATGGATGGTAAGCTCGCCATCATCAAAGCGTTTTACATCATAGTAGCCAACATTATAAGACACTGCATCGTATTCCTCATTGCCAACTTTTGTCCAGATATGAAGTGTTGGATCCATGCGGTTAGGAATAAAATAGTGGAGAAGTTCTGCACCTGAAGATAGACGATAACGCTCTGGATGAGCTATCTTGTCAAGTTCCGCAATCTTCAACTGTAGTCGCTCGATGGTTTGTTTTAGACTGTCACGTTCTGCCTCTGCCTTTTGTGCTCTACGCTGCAAAGTTGCCATCTGCTCAGCATGAGACTTCTTAACTTCGTCAATCTCCGCTTGAGCATCTTTGAGCACTTTTGCTTTCTCCGTTTGAAGTTCCTGGACTTGTTTCCTGAGTTGTGAAATCTCATCCTCCTGGTCTGAGATTTTCTTTCGGGCTTTAGCCAGATCTCCCTTGTTGAAGATGCCGAGTAAAGTTGCCTTACCTTCATCTACGCTCTCTTTTTTAGATTCAAGTTCTGTGATTTCTGAGTCAAGTCTTTCTATTTGAAGATTCATGCGCGACAATTCAAGTTGAACTTTCTCTTGCTCTGATGTAAGGGAAGAGAGTGTTTGCTTTGCTACCTCCAACTTCGCATTCTTATCCGAAAGATCAGCCTCATACTTCGATAGTGATGCCTTACAAAGTTCAATCTGTGCCAAGATTTTTTCCTTGTTCCCCAGACCTGCTGCCAATCGTTCTTCA
Source organism: Bacteroidales bacterium (assembly GCA_022784065.1). Taxonomy (GTDB): domain Bacteria; phylum Bacteroidota; class Bacteroidia; order Bacteroidales; family Bacteroidaceae; genus Alloprevotella. The sequence goes on along the minus strand of JALFUO010000006.1, from coordinate 40,160 downwards.
AGAGAAGAAAGTTTCCCTGATGCATCTTTCTGCCTATTCTCAAGGTTTGTAATCATAGAAATCAGGCCTTCTTTTCGGGTTGTTGCCGTTTTCACATCTGCCTTGATGGATTCAAGTAGAGTCTGCTCTTTTGCTTTCGTCCGTTCCATGTCGCGAATCTCGCATTTAAGTTCGCGATGATATTCATCAAGATTGCGATGCTTGGCTCCAGTGACATGAATATTATCGCCACGTTCAAGTCCCCACTTCTCATTGACGGCAGCATACCAATCGTGCCATTCACGCATCTTGTCGCGAGCTGCAACCAAAGAACTGCCTCCGAACATATCCTTTGCCGACAAGCGTCCATCTTTCAAGATTGGAGTAATGGTTGCATGGATATGACAGTTCTTCTCGTCACAATGAACGATAAATGAGATTATATTCTTCTCACCGACTCTTTCCGACAGAGCCATATAATTGTCGAGAGCGAACTGCTCTATCTCAGGCATCCGTTTGATGTGAGCGTTGCTCCCTCTTTCCTGAAGCACTTGATTTCCGAATGCAAGTTCATTCATACGTTCACTATTTCCACCCATAACAAGACAAACCGAGAGATGCTGTGTGCTTCGAACCTTGGGCTCTACACCTGTTTCTGCAAGCCTCTCGGCTTTCCATTCTGCGATACGTGCATCTACTTTTTCTTTGATGCAGACAGATTTATCTACAGGTGCTATCACCGCACCCTTACGTACTTCAAAGTTGAGATGCGCACGACTCTTGTCATAGTTACGTTCTGGGTCATCCATTTTACACTCCCATCGGGACTCATCCCATTTTCGCTGATGTTCTGCGCTTAGTGCTGGAGTCATCTTCATCTTTGTGATTTCCAGCATGGCTTTTTTACCTTTACCCATATTATTCTACTGATTAATGATTATACGGTTATTGTTGATTACTGCCAGAGCTTGCTCTTTCATCAGACAGACAAAAACCCTCGGAGAGCCTAACAGCCAAGTGAGCTTGGTGTATTAGGCTACACCAAAGGGTTATAATGTCTGCAAGCAGACTCGTTACGGCTTAGTTTCCCCAAGGTTCAGCCTTCAGGTATCTGTTCAGATACATCTGGTCAATGGCATTAGGTGTTTGACGGATGTAAGCTTGAACGAAGCCGATGGCTTTACGCTTCTTCTCTTCGCTGAAGGTTTCCCAAATTGAGAGCGATTCGTTGCGATAAGTACCGAGTTTGGGATAAATGGCTTCGATGGCATCAAGAGGTAGCGACTCGTCTGTTACTTCTGATGTGTTTGCATCTTCGTTTACGATTTGTTGCGATTTGCTATCAGCAGTAGGAAGTTTCTTAACTACCTTCTTCTTTGCAGGCGACTTCTTGCTCATGGCATTGGCCGTATTGATTTCGCTTCGTTTAGCAGAAGACTCACGTTGTGCTTCTATTGTAGAGCGAAACAGAGAGAAGATAGCCTTGAGCGCACCATTGCTGAAAGTTGGGACAGTTCCCTCGTTGGCATACGAGGCAATGGCTTTTGCCATCTGCCCAGCTTCCTTATCATCAAGTTCTGCCAACATCACAAGATGACCAATAGGAATAACGAGATTTCTCATATGTTAAATTTTTGTTTTTTGCGGGCTTTCGCCCAGTTTTACTTCAATTGTTGATTTTTACATAATTGCCTTTGCTTGTGCGTTTGAGTCGCTTGTCCTGAATGAATTTGTCTATCCATTTGGAAGCCGTATTGGCGTTCTCGTTCATCTCTGAAACGATTCGGTCGTAAATGGATTTGTCGAACTCATCTGGGAGTTTGTGGTACAACGCATAGCGACGGGCATTGACTCCAGACTCTCTGTCGGGAAGAATGTTGAAAGCGTTCTTCGGTTGCAACTTCAAGTAAATGTGTACGGAGTGATAGAGCAAGATCTCACATAAGCACAACACCGTATTGAAGTCCTCTTCAGTACATTCCAGGATTATCCTTCCGTCAGGGGCTCTGGATTGCGGATGGGGATTGTCAAACGCACGAATTGCCGTAAATAGCATCATCATGCGAAAGGCAATCAGTCCCAGCCTTCGGACGATTCCCTGCATACCATTGTCAACTTCATCACAACACTCGTCATTGAGCCTGGCCAGCCACTCTACGAAGCGATGTTGCAGATGCGTCGGCAATACGATGGCAAAGAAACCTTGATCCAAGAATTTATCGAGCAAGTGTAGAAATTTGTTTCCTATAGTTTTGAATATGGCGTGCTTTGAACGACCAATGTCATCCGTAGCAAAGACATCGCGTATTCCTCTACGAAAGGGGATAAAGTAGAATATGAATCTGCTGAGCAATCCGTTCTCTGCATCTGGTATGAGATGACGAACCTGTTCGGGAGTGCCAGCCAGGACAACAGATATACGAGGATTGTCAATCTCAAGGTATTCTCTATCCTTGCGACGGCTCATGCTGATTCGTTCATGATGAAAACCCTTACGTAACATATCTGAATAGTTTCCATGTTCAGACTTGAGGGTTTGACTAAGCGTATCTCCTTCGGTTTCAAAGATAAGCCCTCTGCCATCATTGTCGGCAAGAATGCTCATCAAGGAACTTGCGCTGCTGTTTGCTGGGACAACCAACGTCTTTAGCGGAGGAGGATTGGGTTCGGCAGCATCAGGATTCTTCCCTTTGTTCTTTTGATACTCTGACAAGTCTCTCTTGTAGTCAAGAGCCATCTGCATTGATTGTTCGTGAAGCCGTTGATTAAGAGGATCCACTAACTCCCTGCATAAGGACAAGGCCCCTTTGCCCATTCCAGCATCTGCTACAACAAACAGGTAGAGATTTGAATACACTACACGTTCGTCGTAAACACCACATACATTGCCGAAACACACGGATAGGCATCCTATGGCTCCCAAGAGTATTATGTCTCGGTCCTCTGAAGAGATGGCATTACTAACTACTTTCAGTAAAAAGAGAGGTAAACCGTCAAAAACGGTCTCTGGGAACCGGGGCAATTCATTAGCGGGCTTCACCCATTTTGCCGTTTTGCCATTTTGGTGATTTGGTAAAATGGTAACAGGAGAATGGCTTAATCTGACGCCTGATAGAGCGGCATGATGAAAGAAGGATGCGATAGTCACACCTGTCCCTTTTCCATTCAGACAATTAGAAAACTGCTTATCAGTGGTGGAATAATCATAGTCGGGATGTAATCGGCTCAAACGATGGAAAAAATCACGTCCTCCTTCACCCAAACCTTCTGATAATGCGAAGCCGATATTGACCCAGGTATCATATTGGGGAGCAATGTCAATTCCTCTCGCCTCGATATCTGAAACGACTCTCTCTACCTCCACATGAAGATCTGTGGTTGTCTCGTTGAGGGGCTGAACGGTGGAATATGCTGGTTCTTGCTTAGAAGGGACATTCTCCCATTCTTGGGCGGAAAATGTTTTCTTTGACATATTCTTCATATTTTGGATTAATATAAGCCTGTGGGTCATAGGGAAGGAAACATGAACGAGCCACGTCGCTTCCAGAGTTATCCACAGGAGGTAAGCCTGTTGACTTGATGCAATTTGCCACCGCCTTGAAGAGACGGGCATGTTCCCATCCCTTTAGTTCAATAGGAATTATCCATTTCACACCATCACCTGAAGGACTGGTAAACATCAGTTCTGTATCGAAGTATTCATGTTTCAAAAGTTGTTCTTTGAGTTTGTCAGGATTCCCGACATGGTCAAAATCCAGGCACATTAAACTTGAGTGTTGCAACAGTTCTTTTTCATTTCGTCTGCGGAACAATCCTGAGAATGTGCAGTAGTCAAAATGAGTAGCCTTGAACTTTTTAGCTTCGGATGATGAGGGCATTGCGCGTAGAGTCTCGGTTTGTTGCTTCGCATAGTGACCAACAACATAGCGATAGACATCAACCACCGTGATAGCACGATATGGTTCTGTGTTCTGGATAGGTTTCCGGAAGAAGGAGAACTCATGTAAGTCCTCCATTCCGTCCCAAAAGTCTGAAGCATTATCATACATCATACACACATTTACTTTTTAGAGTTAATGAATGCCTGTGCCTCACGCATGAGGTCTTCTTCTGTCTTTCGAGCACCACTCTTCAACCATTCATCGATTTCAGACTGAAGGAACATAAGCCCCTTGGTCATCTTATGATATGGGATAGTCTTCTTTGACACCCATTCATAGACAGTCTGCTTCTTGGGATGGCTGGGATGGTAAGCACATAGCTCATCAATGTTCATCCATCGAGGTGATTCACTAACCTGCTGCTTGTTCCGCAGCGTGTTGACAGTCTTCTGAAGGCTATCAACTTTCTCAATAAGGTAGGACAACGCTTTTGGCATCTCCTCCAGCGAATTAACTGTGTAATTTTCGTTCATAGTTTATGTTGTATTTACTTCTTGATTTTGCGCCTTTTCTTGTTGTTTGGCGATGCAAAGGAACTCACTATTTCGCGAACATCCATAAAAACAACAAATTGCAGCCCCGATATTAAAATAGTTTATAATTTGAGTATGATTTTTCGGCGAAAATCATACTATTAAGCTGAACAACAGCGCTTTATGAAGACATGAACAAAGACAATAAAAACATACATGGAGGAGATAATAAAGACATAAAAAAGCCTCCGAAAACTCGGAGGCTAAGTAAGGATGTCGTTATAGAACATTAGATGACTTTTGCGTCATCAAGAGATTCATTCGAGGTGTTGAGTCCATCTATCTGGAGTGCCTCGGCAGCATTTCGTTTGCTCTTATCAACTATATGAGCATAGATTTGAGTGGTCTTTACGTTTGTATGACCCAGCATACCTTTTACAACAAATATATCCGTGCCATTCTCCAACTGAAGGGTGGCGAATGTGTGACGCGAACAGTGAAAGGTAATATGCTTCTTGATTCCTGAAGCTGCTATCCATTTCTTCAGCGGACGTGATATCCATGAAGAGCCTGTCAATCCTGCAAATATCTGCTGGTCGTGTTCTCCTGGCTCTCCACAGAGCGAGTATGCCTGTTCATTTATTGGCAGGTAGTCAACAACGTGCGTCTTCCGTTGAGTGAAGTCCACACGCCAGCCTGTTGACGTCTTCTGTATCTCGCCCCATGTGAGTTCATGAATATCGCAGAGCCGTATGCCTGTAAGTATTGCAAAGAAAAAGGCACGCTTCAACACTTCGTTCTCACAAGGTGTTTGAGCAAGTAGCTCAGCTTCCTCAAGGCTCAGTGTCTCGCGCTTGACTTTGAGTTCTGGTATGCCCTTTACCTTAGCGGCAATATCCACCGTCAGGTATTCGTCGATGAAGGCACGATGCAGACCAGCCTTTACGATTGAGAAGTAGGTGGCGGCTGAGTTTTGTGACAGTGTGCCTTTCTTGTTTCCGCCTTGTGGAGCTGTGAGCATAAACAGTTTCAGGTCTTCAAGTAGTTTTACATTGATTTTTCTAAAGGGGATAGGCTTCCCCTCAGAAAATATGCTGAGCAATTTGCCAACACGAGTCCAATTCACGATGATAGAATTTGAGCTATTAGGATGCACTTTGTATATAATGCTATTGAAGTAAGCGATAAAGTCTTGCTCCATACGCTCATTCTGAGCAATCATTTCCTGCTCTCTATCTGAATAAACCACAGCTGTATCATACTCTTGCTGACGCAGTGCACGCACTTTATCCGCATAAATGCATGCTTCCCTATCAAGGCGAGAAGTACACTGGATGATACCATTAGTATCACGCTTTGGCTTGTACTTATAGTTGCCATCCGCATCAATACCAGTAATGGCTGTGGTGTCCCAGATTGGTGTGGTTATGATTCTGTTTACAGATTCAATTATACGCCCAGGCTTACCGCCATCAGGCTTGCGTATAGGGTACGACTCAACTACGAGGTACCACTCTTCACGGTACTCAGACTTTCGGAGTTTGACCGTGACCTTTGTGTGCAATAGCGGTTTTCTCATTTACTGTTCTGATTTATATAGTTTATCAATTTCTTCCTTTGGTACATAGACAAAGTTTCCGATTTGACGAGAGGGAATAGAATACTTCCTTACATGTGTCCATACGGAACTGTCATTGATATGATATTTCTCACAGACCTCACCGATGGTGTAGCAGTCTTCTGGCTCGAGGCTGTAGAGTTTCTTCTTGGTCACCTCTTTCGCAAATTTGAGGTCTCTACGATAGTGGAACAGTTTGTCCATTTCTGAACGCTTGAAACGAGTCAAACGTACACCTAGATTAATACTAGGAATTTTACCTAATCTGACTAAACGGTAGAGCGTACTCCGCTCAATTCCATAAATAGCAACAACTTGCTTTGCTGTAAGGTACTCACGAATGTCAGGAACTGTTTGAGCATATGCAGCAAATAATGCTTCTTTTTTCTCTTTGTCCTTCTTACGCTTACTAGCAATCTTACTACACTTTGGCGAGCAATAAATGCTGTCTAATGTCTTGATAACAAAGATATTTCCGCAGATCTCGCACTTTCTTTTGATTTCAATTCCTAAATTTGGCATGTTTTCTACTTTTAAGTTCAACAGAATCTTATATGTATGTTTAAGTATGTATATGTTCAACCTTATCTACCATTTGGTCCTGTACCACACATGTAACAAAAAAGCCGTAAAAAAAGGAATGATAAGCACATAGAAAACATGAGCCTATAAAATGCAAATAGCGTGTAACTCATTGAGCTACACGCTATTTGATAGTGTTTTGTTATGTCTTTACCTATCGGTCTCATTTGACCTCCTCGAAGTCGGCTTCTTGGACATCGTCGTTGCTGCCTGCGCCCTGTGCGCCGCCAGCCTGCTGGCTGCCTTGGAAACCGGCGTCGGGACCGGGCTGTGCACCGCCAGTCTGCTGGTACATCTGTGCGCTGGCTGCCTGCCAAGCGTTGTTGAGTTCAGCGGTGGCAGCATCGATAGCTGCGAGATCCTGAGCCTTGTGGGCATCTTTCAGCTTCGAGAGAGCGGCTTCGATGGCAGGCTTCTTATCTGCGGGAAGCTTGTCGCCGAGCTCCTTGAGCTGGTTCTCCGTCTGGAAAATCATGGAGTCGGCAGCGTTGATCTTGTCGATACGCTCGCGCTCCTTCTTGTCTGCCTCTGCGTTGGCTTCTGCCTCTGCCTTCATACGGTCGATTTCTTCCTGCGAAAGGCCGCTGCTGGCTTCGATGCGGATGGTTTGTTCCTTACCCGTGGCCTTGTCTTTGGCAGATACTTTCAAGATACCGTTTGCGTCGATGTCGAAGGTCACCTCAATCTGAGGTACACCGCGACGTGCAGGTGCGATACCGGCGAGGTTGAAGCGGCCGATACTCTTGTTATCGCGGGCAAACTGGCGCTCGCCTTGCAGCACGTGGATAGTAACTTCGGGCTGATTGTCCTCTGCCGTAGAGAACACTTGGCTCTTCTTGCAAGGGATGGTGGTGTTGGCATCGATGAGCTTGGTCATCACGCCGCCGAGGGTCTCGATACCCATCGAAAGGGGCGTAACGTCGAGGAGCACGATGTCGCCCACGCCGCTTTCCTTGTTAAGGATTGCGCCCTGAATGCTGGCACCAACGGCAACCACTTCGTCGGGGTTCACGCCCTTTGAGGGAGCCTTGCCGAAGAAGTCCTGCACAAGCTGCTGCACGGCGGGGATTCGCGTGCTACCGCCCACGAGGATCACCTCATCGATGTCGCTGGTGGAAAGACCTGCGTCGCGGAGGGCTGCCTCGCACGGGGTCTTGCAGGCTTGGATAAGACCATGTGCAAGCGCTTCAAACTTAGCACGGGTCAAGGTCTTTGCCAAGTGCTTGGGCACGCCGCCAACGGGCATGATGTAGGGCAAGTTGATTTCGGTGGAGGTGGAAGACGAGAGTTCGATCTTTGCCTTTTCGGCTGCCTCTTTCAGGCGCTGCATGGCCATGGGATCGGTAGAGAGGTCTGCGCCCTCGTCGTTCTTGAACTCCTGAATGAGCCAATCGATGATCACGTGGTCGAAGTCGTCGCCGCCGAGGTGCGTGTCGCCGTTGGTGGAGAGCACTTCAAACACGCCACCGCCGAATTCGAGGATGGAGATATCGAACGTACCGCCGCCGAGGTCGAACACGGCAATCTTCATGTCCTTGTTTGCCTTGTCGATACCGTAGGCAAGGGCTGCTGCGGTAGGTTCGTTCACGATGCGCTTCACGTCGAGACCGGCAATCTGTCCGGCTTCCTTCGTGGCCTGACGCTGCGAGTCGCTGAAATATGCCGGCACGGTGATGACTGCTTCGGTCACCTCCTGTCCGAGGTAGTCCTCGGCGGTCTTCTTCATCTTCTGAAGAATCATGGCAGAGATTTCCTGCGGCGTGTACTGGCGGCCGTCCACCTCTACGCGCGGCGTGTTGTTGTCGCCGCGTACCACTTTATAAGGCATACGTGCGATTTCCTTCTGCACCTGGTCGTAAGTTTCGCCCATGAAGCGCTTAATAGAATAGATGGTGCGCTGAGGGTTTGTGATAGCCTGGCGCTTGGCGGGGTCGCCCACCTTACGCTCGCCTTCGTTCACGAATGCCACAACGGAGGGCGTGGTGCGCTTGCCTTCGCTGTTGGCGATGACAACGGGTTCGTTGCCTTCAAATACGGAAACACAAGAGTTTGTAGTTCCTAAGTCGATACCAATAATTTTTCCCATAATGATTATATTTTTTTGTTAGTAATTGCGATTAATAATAATATTATGTGCGGCTATTTGCGGTTTGCTGCCGTCACGCTTATACTTATGCAAACCGCGTGCCAAACTTTTTTATCCTCTCTGATTTGTCATATTGGCAGTAAGGGGAAGTCCCTCTGCGGACGTACCCAAACGCTCTATGCCTTTTCATGATTTTACTATACCACACCGAAGCCATATTACAAAGACACAAAAAAGGGCGGGCGGCAAATTTCTTTGCCGCCCGCCCCGAGGCTACTTTTAATAACTTATCTAACAACAATCTTGCTGGTGCCTTCTGCGGTCTTCACCACATACACGCCCGGCTCCATTGTGAGCATACCGGCGGCTGAAGTGCGGCCAACGGCCTTACCCGTGAGGTCGTACACTACAGCAGCAGAGGCTGAGCACAGCGTGCGGCCTTTGAGCATGAGCCCGGTGGCAGAATTCTTCACAGCATTGATGCCAGAGGTTGCAAATGTGCCCGTCACGCGTACCTGGTCGCCTTCGTTGGCCTGCGTGAGCTTTATATAGTAACTACCATCGGCTGCAATCTGATGCTGAATAACGTACTTGCCGTCTGTGCCGTCAGCAGAAGGAGAATATATGCTGGCTTTGAGCGGAGTGGCCAAATCAGAAGCCGTATAGAGTGCTCCGACAAAGTAATTCTTTGCATTTTCGGTGGTGAAGGTGAACAGTCCAGACTTCAGGTTTGCCACGTACCACATCGGGATTGTGGGCGAAGCCTTTTTGAGCGTCAGCATGCCTTCGTTAATTTCAATAGCCGTGCTGGCGTCTTCGCCTTCAAGATAATCGCGCAACTCGAAGCTGATGCTTGCTCCTTCCGGCTGGGCCACGGAGAAAGCGTCCACGATAAAGGTGTCTCCTGCCTTCACATTGTAAACGCCCTTAAAGATGGCCTGCTCGCCGGTGGTGCTATGGATATCTTTCATCTCGCCAGAGGTGCAAGTGCCCTGCTTGACATAGATGGTGCTGTAGCAAATGAGGTCGTTGTTATACACGTAGGGGAAGTTGTTGGAACTGATCGTGAGCAAGCCTTCCTTCTCTGCGGTATAAGCATAGAAGTGGTGGCCAACTGTTGCAGGCACGATAACGATAGGTTCTGCCACGGCAAATGCCATTTCGCAGCTTTCGCCGTCGCCATAGTCTTCCTCTGAGAGCTCAAAGGTGCAGTCGGTTGTAACGCCCGACACCTTGATGTAGCGCGTCTGGCCTTGGTACACTTCGAGGCACACGGCGTTCGTACCCTCCGTGCGGTAGGTGGGCAATTTGGTTGTTTCGTCCTGCGTTCCGTAGAAATCGATGAGGACGTTGGCATCGGAGGGCATGATTTTCAGGAAGCCCGACTTCGTAGCGGTATAGGAATAATAGCGCGTGTCGAGACCGGCGTACACCTTATTGCCACCGAGCGTGGCGGCGATGGGGTTGGTGATAAGGTCGCCCTCCTTGATGGTTTCAAAGGAAACGGTGAAGAGAATATTGTTCACACCCTCGCTGCAAGTCCATTTCAGGATGAACTGCTCGCCGGGAGCAGCCTGTGTGGTTGCGAGCGAGGAGGAGGTGCTGAGGATTGCGCCGGTGGCGTAGTTAAGCAGTTGCATTTGCGAACCGCCCGGGAGTGCCTGCGTGCAGGCCACCTTCACAAAGCTGCTCTGGGTGGCGGGGGCAGTAAGGAGGTAGTAGTACGTGCCGTCGAGGGCGGGCGTGGTGTAGGTGCTGGCCGTGATTTCGAGGGGAAGGTCGCGGGAGTCACCTGCTTGGGGCTCGGCATTCACGAGGTCAAAAGTCTCGTCGGCTGCGGTAGCATTTTTCTTTGAAATCTTGATCAGATACGGTTCGTTGGCCTCAACGCGGAAGCGAATGCCGAGGCGGTCGTTGGCCTGGGCGTAGGCGGTCGACGTGGTGCAGTTCTTCAGCACGCGCACGGTGTCGCCTGCCACAGTTTCGGGTTTGGGAATGCTCACGAAACCCGTCTTCAAGGGCGCGTAGCTGTACCAATAAACGCCAGCGGCGGCAGGCAGCACGTTGCCTGTTTCCTTACCCATGAAGGGGGCTTCGCAGCTCACGCCTTCTTCTTTCTGCTCGAGGGAGCAATAGGCCACAGCGTTGGAGTAGGTCGAACCATGCAGAATATAGGTTTTACCCGCCGTAACGGCGAAGTTGACCTTAGCGTTATACCAATCGTCTTGTCCGATGGAGAGTTTTGTTTCCGCACCCTCGCAGCCTTCCTTTACGGAGAGGTTGGAGATAGACTGTGCCGCAATGAAGGTGAGCGTGCCGCTTTTCGTTGCGGTGTATTCCATGTAGAGGTCGCCATTGGTAGGCAGCCATGCGGGTGCTGCTTCCGAGAGGACGATAGGCGCAGCGCAGCTGAAGCCGGCGGTGTTGTCGGCTGCATAAGCTGCGAAGGTGAAGCTGAACTCGCTCACCTTATAGGCGTTGAGCTGAATGATGACCGACTGGCCCTTGTTTACGGCCACGCAGTTGGAGCGACCGCCCTCGCTGCGCACCGACTGAAACTTTGTGCCCGACGTGCCGTCGACGGAGAAAGTCACTGTATAAGACTTCTCAGAGCGGATTTCAAGCAATTCGTCTTGAGTGGCAGATGCCGTGTAGGCATAATAGACATTGGCATCGGTGTTGGATGCCTGGCTGGCCACTGTGTTCACGCCTTTCTGCACGGGCAGAGCCGTTTCTACGCTGTACTGAGCGCGCAGTCCTCCAACGGCTGCTACGAGCAGGCCGAAAAGAAGTACGATTTTCTTCATAAGATTTGATTTTTGTGTTTTATGTAATTGTATTTGGTTGATGTCACACTATACAATATATAATATACGCGTGCGCGAGAATATTATATGCCTTACAAAAAGTAAGGAAACGCGGCAAAGATACGAACTTCTGACATATTAACACGACAAAATCAATCTTTTCTTATAAGCAAAACAAATTTTGGCGCATCTACAAGAAACTGCCCCGCCCCACCCCGCTCTCTTCGCTGACTTTTGGAAAACTGTTAGGTTTCTTATACGATAATGGCCGATTTGTTGTGATAATTAGAATTTTTTTCCGAACTTTGCAGTCCGAAACAAAGACGCCGCGCAAGCAACCATGTTTTTTTGCTTTTTTGTCTTTTCTGTGCGGGGCGTGTTTGTGGAGGAAATGCAAAGCGTTGCATCTTTATTTTATTAACCATATACACCACAGTATCTTATGAAATTATCAAATCACATCGAAGGTTTTGACGGTTACATCTGGAAGCGCGAAATCAATGTGCGCGACTTTATCCAGCACAATTATACCCCTTACACCGGAGATGAATCATTCCTCGCAGGTCCCACGGCAAAGACAACGGCTCTTTGGAACAAACTCACGGAAATGTTCAAGGTGGAACGCGAGAAAGGCGTATATGACGCAGAACAGAAACTTCCGCAATCTATCGACACTTACGGCGCTGGCTACATCGACAAGGACAACGAGGTAATCGTGGGTCTGCAAACCGATGCGCCGCTCAAGCGCGGCATCTTCCCCAAAGGCGGTATCCGCATGGTGGAAAGCGCACTCAAAGCCTACGGCTACGAGCTTGACCCCGCTACCAAGGAAATCTACACGAAATACCGCAAGACGCACAACGACGGCGTGTTCTCTGCCTACAACAAGGACATTCGCGCCGCCCGCCACGCCCACATCATCACGGGTCTGCCCGATGCCTACGGCCGCGGCCGCATCATCGGCGACTACCGCCGCATCGCCCTCTACGGCGTGGACAACCTCATCGAAGAGCGCAAGCGTTTCCTCGAACGCCTCGACATTCAGGAGATGACCGAAGAGTGCATCCAGAAGCGCGAGGAAACCTCTGAGCAGATTGCAGCTTTGAAGAGCTTCGTTAAGATGTGCGCCAACTATGGTTTCGACGTGACCCGCCCGGCACGCGACGCCCGCGAAGCCGTGCAGTTCGTTTACTTCGGCTACCTCGGCGCAGTGAAGGACCAAGACGGCGCAGCCATGTCGATCGGCCGCGTAAGCACTTTCCTCGATATCTTCATTGAAAAAGACATTAAAGACGGCAAACTCACGGAAGAAGAGGCACAGGAACTCATCGACCAGCTCATCATCAAGCTGCGCATCGTGCGCTTCCTCCGCACTCCGGAATACAACGACCTCTTCTCCGGCGACCCCGTGTGGGTGACGGAAAGCATCGGCGGTATGGGCGTTGACGGCCGCACGATGGTGACGAAGACTTCTTTCCGCTTCCTCCACTCGCTCGACAACCTCGGTCCGGCTCCCGAGCCCAACCTCACTGTGCTCTGGGCGCAGGAACTGCCTGAAAGCTGGAAGAAATATTGCGCCAAGATGTCTATCAAGACCTCGGCCATCCAATATGAGAACGACGACCTCATGCGTCCCGACTACGGCGACGACTACGGCATTGCCTGCTGCGTAAGCCCGATGAAGATCGGCAAGCAGATGCAGTTCTTCGGCGCACGCGCCAACCTCGCCAAGTGTTTGCTCTATGCCATCAACGGCGGCCGCGACGAAATGAGCGGCGAGCAGGTAGGCCCCGACTTCGCGCCCATCAAGGACGAATATCTCGACTACGACGTGCTGATGTATAAGTTTGAGAACATGATGCGCTGGCTCGCCAAGACCTACGTCAATGCGCTCAAGATTATCCACTACATGCACGACAAGTACGACTACGAGGCTTACCAGATGGCGCTTATCGACGGCGACGTAATCCGCACCCGTGCCACGGGTATCGCAGGCCTCTCCATCGTGGCCGATTCTCTGGCTGCCGTGAAGTACGGCAAGGTGCGCGTCATCCGCGACGAGCGTGGCATCGCCATCGGCTTCGAGCAGGAAGGCACGCCCAGCCTGCCCTTCGGCAACAACGACGAGCGCACCGACGAACTCGCAGTGATGGTGACGGAGAAGTTTATGGAATACATGCGCCAGCACGAAACCTATCGCCACGCCATTCCCACGCAGTCGCTTCTCACGATTACCTCAAACGTGGTGTACGGCAAGCACACCGGCGCAACGCCCGATGGCCGCACCAAGGGCGTGCCTTTTGCACCGGGTGCCAACCCTATGAACGGACGCGACGTGAAGGGTGCAGTTGCCGCCCTCGCCTCTGTTGCCAAGCTGCCCTTCCAGCACAGCCACGACGGCATTTCTTACACGTTTGCCATCTCGCCCGCTACGCTCGGCAAGGAAAATCAGGTGCAGATCGATAACCTCGTGGGTCTTATGGACGGCTACTTCACACCCGATGGCGGACACCACCTCAACGTGAACGTCTTCGACCGCGAACTGCTTATCGACGCTATGGATCACCCCGAGAAATATCCGCAGCTCACCATCCGCGTCAGCGGCTATGCCGTAAACTTCGTGAAGCTCACCCGCGAGCAGCAGCTCGACGTGATTTCGCGCACGATTAACCACTCGTTGTAAATGGTGTAAACGGGTTTGCTTGTCTACTCGTAAACCCGTTTGCTAAAAATATCTCTTTATGAAAGGACGACTGCACAGCATCGAATCCTTTGGCACAGTGGACGGCCCCGGAATCAGGTTTGTAGCCTTTTTCCAGGGCTGTCCTTTGCGTTGTGCCTTTTGCCACAACCCCGATACGTGGGACATCAATCGCCCCGTCCAGTATGAGCTGACCCCCGAGGAACTGCTTGCGGAGGTAAAGAAATACAAGAACTTTATCCGCAGCGGCGGCGTGACGTGCACCGGCGGCGAGCCGCTGATGCAGGCAGAGTTTCTCGCAGAGTTCTTCCGCCTGTGCCGCCAGAGCGGTTTCCATACCGCCCTCGACACCTCTGGCGCCGTCTTCAACGCGCAAGTCAAGGCTGCGCTCGAAGAAACCGACCTCGTGCTGCTCGACATCAAGACGCTCGACGATTCGCTGCACAAGACCTACGTGGGCGCTCCGCGCACCCACAACCAGGCCTTGCTCGACTACCTGCAATCTATTGGCAAGCCCACCTGGATCAGGCACGTGGTGGTGCCAGGCTATACCGACGACGACGAGCGGCTGCACGCCCTTGCCGCCCACGTGGCGCAGTACTCCGTAGTGGAGCGCGTGGAAATTTTGCCCTATCACGTCATGGGTGCATTCAAATACAAGGAGCTCGGCATTCCCTACCGCCTCGAAAACGTAGAGCCGCTCTCTGCCGAGCGCAAGCAGAATGCGCTGCGCATCTTCCGCGAGCACGTGAACTGCCCTGTTGTTTGACCCTTTCTGCGCATTAATCCGCACAGCGGCAGAGCAAAAGGGGAAGGCCTTTTATAGTTTTTCTTAATGATTACACCGAAGCCGCCGGCAGGACCAATCCCTGACGGCGGCTTCTTTCTTTGTACTGCACGCATTGGAGTGCCCTCATATCGAAAGCGATGTTAGCTTTTGGACAAAGCGCACACAGCGTTTTTGTCAACAAAGACAAAAGGCTTGCCCGTATTACCGCGCAAGCCTTTTGAAGTCTCAAAAGAAGTGATTCGCTTGGGGCTCGAACCCAAGACCCCAACATTAAAAGTGTTGTGCTCTACCAGCTGAGCTAGCGAATCAAACCTTTATTGCTCAAAAGCGAGTGCAAAGGTAGGCATTGTTGCCGATATGAACAAGGGGAAAAGCATTTTTTTGCAAATTGCCTGCAACTTTCTGCTGTTATCGGGCGGAAATTGCACTGGGATATATATTTAGAATGGGAAAAGGAGGGGCAGGGCGATGATCATGACGATGGCCGTGACGATTTGCAAGGGCAAACCAACGCGCACATAGTCGATGGCGCGGTAGCCGCCCGCCGACATTACGAGGGCATTGGGAGGAGTGGAAAACGGAGAGGCGAAACACATACTCGCCGCTACCGTCACGGCCATCAGCATGGGCACTGCGCTCACGCCCTGCGCCGTAGCCGCAGCGAGGGCGATGGGCGACATGAGCACGGCGGTCACGGTGTTTGAAATAAAGAAGGTCATAACGGAGGTTGCCAAGTAGATGGCGGCGAGCAGCATATAAGGCCCTGCATCGCCCACGGCGGAAACGAGGCCGGAGGATATGGCAGCCGACGCGCCCGTCTTTTCCAAAGCCGTCGACATGGGGAGCATGGCGCCGAAGAGCACGATGCTTTCCCAGTTGATGCTTTTGTAGGCCGCCTCGACGCTGCGCACGCAACCCGTAAACACCATAGCTACCGCCGCAAGCATCACCGCCGTGACGGGCGCCACGGGAATGAAAGGCAATGCCATAAGGGCAACCATCGCCGCCATGATGAAACCCGCTAAGGGTGCTTTGTAGTCGAGCGTGATGCGTGCCGCCTGCTTTTCGGGCTGCCCGATGACGACCCACTCGCGCCCTTCGTCCTTGTTCAGCCGCGCGATGTTGCTCCACGGGCCTTGCACGAGGAGAATGTCGGCTGCGTGGAGTTTGAGGTCTTTGAGGTTGGAGGTGATGTGCTGCTCGTGGCGCTTCACGCCATAGATGTTCAGCCCGTGCTGTTCGCGGAAAGCAGCCCCCGCCACGCTTTGTCCCACGAGCGAGGAGGAGGGGAGAATAAGGATTTCGGCCATGCCGATGTCGTAGAAGTGCAAGTTGTCGCCTTTCTTCAGCTTAGAGATTTTGAGGCGGTTCTCGGCCGCGAGGAGTTCCACGCTTTGGGGCGCGCCGCTCAAGAAGAGTTGGTCGCCTGCGCAGAGAGACGTTTCCGCCAGCGTGAATTGTTCCACGCGCTTCACGGTTCCGCCGCCTGTCTGCGAGGTGCGGCGTATCTCAAACACGGTGATGCCGTAACGGCCGTATACGTCGAGTTCGCGCAGCGTCTTCCCGGCAAATGGCGAGCCTGGTTGGATGACGAGCTGCGTCAGGCTCTGCGTGAGCTTGTACTCTTCCGCCAACTGCTCGGGCGACTTGCCTGAAGGCATCGCCGAAGAATGCGCCTTGTTTTTCAGGAAACGGCGGGTGAGCGGCAGGAGCACGAGCGTGCCTGTGGCGATGCACAATATGCCTATGGGAGCGAACGAGAAGAAGCCCAGCGGCGCATAGCCGGCCTGCACAAGGGCATCACGCACGATGAGGTTGGGCGGCGTGCCGATGAGCGTGAGCATACCGCCCATGCTGCCGGCAAAGGCGAGCGGCATCAGCAGGCGCGACTGCGAGAAACCTCCGGAGCGGCACAGACTCACCACAATCGGGAGCATCAGCGCTACGGTTCCCGTGTTGCTCACGAAGGCCCCGACGAACGACGTGGCGAGCATCACGAGCACAAATAGCCGAGTTTCGCTCCCGCCTGCCAGCCCCATTATCTTACGCCCCGCGCGCCCCGCAAGCCCGGTGCTGAAAATGCCTTCGCCCACGACGAACAGCCCTGCCATCATGATGACAATGGGATTGGCGAAGCCCGCCAATGCCTCCTCGGGCGACAAGATGCCGCAAAGCACGAGCGAGAGTGCCGTACACACGGCAACGAGGTCAGAGCGAATGCGGCCGTTGACAAACAAAATGGCCGAGAGACAAAGGATAATGATCGTGACGGTCATGTTTCAAATAAGATAAGGTGGATTTACTATGCAAAGTTACGCATTAAAAACGTCTTTCAAGCGTTATAATTCAATGCCACACCCGCAAAAAATCTCAAAAATGGTAACTTTTCCCAAAGTTCTTGTAATTTTCATATTGATTTTACAAGCGTAAATTTGCATCGTCCTGTTGAAATTCAATAAGACCCGCTAACATTGCCGATTATGAAAGAGATTTATTATAACTCCGTATAGCAATCCAACGAGCGTTACGGCTTTGAAACGGTACACCCGCCTTGTGAGCGTGGTGCGCTTCGACAGGCACACGCACCATCCCCATTGTTTCGCACATCGAGTTGCCATTCAATTATTGCCTGTATTTCTACGACTGCCAGTTCGTGAACGCGCGAGGAAATCAACCACTCCGTGGTCACAAAGTTTGAGGCATTGCTCAAAGACTACATCGAAACGAAAGCCTGCCGCGAAGGGCTGGCCACGGTGGCATATTTTGCCGAGCGATGCTGCCTTTCGAGCGGCTATTTCGGCGAACTGGTGCGCGTGGAGACGAGCCAGACGGCCAAAGAGTTAATTGCCAGCCGCCTGCTCTCCCATGCCAAGCAACTGCTCGACAACCTTTCGCTGAGCATCAGACAGGTGAGCCAATCGCTCGGCTTTGACTATCCGCAGCATTTCGTGCGCTTTATCAAGGGGCATACGGGACAAACGCCACGGCAATACAGATCGGCATCGTAACACGGCGCACTTCATTTACCAGCTTCGGCAAAACGCGCATTATCTCGGAGATATTTTTTACTATCTCCGAGATATTTTTTTCTTTCTCCTTGATATTTTTCACTTTCTGCCAAGAAAAAGTTTGTTACAAACTTTGTAACGGCCATTACAAACTTGCTAATACATATTACAAACTTTGTAATACGTGTTACAAAGTTTGTAACAAAAACTTTCTATATGACAGAAAAGATTATCAGCAAGCAAATAAAAAATATCTGCTTTGGAGCGAAAAATCCAAAGCAGATAAGAGACGTTTTGTTTTGGGACAGGCAAAAAAGAAAAGGGCACGCCGCTTGGCGCGCCCTTTTCAGCAGATATTTTCAGTAAATTAAAGGAGCTTGCGGGCACCGTCGCCGATGACAACGTCGATGATGATGGGCTTCTTGCCGTACTTGGCGGCAAACTTCTCTACTACTACTTTCTTAAAGTTATCAACGAGTTCGTCGGCAACGAGGTTGATGGTGCAGCCGCCGAAGCCGCCGCCCATGATGCGCGAGCCGGTAACGCCTTCTTCCTTGGCAATGTCGTTGAGGAAATCGAGCTCTTCGCAGCTCACCTCATATTCCTTGCTCAGGCCGTAGTGCGTTTCGTACATCATCTTACCTACCATCTCGTAGTCGTCGTGTTTGAGGGCGTCGCAAACGGCGAGCACACGCTCTACTTCGCCAATGACGTAGCGGGCACGCTTGTATTCGTCGCCTGTGATTTGACCCTTAACCTCATCGAGCATCTCCATCGTGGCATCGCGGAGCGACTCAACTTCAGGGTGGGTCTGCTTGATGATTTCGGCAACGTGCTCGCACTGCAAGCGGCGTTCGTTGTAGGGAGAACCGGCCAGTATGTGCTTCACGCAGCTGTTCACGAGAACGAGCTGGTAGCCTTTCGGATGCCAGGGGAAGTACTGATATTCGCCGCTGCGGCAGTCGAGGCGCATGAGGCTGCCCTTCTTGCCGAATACGGAGGCGAACTGGTCCATGATGCCGCAGTTGCAGCCTACGTACTTGTGCTCGGTGCGCTGGCCCACGCGGGCGAGTTCCATCTTCTCGATCTTGTTGTCGCCCCAGAGGTCATTGAGCGCGTAAGCGTAGGTGCTTTCGAGGGCTGCGGAGGAGGACATGCCTGCGCCGAGGGGCACATCGCCTGCAAAGGCCGTGTTGAAACCTTGGACGGGAACGCCGAGGGCCATCATCTCGCGGCAAACGCCGAAGATGTAGCGTGCCCAAGTAGCCTTAGGACCTGCCTCGTCGTCGAGCGAAAACTCTGTGTAGTCTTTCATGTCGATGGAGTAAGCGCGTACGTTGCGCGTGCCGTTGGGCTTGATTTCGGCAATCATGCCCTGCTCTACTGCGCCGGGGAAAACGAAGCCGTTGTTGTAGTCGGTATGTTCGCCGATGAGGTTGATGCGGCCGGGAGAAGCGTAAACGCTGCCCGTTTCGCCGTCAAAGTGCTTGATGAAACGTGAACGCACGTCGTCTATTGTCAGTTTCATGGGAGTATAGTTTTTATAGGGTTAGAAATTTATTTTGCTGGGAAAGATTATAAGTTCTTTAGTAGACGAGTTTACGAGTAAACGAGTAGACGAGACAGAGAAGTCTTGCTAATAATATTTACATAAGTAACTTGTCTTGTTTCTTTGAGATTTTCGGCTGCGCTCGGCAATTAAAGTAAACTTATTGCACTCGCTTGCACGAAAATTTCCTTGTCTACTCGTTTATTTGTTTACTAAAATTATTCAGAACGCTTGGTAACACGGCTGCCTACGAGGGCGTAGAAGAGCAGGTAAGCGGCGCAGAAGACTACAACCCAGAAGCTGGGAATGTAACCAAACATATCGGCAACCTTTGCTTGGATAAACATCATCACGGCGCAGCCGAATACCATCGTCATAAAGATACCGCTGGCGATAGCCGTATACTTGCCGAGGCCCTCAACGGCCATGTTGAAGATGCCGCCCCACATAACGCTGGTGCAAAGGCCGACGAGCAGGAAGGAGAAGATGCCGAGGGGTACGGGCTGCCAAATCATTTCGAGTTTGCCCCAGTCAACGCCCGGGAAGTTTACGGTAACGTCCGTGGGAGCGAACATGCCGAAGAGCACGAGCACGAGGGTGGCGATGGAAACCGTGGTGATCATGGCGCGGCTGGAAACCTTGCTGCCGATGCTGGCGCCTACCAAACGGCCAATCAGCATCATGAACCAATATACGGCAACGAGCATGCCGACAGTGCCGGCGGGGATAGGTTCAAGACCTGTGGCGGGGTCGCCGGCCGTAAGGTAGAGGTTAACGAAGTTGGGCACACCTACTTCGATACCCATGTAAAGGAAAATGGCGAGCGTGCCGAGGGCGAAGTGGCTGTGGCCCATGGCACCTTTAATAAGGTCGAGCTGCACGGGAGCCTGCTCGGGTTCTTCGATCTTGGTGAAGATAATCACGATGAAAGCAATCACGAAGATGGCGAGGGCAATCATCAAAGCGGGCGTAGCGTCGGAAATCTTAGCCTTAGTGGCATCGGCAATCAGAGCACCCATAAGGATGTAGCAAGCCACGGCTGCGGAGCTGTTGAACACACCGCCGAGCTGGATAAGCTGGTTGCCCTTGTTGCCGCCACCGCCGAGGAGGTTGAGCATGGGGTTTACCACGCAGTTGAGGATACACATGCAGAAGCCTGCGATGAATGCGCCGATGAGGTAAACGGTGAACACGAGGCCGAGGTTCTCCTGTGCGTCGAGCTGACCGCTGTACCACTGGATGAGGATGCCGACGATACCGACAGCCAAGCCGATGAGAGCCGTTTTCTTGTAGCCGTACTTGGCAATCAGCATACCGGCGGGAATACCCATAATGAGATAGGCGAAGAAGTTGCCGTAGTTACCGATTTGCGCGAGTACGTTGGAAATCTCGCCCTGGTTCTTGATGATGGTTGCCATCGGCGTGCAGAGGTTCGTCACGAAGGCAATCATGGCGAAGAGCGCAATCATCACGATGATGGCTCCCCATTGTTTTTGTTGATTACTCATTGTTTTAGATTTTGTTTTTTAGAAATTAATATTGTGTTCTTAGAAAATTATAGGGTTTGCGCGTTGGTCGAATTGCTATTATGTATTAAGTGCCTGGAAGGCACTACAGAGCGAAGCGATAGTAACCGGGCACGAAGTGCTCGGAAAGGCGTTGAAAGGACGATGTGCCTGGAAGGCACTACGCCACAGGACTTGCTCCTTAAACTTTTCCACAGGCGTACTGCCTTCCAGGCAGTACTATTGCAATAGAAGCCACCGAGGACTGCGTCCCCGGTTATCGTCGCTTCGCTCCGTACTGCCTTCCAGGCAGGTAACGCCTTAGTCATAGTATATCACAATTATACCAACGAGAAGCATCTATAAAATATATAGTCTCTATAAACTATTTGCCCTGATTATGCTTCGACGCCGAACTTGTAAATCGTCTTTTGCGTATAGACTTCGCCGGGTTTAAGCACCACGCTGGGGAAGTGTGCGCGGTTGGGGCTGTCGGGGAAGTGCTGTGCCTCGAAGCAGAGCGCGCTGCGGCGGCCGAAGGTTGCTCCGTGCTGGCCTTTGTAGCCGTCTGCCCAGTTGTCGGAGTAGAATTGCACGCCCGGTTCGGTGGTATAGACTTCCATGGTGCGTCCGCTTTCAGGCTCCGTGATTTTGGCGGCGAAAGAAAGCTCGCCCGGCTCGCGCTTGTTGAGCACATAGCAATGGTCATAGCCGGCGCCGTTCTTGATTTGCTGGCAGTCGGGGTCGTCGATGCGCTCGCCCACGGCGTGCGGCTCTGTGAAATCAAAAGGTGTGCCCTTCACGCTGCGGATTTCGCCCGTCGGGATAGAGTTTTCGTCGATGGGCACGAAGAAATCGGCGTTGATTTGGCACACCACATTCATTGCAGAGGGCGTGGGGTTGGCGATACCTGCGAGGGAGAAGAAGCCATGGCTCGTCATGTTCACCACCGTCTTCTTGTTGGTCGTTCCCTTATAGTCGATAACGAGTTCGTTGTCGTCGGTCAGCGTGTACATCACGGTCATCGACAACTCGCCGGGGAAGCCCTCCTCATAATAAGGCGACACGTAGCGCAGCACGAGCGCATGGCCGTTGATTTGCTCTGCGTCCCACACGCGGGCGTGAAATCCCGTGGGGCCGCCGTGCAGGTGGTTCGGCCCGTTGTTCACGGCGAGGTGGTACTCCTTGCCGTTGAGCGTGAAGCGACCCTTGCAGATGCGGTTGCCGTAGCGGCCTACGAGCGTGCTGAGGAAAGGTTCGGGCGAATTGAGGCAGTCGTCGATATTATCGTGTCCTTGGATAACGTTGGCATAGTTGCCGTTGCGGTCGGGCACCATGATAGCCACGAGCGAGCCGCCGTAGTTGGTAACGGCCACTTCCATGCCGTTTTCATTAGTCAAGAAAAACAAATCTACGGCCTTGCCGTTGACTTCCTTTTGGAAATCCTCTCTTTTGAGCCCACACTTCGGGGCGGTATAGTTTTCCATAAGCGTAGTGTTTTGATAGATTAACTTTGCAAATTTGCATTAAAGATTTGAAAATACAAAAGTTTTTGGGAAATAATTGCGCCTTATCTTATAAGAAACTTAGCAAAGGCGGGGCTTGAAATGCTTATTTCTGCATATATTTGCAGTTGTATTAATCTTAGGCTTTATGAAATTGCTGGCAAAAATATTATTCGGCACGATATTTTTGCTCGCCCTGCCTGCCGCAGCGCAGGAGGTGCGGGAGGTGCGCACGGTGCCCGACAGCGTGGCAGGGGTACAGGTTTCAGTGCCGGCTGACAGTATCGCAGCGCAAAGCGCAGGCTATTATCCCACAACGACCCTGTTTGGCTATTCCTCGCCGCTCTTTTCAGAACTCTCTTTTCTGGGCGGCGGTCCGGGCGGTTTGGCTTGGCCGTTGCACGAAGGTTTCAACGCCGCCTTTTCGGCAAGCGTCACGGCGGGGCTGGGCAAGCACTCGCCGCGCGGCGCGGGCTGGGGGCAGACGGCGGCCTTTGCCTATATGATGCCCCTGGGCAAGAAATTTTCTTTTGCCGGCGGCGTCTATGCCGACCATTTCACCTGGGGCCCGTTCGGCTTTACTGACGTGGGGCTGGCGGCGCAGCTGGGCTATCGCGTGAACGACCGCATCGCGCTCTACGCCTATTTTAACAAGTCGCTCCTGCCGCGCGATGCTTCTTCCCTGCGCAGCGACTGCCTAATGCCCGGGCTGCCTTGGCGCGGCCGCGACCGCTTCGGCGTGGCTGCCGACTTCAAGATTAGCGAAAAGGCCGCCGTGCAAATCAGCGTCAGCGTGGAGCGCGGCGACGACCGTCCACTGCCGCCTGCGCAGCATAGGCCTTGATGCCTCCTAAGCCCGTCAGTTGAATTAGTTCATGATATTGGCAAAAAACCATAAAACCGCTTGCATCGTTTGAGGGCCGCTTCAAACGATGCAAGTAAAAAAAGAAAAGACGCTAAAGATTTTAGACTAAATAGCGAAGCGACACTGAATGAATCTTTCCAAACACGCCGAACTCCTGCGGCGGGAATACGAATACGAGAAGGCGGCGTTCAAGCGCGACAGCCAGACGATGGGCATCGAGCGCAAGAAAAGGCGCGGCGACTGCTGGTTTCCCGTCACGACGGGCAGGGCACGCTATAACTCGCTCGACCGCTTCACGGTGGAAATCATTAAAACGGAAACAGACGACGCCGACCATAACTTTGAGTATGGCCGCGCCGTCTGTTTCTTCTCTGCCGATGCCACCGGCCGCCAGACGTTCCTGCCCGTCACGGGCACGGTGTGCTTCGCCGAGGACGACCGCCTCACGGTGACGCTGCCCAGCGAGGCGGCGCTTGCCACGCTCCAAAGCCGGGAGCAGCTGGGCGTGCAGCTCTATTTCGACGAGACGACTTACCGCCTGATGTTCGATGCGCTGCGCCGCGTGGCAGAGGCCAAAGGCGACCGCACGGCCCTGCTGCGCGACATTATCCACGGCGGCACGCCGCTTTCACCGCCCGCCGCCGTGGGGTGTGCCACGAGGTTGCCGTGGCTCAACGCGGCACAGGAGCAGGCGGTGCGCGATATCCTCAACACGCGTGAGGTGCTCGTGGTGCACGGCCCTCCGGGCACGGGCAAGACCACCACGCTGGTCGAGGCGGTGAGCGAAGTGCTGCGCCGAGAGCCGCAGGTGCTGGTGTGTGCGCAGAGCAACACGGCGGTCGACTGGATTTCATCGCAAATCGCGGCGCGGGGCATTCCCGTGCTGCGCATCGGCAACCCCACGCGCGTCACGCCGGAGATGCTTGCCAACACCTATGAGCGGCGTTTCGAGGAGCACCCCGACTATCCCGCCCTCTGGCAGATACGCCGCACGCTGCGCACCCTGATGTCGCAGCCGAGGCGGCAGCGCGGGGCGGATTTCCATCAAAAGATATACCGCTTGCGCGAGCGCGCCGATGAGTTGGAACTGCGTATCCGCCACGCGCTCTTCGACAATGCGCGGGTCATCGCCTCCACGCTCACTGGCGCGGGAAACCCCGTGATGACGGGTCGCCGCTTCCACACGCTCTTTATCGATGAGGCGGCGCAGGCGCTCGAAGCCGCTTGCTGGATTGCCATGCTCAAAGCCGACCGCGTGGTCTTCGCCGGCGACCACAAGCAGTTGCCGCCCACTGTGAAATGCCCCGAGGCGATGCGCAGCGGGCTGGCAGTCACGATACCTGAGCAACTGGCGGAGATGCACCCTGCAGCGGTGCGGCTGCTCACGATGCAGTATCGCATGAACGAAAGGCTGATGCGCTTTTCTTCGGAATGGTTTTACGGCGGAAGGCTCGAAGCCGCGCCGGAGGTGCTCGGGCGGTCGCTTGCGGAGGAACTCGACGAGCCGATGACGTGGATAAACGTCACGGCCGATGATGAAGACGACGGCGGCCGGGGCAACGAGGCGTTTGTGGGCGCCACCTTCGGGCGCATCAATAAGAAAGAGGCTGCAGCCACCGTTGCCGCGCTCAAAGCCTATGCGGAGAAGGTGGGCAGGCATCGGCTCGCGGAGGAGCGCGTGAGTTTCGGCATCATCTCGCCCTATCGCGCCCAGGTGCAGTATCTGCGCTCGCTCATCAAGAGCGACGAATACCTGCGCCCGTTGCGCCGGCAAATCACCATCAACACGGTGGATGCCTTTCAGGGCAGCGAGCGCGACGTGATTATCCTCTCGCTGGTGCGCTCGAACCCAGGCGGCGAAATCGGCTTCTTGTCCGACCTGCGCCGCACGAACGTGGCCATCACCCGCGCCCGCTTCAAACTTATCATTCTCGGCGATGCCGACACCCTTTGCCGCCACAAGTTTTACAAGCGGCTGTATGAATATTGCACGCGTCCCTAATCTCCCGGCAGGCCATAAGCAAGCAGAGGCACGCCCCGCTTTGGGGCGTGCCTCTGCTTATTTATGTTCAGTACTGTCAATCCTTATTCCGGCTCGGAGCTGATGAGCTTGTAACCCTTGCCGTGGATATTGATAATCTCTACGTTCTCGTCGTCTTTGAGGTGCTTGCGCAGCTTCGTGATGTAGACGTCCATGGAACGGGCGTTGAAATAATTGTCGTCGATCCAGATGGTTTTGAGCGCGTAGTCGCGCTGCAGCACCTCGTTCATATGGATGCAGAGCAGGCGGAGCAGTTCGCTCTCCTTGGTGGTGAGCTTCGTCACTTCCTCGCCGCGCGTGAGGGTCTGCTTCTGCGTGTTGAAGGTGAAGCTGCCCACTTTGTAGACCACGCGGTCGCGCGACTTCTTTCCGCGCACGCGGCGCAGGATTGCTTCGATGCGGAAGGTGAGTTCTTCCATGGAGAAGGGCTTTGTGAGATAGTCGTCGGCACCCACGCGGAAGCCTTCGAAGATGTCTTCCTTGAGCGTCTTGGCAGTGAGGAAGATGAAGGGCACTTCGTCGTTGATTTGGCGGATGTCTCTGGCGAGGGTGAAGCCGTCTTTCTTAGGCATCATCACGTCGAGCACGCAGAGGTCGTACTTTCCTTTGCTGAAAGCGCGGAAGCCTGCCTCGCCGTCGGGATAGAGTTCGGTGTTGTAGCCCTTGGCTTGCAGATATTCGCGGAGCAGCATGCCGAGGTTTTCGTCGTCTTCGCAGAGCAGGATGCTCATCTTTTCGTCGTTGAAGTTCGTTTCCATAATCGTTTTGAATTTAAGAGTTAGTATTGATATTGTCTTGGATCATTATTTAGCCAACAAGTTTTTTTAAGGCCTCGCGAGTTGGGGGCGTTTTTCCTAATCGTTTGCTGATTTTATTTCAGCAGCGGCAGGGAGATGATGAAGGTCGTGCCGCGGCCAAAGTCGCTTTCGGCGTGGATATTGCCTCCGAGGGCGGTGACCACATTCTTCACGTAGGCCAGCCCGAGGCCGAAGCCTTTCACGTCGTGGCGGTTGCCGGTGTGGACGCGATAGAATTTCTCGAAAATCTTTTTCAAGTCCTCTTTTTTGATGCCGATGCCGTTGTCGGCCACCCGGATAATGTAGCGGCTGTCGGTGCTCTCGGTGGAGACGCGGAGCTGCAAGGGGCGGTCGGGATGCTTATATTTTATGGCGTTGTCCATGAGGTTGAACACCACGTTGGTGAAATGCATCTCGTCCACAAACACCGTGTCGTTCGCTGCGTCCACGTGGGCATCGACGCTGCCGCCGGAGGCTTCGACCTTGAGGCGGAAAGTGTTGACGATGTCCTGAATGACGCGGTTGGCGTCGAGTTCTTTGCGCTTGAAGGTATCGGCTTTTTTCTCGAACATCGACATTTGCAGCACTTTCTCCACCTGGAAACGCAGCCTTTTCGTTTCGTCTACGATAATTCCCGAAAGGTGCTTGAGCATCGATTCGCTCTTCGTCACGGAGCCGTCGCCGAGCATTTGCGCCGCGAGCGAAATGGTGGAGATGGGCGTCTTGAACTCGTGCGTCATGTTGTTGATAAAATCGTTCTTGATCTCCGTGAGCCGCTTTTGCCTGAATATGGTATATATTGTGAAGATGAAGGCGATGAGCAGCACGAGGGTGAACACGATGGCGGGAATGATGAAGCGCACGCTCGAGAAGATGTACTTCTGCATTTCGGGGAAGTGTATGTAGAGCAAGCCCATCTGCGCCTGCGGGTCGTTGGGGTAGAGCACCTGCTTGTAGGTGAAGTCCTCGCCCTCGGCCGTATAGTCGGAGCAACGGTAGATTTCGCGCCCGTCGGAGGTGGTGACGTAGAAGTGGTAGTCTATGTCGATGCCGTTCCTTTTGAGGGAGGTGCGGAGGTCGTGGTCCATTCGGGAGAAGTCTATGCGCTCGTAGAGGGGTTTCTCGTTAGTTTCGTAGAGAATGTCGTAAACCACCTCGTCCAGCAGTCCGCGCTGGTAGATGTACCGCTGGCGCACGCTGTCGCGAAACGCCTCGTCGACGGGCAGGCGGCGGCGCTTGGCGAAGAAGAACTTCTGCGGCACGGTATTGTTCGACACCGCCGGTATCTCTATTTCTTCAACGCCCTGGTGCATGGCTGCGGACGCCGCTTGGGCCTTTCCGAGCGAGTCCTCGGCGAGTTGTCCGTCTTTTTTCAACTCTGCCTCAAGCCCGACACGCGTTTCGTGCAACTCGAGGTTGCGTGCCACGAGATAGAGGCTGTGGCGCACCGACTCGTCGAACTGCTCTTTGCGTATTTCTATCACTTCCGCGAGATAGCGGGTCTGCATGTAGAGCAACGCCAGAAACGATGCGCCCATCACGAAAGCGATTAACCAAATAGTGGACTTCTTCATGTGGGCAAAGTTAGGGTTTACTGATAGGCAATGCACTTTTTCAAGGCAAATTTATTAAACGTCGCCCGCGTTTTTAACACAAAAGGATTTTGTTAGTTGACATTTTGACAAGTTTCTCACTTTGCCCAAAGTTTTTTATCGCAACTTTCGCCGTCTTATTTTTTTGCGTAACGGGTTAAAGTTTTTCCTTTCGGCAAGATTTTTTTCCCTAAACCGCAGAAAGTTTTTATTACAAAGTTTTCCTTGCTGATAGTGAAAAATATCTTGGAGAAAAGGAAAATCATCTTGGAGAAAGGGAAAAAGTGCGTATGCGCGCGCGAGAGGAAACTTATTTCTGCCATTCCCAAGGCGCGGTAAGAATCTCAACGTTTGCTTTTCTCTCGCCTTGCACTAACTTTATATAACTTAGGCGGCGGCTCGGAAAAGCAAAAGAAAAAGCATTAAATTAAAAGCCTGCGGCTTTCATTTCCTGCTTTTTCTTTTGCTTTTCTCTCGCCTTGCACTAACTTTGCACTCACAAAACGCAATTAGTATATAATGAGGATATTTTTTAAGACTGCCATGATAGCCGCCGCGCTGATGCTCACCGCATGCGGCGGAAAGCAAGATGCGAAAAACGAATCGACCGAAACCGTAGCCGTGGAACAGACCGCCAGTCCGCATGCCGACAACGACCTCAACCGCGAATACGTAGCCACGCTCGGCGGACACCGATTTGAAATCAATATCAAGCGCACGGCAGACACAGAACTGCCTACAGTGAGCGACGAACTGGGCGGCACGTTCTACGACAACCGCGTAGAAATCACTGCCACGCGCGACGGAGAGGATTTGTTCTCAAAACAGTTCACCAAAAGCGATTTCGCCGACTTCGTCTCTGCGGCCGACAGCAAGGGCTGCGTACTCCTCGGCATGGCGTTCGACCAAGAGAATTCCTCTGCCGCTACCCTCCGCTTCGGGGCGCAAATAGGGCAGCCCGGCATTGAGGAAGGACCCGCGTTCATCGTGGAGATACCCACGGGCGGCGGCGCGTGCAGCATTGTGCGCGATATGCGACAAGACACCACTGGCGAAGAGGGCGAACAATAACACCGCCCGCCACATAATTATATATATAGGGTCGCATCTGCGCCCGCCGAGTGCTTGACAAACCTCGTAAAAAACAAGAACAATGAAGACAGACAAAACGTTTGTAAGCCTCCCCTTTATGCTGCTTGGGGTAGTCTTTTGTGTATGCTTGATAGCAGCGAATATCCTCGAAACTAAGCAAGTGACGCTCGGCCCGCTGGAACTTACGGCGGGGCTAATCGTCTTTCCCGTGTCTTACATCATCAACGACTGCCTCGTTGAGGTGTGGGGCTACCGCAAGGCGCGCCTTGTCATTTGGCTGGGCTTCCTGATGAACTTCCTTTTCGTGGCGTTCGGCGCGGCGGCAGATGCCCTGCCCGGCGCGGCGTATTGGACGGGCGAGGCGGGTTTCCATGCCATCTTCGGCCTTGCGCCGCGCATCACCGCCGCCTCCTTCGCGGCCTTTCTCACAGGTTCGTTCGTGAACGCCTACGTGATGAGCCGCATGAAGCGCAACGCGCCGAAAGGCCAGGGCTTCTCGCTCCGCGCCATACTCTCCACGGTGGCTGGCGAGAGCGTGGACTCGCTGATTTTCTTCCCCTTGGCCTTGGGCGGCGTGGTGCCTTGGCAGGTGCTGCCCGTGATGATGCTCACGCAAGTGCTGCTCAAGACGCTCTACGAAATCATTGTTTTGCCCCTCACGGTGCGCATCGTGCGGCTGCTCAAGCGCATCGAGGGCGAAGATGCCATCGAC
The DNA here is from genome assembly GCA_022784065.1 of Bacteroidales bacterium. Taxonomy (GTDB): domain Bacteria; phylum Bacteroidota; class Bacteroidia; order Bacteroidales; family Bacteroidaceae; genus Alloprevotella. Next base: position 10,517 of record JALFUO010000006.1, on the reverse strand, counting down.
GACAATGTGCGCTACGGCTTTTGGCGCATCAAGGATTTGTAAAAACCATCAACCATTTTACTCGTCTACTTGTTTACTAATCTACTCGTTTACTAAAAATATGATCGACCCTATCAAAAACATTCGCGACGAGGAAGCCCTCGTCGTATTCAGTGGCGGCCAGGACTCTACGACTTGCCTCTTTTGGGCAAAGCGCCACTTTGCCCGCGTCACGGCTCTGAGTTTCGCATACGGGCAGAAGCACGCCCTCGAAGTGGAACTGGCTGAAAAGATTGCCATGAAGGCTGGCGTGCGCTTCGAGCGCATGGACATTCCCTTTATCGCCAAACTGAGCCGCAACTCGCTCACCGACCCGACTGTCGCTATGGATAAAGAAAAACCTGCCGGCACGCCGCCCAACACGTTTGTGCCTGGACGCAACCTCTTTTTCCTCAGCATTGCCGCTGTGTTTGCGCAGCAGCACGGCATTCGCCACATCGTGACGGGCGTGTCGCAAACGGACTTCTCGGGCTATCCCGACTGCCGCGACGCTTTTATCAAAAGCCTCAACGTGACGCTCAACCTCGCCCTCGAAGACCAGTTTGTGCTCCACACGCCGCTCATGTGGCTCGACAAGTGCGAGACGTGGGCGCTTGCCGATGAACTCGGCGTGCTCGACCTCGTACGCCGCGAAACGCTCACCTGCTACAACGGCATTCCCGGCGACGGCTGCGGCGAATGCCCCGCCTGCCGCCTGCGCCGCACAGGTTTGGAAAAGTATTTGATTGGGAAAACAAGGTCTCACGAGTAGGGACTTATGCATCAAAATAACCTATCCACTATTACCCAAATCAAAATAAATATGCGCGAAGACCTCACCCTCAACGCCCTCGGCAAGAAAACGGAATATCGCAGCGATTATGCGCCGGAAGTTTTGGAAACCTTTGAAAACAAGCACCCCGACAACGACTATTGGGTGCGCTTCAACTGCCCCGAGTTCACCAGTCTCTGCCCCATCACCGGGCAGCCCGACTTTGCGGAAATCCGCATCAGTTACCTGCCCGACCGCCGCATGGTGGAAAGCAAAAGCCTGAAACTCTACCTGTTTAGTTTCCGCAACCACGGCGACTTCCACGAAGACTGCGTGAACATCATCATGAAAGACCTCATCCGCCTCATGGACCCTAAGTACATCGAGGTGACGGGCTTGTTCACCCCGCGCGGCGGCATCAGCATCCACCCTTACGCCAACTACGGCCGCCCCGACACGCCCTACGCCGAACTCGCCGCCTATCGCCTGCGGCAGCATGATTTGTAAAAGAAAAGGAGAGGCAAATAGATTGGGGCGGGCTGAAAGTACTTTCAGTCCGCCCCAATCTCTCGATTTAACCAAAGCAAGCATAAAACGCCGGCCAAGCATCAGCAAAGGCCTGCATCGAGGGGAAAAGTTGGTTGGCTCCCTCCCCTATCAGCGCGTGCTCGGGCAAAGGCCCGGTGTTTACCGCCACGGTGAAAATGCCGGCGGCCACGGCGGCACGCACGCCGAGCGGCGCATTCTCCACCACGAGTGCCTCTTCGGCACACACGCCTGCCTTCTGCAAACCCATGAGATAAGGCTCGGGATCGGGTTTGCCTCGGCTAACGTCCTTGCTCGACACGATGAGTTCGGGGCGGAAGAAACCGGGATAATTGCTTTCGAGGCGCGAGAGCAGCGACTGCTGGCCGCTGCCCGTGACGACCACAATGGTCAGCCCCGCCGCCTTGACCTGCGTGAGCAACTCCATGGCTCCGGGCATACGCCCCGCCTCGGGGCAGGCGTTGAAGAGGCGGCATTTCTCGGCATAGATGTCGCTGATTTCCTTTTCGGTGGCATCGCGGTGCCAGTAACGCTGCGCGAGGAGGTTGATGGTAGAAGCCCCGGTGCGTCCCTCGTGCATGTAAGCCTCTTCGGGTGTCATCTCCAACCCGAACTCCGTGCACACCCTTGCCCATGAGCGGGCGTGATTGGGCATGGAGTCGAAGAGCACACCGTCCATGTCGAACAGCACAGCCTTGGGGCGAAACGCCGCAAGGTTGTGCTGCCGGCAGTATTGCTGTATCGCGTGTTCGTAATACATATATATATGTCTATTTATCGGTATCGGGCGGGGTTGATGCCCTTTCCTGCGCTTTTCGGACAGCATTCGGCCCGATTTTCAAAGGGAAAGGCGTATTTCCGACCCGATTCTTGCCAGGGCGCACCGCTCTTGCGCCCCTACGCTCTTTACAATCTTGCCTTGATGGCCTGGCTCTCGGCTTCGTAACCGGGTTTGCCGAGCAGGGCAAACATGTTCTTTTTGTAAGCCTCAACACCGGGCTGGTTGAAAGGATTGACACCGAGCAGCAGGCCGCTGATGCCGCAGCCGATTTCAAAGAAATAGAGCAACTGGCCTACGTTGTACTCGTCGAGGCGCTCGATGCTAATGCGAATGTTGGGCACTCCGCCGTCCACGTGCGCCAGCTGCGTGCCGAGCTCTGCCATCTTGTTCACCTCGTCCACGCGGCGGCCTTCGAGGAAGTTGAGTCCGTCGAGATTTTCCTCATCGTGCGGGAAATGGAGCTTGTGCGTGGGCTGTTCCACAGAGATGACCGTTTCAAAGATGGTGCGCTCGCCGTCCTGTATCCACTGGCCCATGGAGTGGAGGTCGGTGGTGAGGTCGACGGCGGCGGGGAAAATGCCCTTGCCGTCCTTACCCTCGCTCTCGCCGTAGAGTTGCTTCCACCACTCGTTCACGTAGTGGAGCTTCGGCTGATAGTTGGCAAGGATTTCAATCTTTCGGCCGCTCTGATAGAGGGCGTTGCGAATGGCTGCATACTGCGCGGCGGGGTTCTCGGCAAGGGGCACATCGGCACCCGTAAGGCGTTCCATGTCTGCCGCGCCTTTCAGCAAGGCCTCGATGTCGAAGCCGGCGCAGGCGATGGGCAGCAGGCCTACGGGCGTGAGCACGCTGAAACGACCGCCCACGTTGTCGGGAATGATGAAGGAGGTGTAGCCTTCCTTGTCGGCGGTGACACGGGCCGCGCCCTTCTTGGCATCGGTGATGGCCACGATGACCTTACGCGCCACGTCCTTGCCGCGCTGTTCCTCGCACTGTTTCTTGAGGAGGCGGAAGGCGAGGGCTGTCTCGGTGGTGGTGCCGCTCTTAGAGATGTTGATAACGCCAAAACGGCGGCCTTTGAGATATTCGGTGAGTTCGTAGAGATAGTCCTCGCCGATGTTGTTGCCGGCAAAGAGGATAACGGGGTTCTCGCCCTTGTTGGCCAGCCATTCGAAACTGTTGGAAAGGGTTTCGATGACGGCGCGTGCGCCGAGGTAGCTGCCTCCGATGCCTGCCACGACTATGGTGTCGCAGTTTTCGCGCAGCGTTTGAGCGGCGGCCTTGATGTCGGCCACGAGTTCGGGCGTAGTGGTTGAGGGCAGGTGAAGCCAGCCGAGGAAGTCGTTGCCTGCGCAGGTGCCGTTTTCAAGCGCGTCTTGGGCGGCCTTTACCTGCGGTTCGAGTTTTTCAATTGCGTCGGCAGCAAGGAATTGCGCCGCCTTGTTGAGTTGCAAAGAAATGGTTTTCATATTTATAAATATTGTGTATGTTTTTTATTTATCTTCTTTCATTCTGAACGCCGGCACGATTTCAAAGATTGCGCCGATGATGAGGGCTATTTGCCACTCGCGCCCACGGAAAGGCGGAATATGGTAGAGGCTGAAAAACATCAGCGCGCCCGCCACGAGCAGGGCGAAGCTACCAAAGAGCTGCTGGCGGCGCAGGCGGCGGGTAACGGGGTTGCTGCCCTCGTAGCGGTCGAGCATCTGAATGGGACAGAAGAGCAGCGCGCCGAGGGTATAGACATACGGCGCGACGGCGGGCACGAAGAGCGGCAGCGCCGCGCCGATAATCATCAGCACGCCGCCTATGCGGAAAAGTAAGATTTGGAGATTGCTCATTTCTGCGAATGTAGACTATATATAATATTGTATGGTCTACTCGATGACATAAACGTCCTCATCAGGCGTTTTCATCAACAAGTCCATACGCGCCACGCGCTCCACGGCATCGGGGCTGTTCTGCATTTCCTGCAAATCGCGCTGGTCGCGCAGGTATTGCTCCTCGTATTTCCTGATTTCTGCACGGGTGGCCTCGTTGCGTGCGTGCAGTTGGTAGCGAAATATGAGGCTATTCTCGTCGAGCACGCCGATGATAAGCAGGAAGACGAGCGTGGTCCAAAGGTATTTGTGGCGGCGCAGGTGACTTGTAAGCAAATTCAATTTCTTTCCCATAAAGCAAAAGGGCATTTTCTGCTGGCAAAGTTACGCATTTTTTAGAACACAGGGACGCAATAGACGCAAAGGCAACTGCTTAAAACCGCAAATTTATGTTTAACTTTGCACTTTCTTAGAAGAAAGAAGCCAATATAAGGATAAGTAGAACCAAGCTGTTATGAAAAATTCGGTGTTTGCGCCGCGCCTCTTCAAAGACCTGCGGCATTACAACAAAGAGAAATTCATGGCCGACCTCATGTCGGGCCTGATTGTGGGCATTGTGGCTCTGCCGCTTGCCATTGCCTTCGGTATCGCCTCGGGCGTGTCGCCCTCGCAGGGCATTCTCACCGCCATCATCGGCGGTTTCCTCGTGTCCGCCCTCGGCGGCAGCCGCGTGCAGATCGGCGGCCCTACGGGCGCATTCATTGTTATTATCTACGGCATCGTGAGCAACCCGCAGCTGGGACTGTCGGGCTTGATGATTGCCACGATGCTCGCCGGCGTGTTCCTTATCCTGCTGGGACTCTTCCGCCTCGGCACCATCATTAAGTTTATCCCCTACCCCATCGTGGTGGGCTTCACGAGCGGTATCGCCCTCACCATCTTCACCACGCAGGTGAAAGACCTCCTCGGACTGGCGATACCGGGCAAGATGCCGGGCGACTTCCTCGCAAAATGGGCACTCTATTTCGAGCATATCGGCACGATTGACTGGGTCACTGCCGGCATCGGCGTGCTCAGCATCCTCATCATCGCCCTCACCCCGAAGGTGTCGAAAAAGATACCCGGATCGCTCCTGGCGATTATCCTGATGACGGTGGGCGTGTATTTCATCAACGCCAATGCCGACGGCATGCACATCACGACCATCGGCGACAGCTTCGGCGAAATCAAGGCCGTTATCCCGCCGCTCACGGTGCCCGACATCTCTTGGGAGGGCGTTAAGTCGCTGCTGCCCACGGCCATGGTGATTGCCGTGCTGGGCGCCATCGAGTCGCTGCTCTCCGCCACGGTGGCCGACGGTGTGTGCGGCGACCACCACAACAGCAACCAGGAACTCATCGGCCAGGGCGTTGCCAATATCTGCACGCCGCTCTTCGGCGGCATTCCCTGCACTGGTGCCATTGCCCGCACGATGACGAACATCAACAACGGCGGCCGCACGCCCGTGGCCGGCATTATCCACGCCGTGGTGCTGCTGCTCATCTTCTTGCTGCTGATGCCCCTCGCCGCCTACATTCCCATGGCGTGCCTCGCCGGCGTGCTGGTGGTCGTGTCGTACAACATGAGCGGCTGGCGCACATTCCTCCAACTGATGAAAAACCCGAAGAGCGACATCACGGTGCTGATTATCACCTTCCTGCTCACCGTTATCTTCGACCTCACGATTGCCATCGAGGTGGGTCTGCTCATCGCCTGCCTGCTCTTTATGAAGCGCATGGCCGAGACCACGCAGATTAAGGTGATTGCCGACGAAATCGACCCGAACGAGGAGACCGACGCGGAGGTTCACGAGGAACACCTTATTATCCCTGAGGGCGTGGAGGTTTACGAAATCAACGGCCCGTACTTCTTCGGCATCGCCAATAAGTTTGAGGATCTGATGACGAGCTTCAACCGCCACCCGAAGGTGCGCATCATTCGCATGCGCCGAGTACCGTTCATCGACTCCACGGGTATCCACAACCTGCAAAACCTCTGCGAGATGAGCCACCGCGAAGGCACGCACATCGTGCTCTCGGGCGTGCTGCCTAAGGTGCACGAGGTGCTGGAACACGCGGGCTTCTACCACCTGCTCGGCAAGGACCATATCTGTCCCAATATCAACGTGGCACTGGAACGCGCCTCTGCCATTCTGAAACGCAAATTGGCATAAATGCTTTCGGTCTCTCCCGACTCTTCCGCCCTGCTCATCGACGGCCTCGCCGTGGGCTACGGCACGGGGCGGCATCGGCACACGGTGGGCTCTGACCTCTGCGCGGCCCTGCCGCCCAAAAGCCTCACGTGCCTCGTCGGCGTGAACGGCGCGGGCAAGAGCACGCTGCTGCGCACGCTCTCGGGACTGCTGCCGCCGCTCGCGGGCAGCGTGGAGATTATGGGCAAACGCATCGAGAGCCTCTCCGTAAGGCAGATGTCCACGCTGCTCTCCATTGTGCTTACGGCACGCCCCGACACGGGGCATCTCACGGTGGAGGAAACGGTGGCAGCGGGACGTATGCCCTACACGCCGCTCTCGGGCCGCCTCTCCGAGACTGACCAAAAGCTGGTGGACGAGGCCATGCGCCTCACTGGCACGGCGCACCTGCGCAACCGCGCCCTCGCCTCGCTCTCCGACGGGGAGCGGCAAAGGGTGATGATTGCCAAGTCGCTGGCGCAGGACACACCGCTCATTCTCCTGGACGAACCGACGGCCTTCCTCGACTTCCCTGGCAAAATCGGCACGCTGCGCCTGCTGCAAAGCCTCGCGCACGACCGGGGCAAAACTATTCTGCTCTCGACGCACGACCTCGAGCCCGCCTTCCGCCTCGCCGACCGCCTGTGGCTGCTCACGCCCGGCGGCCTCCTTTCCGGCACGCCCCGCGCCCTGGCCGCCGACGACACGCTTGCCCGCTATTTCGCCGCCGACGGCATCAAGTTCGACAGCGACCAGTTGCGGTTTGTATATTAGTAGGGGCGTTATGCAAAACGCCCCTACTCGTAAGACCTTAAATTTTGGCGGCAAGCCTCATATCTAAACATACTCCATATTAATATATATGATTGTCTGCATCGCAGAAAAGCAAAGTCAGGCGCAAAACATTGCGCAGGTGCTCGGGGCCACCGAGCCGAAGCAGGGTTACTATGAAGGCAACGGCTATCAGGTGACCTGGGCTATGGGACATTTCTGCGAGTTGAAATATCCCGAGGACTACTCGCCGGCCTGGAAGCACTGGTCGCTCGGCCAGCTGCCCATGGTGCCCGAACGCTTCGGCATACGCCTTATTGACAGCGCATCGAAGCAGCGGCAGTTCGGCGTTATCAAGAAACTTATCGACCGCGCCGATAGCATCATCAACTGCGGCGATGCCGGCCAGGAGGGCGAACTCATACAGCGCTGGATCATGCAAAAGGCGGGCGCGAAGTGTCCCGTGCAGCGACTTTGGGTGTCGTCGCTCACGGAAGAAGCCATCGCCGAGGGATTTAAGCATTTGCTGCCGCAAGAGGAAAAGCAGTCGCTCTACGAGGCCGGCCTCTGCCGCGCCATCGGCGACTGGCTCTTGGGCATGAACGCCACGCGCCTTTATACTCTGAAATATGGCGGCTACCGCCGTCAGGGGCAGCCGCCGCTCTCCATTGGCCGCGTGCAAACGCCTACGCTTGCGCTCATCGTGAACCGCCAGCAGGAGATTGAGCATTTCAAGCCCGAGGATTATTGGGTGCTCGCCACGACCTACCGCGACACGCTCTTTACCGCCGTACTCGACGACGAGGACGACGAGACCGCCACGCAGGGCGACAAAAAGGGCGCGCTGCGGCGCGGCTTCAAGACGGAGGAAGAGGGACGCGCCGCACTGGCTAAAATCGAGGGCACGCCGTTCACAGTGACCTCCGTGGCTAAGAAAAACGGCACGGAAGCACCGCCGCGCCTCTTCGACCTCACGGGACTGCAAGTGGAATGCAACAAGAAGTTCGGCTATTCTGCTGAGCAGACGCTGCAAATCATCCAAGGCCTCTACGAGCGCAAGCTCACCACCTATCCGCGCGTGGACACAACGTATCTCACGGACGACATCTATCCTAAATGTAAAGGTATTCTCAACGGCATCGCACCAGTCTACGGCAACCTGCTCACACCCTTGCGCGGCGCACCACTGCGCAAGAGCAAAAAGGTGTTCGACAATTCTAAGGTGACCGACCACCACGCCATTATCCCCACGGGCGTGCCGGCTAACGCGCTGACCGACGTGGAGCGCAACGTGTACGACCTGATTTGCCGCCGTTTTATCCAAAACTTCTATCCCGACTGTAAGTTCTCCACAACGACCGTCACGGGCGAGGCCGGCGGCGTGAACTTCCGCGCTTCGGGCAAGCAAATTCTCGAGGCGGGCTGGCGCGACGTGCCTGCATCGGGCGCGGCGGGCGTGCCGGCAAATGAGCCTGACGATGAGGCAGCCGCAAAAAACTCCGCCGCCGACAACGCCGAGGAGCGCACGCTCCCCGCTTTCGCGAAAGGGGAAAGCGGCCCGCACAAGCCGGGGCTCACGAAGAAGACGACGCAACCGCCCAAGCCCTACACCGAGGCCACACTGCTCCGCGCTATGGAGACGGCGGGCAAGATGGTGGACGACGAGAGCCTGCGCGAGGCATTGAAGCAAAACGGCATCGGCCGCCCCTCTACCCGCGCCGCCATTATCGAGACGCTCTTCAAGCGGCAGTATATCCGCAAGCAGCGCAAGTCGCTCATCGCCACGCCGACGGGCGTAGAGTTGATTGGGCTGATTAAGGAGGATTTGCTCAAAAGCGTCGAACTGACAGGCATTTGGGAGCACCGCCTGCGCCTCATAGAGCAGCGGGAGTACAGCCCCGCGCAGTTTATCGGCGAGTTGAAGCAAATGGTCTCGGACGTGGTGCTGCAAGTGCTTTCTGACAACTCCAACCGCCGCGTCACCATCGAGCCGCCCGCCCCTGCCCCGCCGCCTGCCGATGCCAACAAAAAAGAAGCCCCGCAGCAGCGCAAGCGCGTGATTCGCGCCGGCAGCATTTGTCCGCAGTGCGGCATTGGCAAAGTCATCAAAGGCAAAACCGCCTATGGCTGCTCGCGCTGGAAAGAAGGCTGCGACTGGCGCAAGCCGTTTAAGCAATAAATTAGTAAACAAGTAGACGAGTAGACGAGTAAACAAGACAAGTTACTATATAAAATTTAATTAGCACGACATTTCTGTCTCGTTTACTCGTTTACTTGTTTACTCGTCTACTAAAATACAAAACCACCATGAAGCAAAACTCCCCCAAAGCCTGGATATTGGCAGCCCGTCCCAAAACGCTCTCGGCGGCACTTATTCCCGTGGTCTTGGCTTCTGCGCTGGCCGCCGCGCAGGGCAAGTTCAGCCTCACGCCGGCTGTGCTGTGCGTGCTCTTCGCCACATTCATGCAAATCGCTGCCAATTTCATCAACGACCTCTTTGATTTTCTCAAAAACACCGACCGCGACGACCGCCTCGGCCCTGAAAGGGCGTGCCAGCAGGGCTGGATAACGCCCCGCGCAATGCGCTGGGGCATAGCCGCCACGCTGGCCGTTGCCTGCGCCTGCGGACTGTGTCTCCTGCCCTACGGCGGCTGGATGCTCGTGGGCATCGGCGCGGCGTGCTTCGTGTTTGCCTTTCTCTACACCACCCTACTGAGCTATTGCGGCTTCGGCGACGTGCTGGTGTGGGTGTTCTTCGGTTTCGTGCCCGTAGCGGGCACTTATTATGTAGAGGCGGGCGGCTTCTGCCGCGAGGTGTGGCTGCTATCCGCTGCCTGCGGACTGCTGATTGACACGCTCCTCGTGCTCAACAACTACCGCGACCGCGAGCAGGACCGCCTTTCGGGCAAGCGCACGCTGGTCGTGGCATTAGGCGAGCGTTTCGGCAGCCTGTTCTACCTGCTGCAAGGCGTGGCCGCCTACGTGCTCGTGGCGTTCATGTCGTTGGAAGGCAACCTTTGGCTGGCCATTCTGCCCATGCTCTACCTCCTGCCCCACTACCTCACGTGGCGCAAGATGACGCAAATCCGCGAAGGCCGCGCCCTCAACCGTATCCTCGGCTTCACCTCGCGCAACATGCTCACCTTCGCCCTCCTCACCGCCATGGCATTATTGACGCAGTAGGAGGCGGCTGATGGCACACCGATACCGACCTTTATGAGGATTTTTTAGTAAACAAGTAAACGAGTAAACAAGTAAACGAGTAAACAAGACAGAGATGTCTTGCTAATTTATATTTTACATGAGAAACTTGTCTCGTCTACTCGTTTACTTTGAGATTTTTGCTTTGAGATTTTCGGCTGCACTCGGCAATATGAGCAAGCTCTATTGCACTCGCTTGCACGAAAATTGCTTTCATATAAATGCATGATTTCACTACGTTGGCTGCACAAGTGTGGCGGGCTGTAAGCCCAATTGCTGCACTCAGCCCAGGGCAGCGCCCTGGGGGAACGATGTTGCATTGATTAAAGTGTCGCGCTCTGTAAGAGCAGCCTGCATTATGAGGGGCAACGCCCCGTG